>CAMDTB010000001.1 GCA_945907245.1 Rhizobium sp. Q54
GTCGCGCTACATGACAGTGGAAACGCTCGCGCCGTTGAGCGATGATCCCCTCGTCAGCCTGCCCGCCGTGGCCGTCTGATCAACCCGGCCCCGCCGGAGAGCGCGGTGACCACATCGCCGCAGTTACACCACGCGGTGGGACACGATCCTCGCCGGAATCAGGCTGGAGTTGGAGTGCCCGCTCCAGATACGGCTGGAATTGCGCACGGACCGGCGTCAAGTCCTCCTTGCGAAGACTCGCGCTTTGCATGCGAGAGTCGAATAGCGCGACTTGTGCGGCGGCGAAGTCCGGGTCGAATTTTACCGCACGCTCGAACTGCTCTGATGCCGCCATGGTCCCGGCCACGGTGAAATGGCCAAGCAGCGATTTGCCTTTCAGATACGCGAGGTACGCATCGGTACCGGCTGTCATGCCCGAGGCCGGCTTCTGCCTGCCAAGGCTTCCAACCCTTGATTCAAGCGAGGCAGCCACTTGATCCGCAATTCGATCCTGCAGGGTATAGAGCCGGTCAACGGGCCAGTCGAAGCGTTCCGACCAAAGTCGCGCACCTTTTGCCGTATCGACGATAAAACAGGTAACGCGAAGCATGTTTCCGTGACGTTGCACGCTACCCTTGACCACATACCCGGCACCTAGCTGGGCTCCGGCATCCTCCGGCGAGGCCTTGGCGGCAGCGCTCAGCATGGCGGACTCGCGCGCGATAACGGTCAGCCGGGAAATCAGGGAGAGGCGATTGAGCACCATTTCGGGAATGCTCCGCGCAATAAATGCGTCGGCCGGATCCGCGCTCAGATTGTCGAACGGCAGCACAGCCACCCTTATCTGGGCGGCACTTTGGCCGAGCGTGCGTTCGTGTCCGGCTTCCCGGTCCCGCATGGCCACATGGTCGAATGCCACCGCCCCCACGGCCAGTATGCATATCGTCAGGGCAGCGACCATTTTCTGCCTGTTCGAGCGCCTGGTGCCTGGCAATGCAACGGGGGCCTCATCAGTACATGTCGAATCGAGCAGGATCGGTTGGGGCAGAAGCTGATATCCGACACCGCGCCGGACCGCGAAATAGCGCGGTTCTTTCGGGTCATCGCCAAGAGCGTCGCGAAGCAGCTTTGCCCTCTGGGTTACCGTTTCGGCATTGATGAAGATGCCGGCCCATACGCGATCCATCATGTCGTCGACTGTGACGACTTTGGGGGCGGCCTCAACCAAGGCCAGCAGAAACCTGAAGGAGAGCTGGGGAAGAGCAATCGCCTGGTTGCCGCGCACGACCGTCTGGGTGCCAACGTCAAGAACTAGATCACCGACCTGCCAGCGTTGGCTTTGTTCCTGAGCCATCCCCTCCCCCAAAGCACGGTGACCTGGTCAATTTGCCGCGCCGGCACTCAAACGAAGCGTGAGACATTCTACGCACACCTGCGCCGAGCATCGAGGAAATCGGCCCGGTCTGTTGCTCGCTTTGGCAAATCTTTGGCAACTGTTTGCCTTGGCTTCATGTTGCCGACCATCAGGTGCGGTATGGCTTTCTCGTTTCCCGCGGTGGGAAGTGCGGGGGCGGTCGGCCGCATCCTCAGCAGCACGGCCGGACGTCCCCACGCTCCTCCCGATTCCTTCCCTGCGACTTCGACTTGTTGAACAAACTCCGGAGGTAAAGCGATGCGGCCTTTGTCTAGAAAGCTAATTGCAATGGTTTCCGGTTCAGCATTCTGGCTTGCCTCGGTGTCACCGTCCTCATCCTGGGTCTTGCTCGACGAGCAGCCGGATGAATCCGCCAGCGGCCTACATGCGACTGTCGAATGGTCATATAAATTCGGCGCAGTACCTAGAAGCGTGAGCCGATCTTCGTTCAAGGTTGGCCTGTCCGCGCCCGGATTGCCCTACCAGCGCACCGAAGGTTCAATGCTTTCCTCGCGGGTACCGCTCGTCATGCTGTCATTCGGACAAGCAGACGATCAAAGCACCATAAAGTCCCTCAATGTATCTGGACTGACGCTACTGGAGCAGTACGACAACCGTTCAATCTCACTCCCAAATTATCTGGGGGCAGCGGAGGGTGACGGTAAAGGGATGAACACGGCCTTCATCGTACTGGGCGTGCTGGCGCTCGGTGGGATCATCGCGGTCGCGGTCGGTTCAGGTGGCGGTAGCAAGAAAGGCGGCGGCGCAGGCGGCGCGGGCGGCAGAGATTGCCCTGCGTATGCGCCCTACGATCCGGTTAGTGGAGAGTGCGCTGGGCCCCTCGACTAGGGCGAGGCGCTGGAACTGGGTCTGACCGGCAACATGCAGTTCACCAGCGACTGTTTCACCAACGACGTCTCGCTGGGCGACTACATCCAGCCGGGTTACGTGCTGTTCGACGTCAACGTTTCGGTCGGCGATCCGGACGGCCGATAGCAGCTCGCCTTCATCGGGCGCAACCTGTCCGACAGGCGCGCGGTGACCACGAGCGGCCCGCGCACCTACCTGCCGGCAAATGGCGACGACCGCATCCTGGACCTGACCCTCGACCATCAGCTGTCGCTGGAAGCCTCGTTCAGGTTCTGAGGCCTAATGCGCCGCCGCCCAGTACGGCTCGCGCAGCGAATACTTCCGCACCTTGCCGGCGCCGGTCAGCGGCAGCGGCTCGGTTCGGAACTCATAGCTCTTGGGGCATTTGTAGGCCGCGATCAGCGACCGGCAATGGGCATCCAGGACCTCGCTGGAAAGCTCCTGTCCGGCGCGCGGAACGATCACCGCATGCACGGCTTCGCCCCAGCGCTCGCTGGGCACGCCGATCACGGCGCATTGCTGCACCGCCGGATGGCGGTACAGCGCGTTCTCGACCTCGCCGGAATAGATGTTCTCGCCGCCCGAGATGATCATGTCCTTGAGCCGGTCGGCGACGAAGACGAAGCCGTCCTCGTCCATATGCGCCAGGTCGCCGGTGTACATGCGGCCACCGCGCAATGCCTGGGCCGTCTCCTCGGGCCGTCTCCAGTAGCCCAGCATCACGGTCGGACCCGATGCGGTGACCTCGCCGACGGTGCCGCGCGGCACCTCTTTGCCGTGCTCGTCGACGATCCGCACGTCCATGCCGTGGATCGGCTGGCCGGCCGAGCGCAGCTTGGGGCCGCCGACGAACTGGTACTGGGGTTTCAGCAGGCAGAAAAAGCCCGTGGTCTCGGTCATGCCGTAGCGCTGCATGAAGCCCGCGCCGGGGATCTTCTCCAGCGCCCGCGTCAGCAACGCCTCGGCGATGGGTGAGGCGCCGTAGATCATGCTGCGCAGCGACGACAGGTCGTAATCGTCGAAGTTCGGGTGGTCGAGCACGGCGCGCAGCATGGTCGAGACCAGGTAGGTCTCGGTGACGCCGTACTCCTGGATGGCCTTCAGGGTCGCTTCGGGCTCGAAGCGCGGCAGGCACACATGGCTGCCGCCGGACATGGTCACGCCCATCACCGTACCCACATCGGCGAGGTGGAACATGGGCGCCACGTGCAGGCCGACGGAATCGGTGTGGAACATGTCCTCGGCGGTCATCATCAGCGAGTGCATGTAGAGGTTGGCCTGGCTGAGCATCACGCCCTTCGACCGGCCGGTGGTGCCGCCGGTATAGAAGATGCCGGCGAGCTGGTCGTGCGGCACGAGTTCCGGCGCGATCGGCGCCGATGCGGCGATCAGTGTCTCCAGGTCGTGCGCGCCGTCTGGCGTCACCGTGCCGGTGGAGATGACGATCTCGATGGACAGCGCGCCCGCCAGCACGCCGGGCAGCATGTCCAGATGGGCGTCGTCGACGATCATTACCCGCGGCGCGCAGTCGTTCAGCCCGTCGACGATCTCGGGCAGCGCCCAGCGGGTGTTGACGGGCGCGATGGCTGCGCCCGCCCAGGGGATCGCGAAATAGGCCTCGATGTGCCAGCCGGCATTGTCGGCCATCACGGCGATCCGGTCGCCGTGCCTCACCCCGAGAGACAGCAAGGCCGAGGCGAACCGGGAAACCCGGTCCTCGACCTCGGCCCAGCTCAGCCGCCTGCCCGGTTCGATGATCGCCGTGTGGTGTCCGCGAAGCTGTGCGGTACGGCGCAGGCCGAGCGAAAGCAGCATGGGTTACCGTCTACTCGGCGGCCTTCAGGCGGGCCTGCTTCTTCGGGCCCTGGAAGCCGAACAGATAGCCGGCCACCTTGCGGATCTGGATCTCTTCCGAGCCTTCGGTGATGCGGTAGCGGCGGTGATGGCGGTAGATGTGCTCGAACGGCTTGTGGCGCGAATAGCCCATGCCGCCATGGGTCTGGATCGCCTGGTCGGCGGCCTCGCAGGCCAGCCGGTTGCCACGGTAGTTGCACATGGACACGGCGTCCGACACTTCCATGTGGTTGTGCTTGTCCAGCTCCCACGCGGTCTTGCGCACCAGCCAACGGACCATCTCGCACTCGGTCTGCAACTCGGCCAGCGGCCACTGGATCGCCTGGTTGGCCGAGATCGGCTTGCCGAAGACGATGCGGTTGTTGGCGTACTCGACCGATTCATTGATGCAGTACTGGCCGACGCCGACGCCCGAGGCGGCCTGGCGGATGCGGTTCTCGTGCAGGAAGGTCTGCGCCACCTGCAGGCCAAGGCCCTCTTCGCCGAAGATCGACGAATGCGGCACTTTCACGTTGCGCAGGGTCACGTGGGCGTGATCCGTCGGCATGTTGAAGGTCCACATGAACTTCTCGACCTTGAAGCCCGGCGAGTTGGTCGGCACGAAGAAGCAGGTGATGCCCTTGGCGTCGCCGGCCTTGCCCGAGGTGCGGGCATAGATCATGTCGTGGGTGGCGTGATGCAGGCCGGTGTTCCACATCTTCTCGCCGTTGATGACCCAGTCATCGCCCTGACGGACGGCGGTGGTCTCCATCCAGGTGGCGTCGGAGCCGTGCGCCGGCTCGGTCAGGCCGAAGGCGACGCGCGCCTTGCCGGTGATCGACGGCTCGAGGAACTGCTCCTTCTGTTCCTTGTTGCCGAACGCCATCATCATGTGCACGAACGGGAAGTTGCCGACGATGGAGCTTTCGTTCTGCAGGTCGTTGTGCAGGCCCAGGCCCTTCTTGGCCAGGTGCTCGCGGATGATCGCCATGCCCAGGTTCGAGCCGCCGTCGCCGCCGACTTCCTTGGGCAGCGCATAACGCAGATGGCCGGCCTTGTCGGCCCGGCGGCGCATCTCGCGCAGCAGCTCTTCCCAATCTTCCTTGGGCTGGCCGTCATTGTCCCAGTCGGTGCGCGAGTGCTCGCGGCGATGGTCGAAGAAGCGGATGTTGTCGTCCTGGTTCTCGAGCGGCTTGATCTCCTTCTCGATGAAGGCGTCGAGCGCGTCGAGCTTGGCCTGGATGTCGGCCGGAATCGTGAAATCCATGATCGTCTCCCCTGTCGGACGGTGGCGGCGCTAAGGCCCGGTCGTCGGGCACTATAGGCGCTCGGTTACCGGCTGTTAACGGTAAAAGGGCACGGATGAAGGTTCGCGCGATACTGTCGTTTTCGTCAGTTATCCGGCCAGCGACCGGGCGATATCATAGGCCGCCTTCGACTGCGGCCAGGCGCGCTTGCCCATCATCATGGCGTGCTCGCTCGAGGCCGTGCCCTTCTGGGCGCGCGCCAGGATGCCCAGCGAAATCTGGGCGTGGCGGAACAGCATGGCGGCCAGGTAGTACTCCCAGTGCGGCACGCTGCTCCGGCCGGAATATTTGCAGTACAGCGCCAGCATCTCCTCTTCGGTGGGAATGCCCATGGCCTTCAGAGGCAGGTGCCGGAGGCCGCCGGGCACGTCCTCGCCCTGGCGGTAGTAGAGCGCGTAGACGGCAAGGTCGGCGAGCGGCTGGCCGATGGTCGAGAGCTCCCAGTCCAGGATGGCGACCACCCTGGGCTCGGTCGGGTGCAGCACCAAATTGGCCAGCTTGTAATCGCCGTGGACGATGGCGGCCGGCTCTTCGGGAGGGATATTGGCCGGAAGCCAGTCCGCCAGCCAGTCCATCTCGGGGATCTTGGTGGTTTCCTCCAGCTGGTACTGGCCGACGAAGCGGCTGAGCGTGCGGGCGATGTAGTCGGTCGGCTTGCCGTAATCGCCGAGGCCGATGGCCTGGTAGTCGACCGCGTGCAACCGGGCGAAGGTCTCGATCATCGAGTCGTGGATCGCCGCCCGCTCCTCGGGGTTCGAGTCCGGCACGTCGTTTCCCCAGATGATACGGCCGTCCACATGGTCCATGATGTAGAACCAGGTGCCGATGACGCTCTCGTCGGTGCACAGCGCATAGGTCTTCGGCACCGGCACATCGGTCGCGCCGAGCGCCGACATCACCTTGTATTCCCGTTCGACCGCATGGGCCGATTTCAGCAGCTGCCCCGGCGGCTTGCGCCGCATGACGTAGCGCTTGCCACCGGCGGTCAGACTGTAGGTCGGGTTGGACTGGCCGCCCCTGAACTCGCGCGCGTCCAGGTTGCCGCTGAAGCCGGCGACGTGCACTTCCATGAACGCCTGCAGCTTGCCGATGTCGAAGGCGCGGCCTGGCGAGACCGGCTGGGTGCCGGTGAACAGATCCTGGTCAGACATTGTCGGCCTGCTTGGTCCCGGACTGCTCGGTCATCGCGTTCTCCCGTTCGATCATGGTCTGCTCGCCGATGCGCAGCAGGCGTGCGGCGAAGGTCCAGAGTCCCCCGAGAAGCTGTATCCCCAGCACCGCGGCGAAGGCAAGCCGGTAGCTGTCTGGGGCCGCGTCGGCACCGACGCGCGGGTAGAAATCCAGCAGGCCGCCGACGACCACCTGGATGATCGAGGTCATCAGGAAGCTCATCTGGTTGAAGCCGGTGTAGACCCGGCCCGCCAGGTGCACCGGAAACGCCCGCGCCAGGCTGGCGACGGTCAGGCTGGCCCAGCCGATGGACAGCGCCCAGAACACCCACAGCAGCGGCGCGCCGGGCAGCGCGATGATCAGCGCCATCGCCACCATGCTGAGGAATACGCCGGCATAGGGGATCGACATGGGACCGAAGCCGCGCTTGCCCAGCCATTCCATCAGGTAGCCGACCAGCAGGTAGTTGAAGATCGACACGAAGGCGATCAGGAACAGGATGTCGGTGGCGCCGGACAGGCTCAATCCGCCGGCGCCTTTCAACCACGAGATCACGTAAAGGGTGCCGATGCCCTGCGAAATGCCGATGGAGGTGAACGCCCACGGCGTCGTGCGCCAGAAATAGCCGTCGCCATAGACCTTGCCGATGCCCTTGATCTGGCTCAGCAGGCTCTCGCCCGACGATTTCGAGCCGTGCTTCGGCGCGATCGTCAGCAGCAGGATGGCGGCCAGCAGTGCCAGCGCCGCCATGGCGAGGTTAATGCCGCGCCAGTCGGTCACCTCCAGCAGCCACTGGGTCGGCTTGGTGGCCGAGATCGAGCCCAGGATGCCGACCGAGAACTGGATGCCGTTGATGGTGGGCAGCTTGTTCACCGGAAACCACAGGGAATAGGTCTTCAGCGCCGACATCATGCAGGCGGCGAAGCCTATGCCCATCAGCGCCCGCCCCGCCGCCATGTGCCCGCCGGTGTGGGAAAAGGCGAAGACCAGCGTGCCCGTGGCGGCGACCAGCAGCATGCCCGCGCAAACCTTGCGCGGATCGTAGCGGTCGAGCAGCACCCCGATGGGCAGTTGCGCCAGGCCGAAGGCGATGAAGAACGCGGTGCCGAAGGTGAGGCCCATGGTCGCCTCGGACAGGCCCAGGTCGGCCTGGACCGGTCCTTTCAGCAGGTTGCCGCTGGAGCGGCAGAACATGGACAGGAAGAAGCCGAAGCCGAACGCGGTCAGGATTCGCAGGGCAAGGCCCGCGGGCAGGGTGGCGATCTTCAAGGGCGTCGGTCCGGTTCAGCGCGTTTCGTGCCGCAGCCTAGCCGTAATCTCCAGCCCAGCCTAGGGTGAGATTCAGCAGGCGCGCAGGATCAGTCGGCGTGCTTTTCCGCATAGAACAGGTGGTTGCCCAGGTGGGCGGTCTGCACCATCTTGCGGGTCCAATCCGGCTTGCCGACGGAGACCGAGTGAAAGTACTTGGATTCGCCGATGGGGTCCGGCAACCAGTTCTCTCGAACCATGTAGGCGATGCGGTTGGCCGTATCCCAGGCCGCCGGATCGTGCGGCCTGTCGGACAGGCCGTCGCAGGCGAAGTGGAACTGGCACTGGTTCATGCTCTTCTGGTTCTGGAACACCACGCCGCAGATGGTGCTGGGGTAGCGCTCGTCGCCGACCCGGTTCAGGATCACCCGGGCGACCGCAGCCTGGCCTTCGGTCGGCTCGCCGCGCGCCTCGAAATACACTGCCTGCGCCAGGCAGTACTGCTGCTCGTCCGCGGCCTGGGGAATGTTGGCGAACTCCAGGAGCTCATGGAGCGAGGTCGGCAACCGGGCGCCGACAGACGTCTCCAATGCCGCGAACCTGTGTTGGGCCCAGGACTGTACGGGAGGTTGGTGGTGAAGCCCCGCGCTGGCGGGGATCGTCATGATACCGGCGCACAATACGAACGCGACGGCGACATGCCAGATGCTGTCAAAGAACTTCACTACTGAGTATTGCCCTGCGTAGTTAGCGCATGAACGGCGACTCATGCCGTGCCCGAGAGCCCCGAAACATCCTTGCCCGGTGCCAGCGAACAGGTGGGAGGTAGTCGTTCACGGCGCAAGGTGCAAGCAATTTTGGCCCGAATTGGGTCCGAAAATGAGGTATCTGATGGCCTCTGGTATGTTCAGAGGCCGTAAACCACAACCAATAGTAGGGTTTATCGACTATTTCTTGGAAAGTTGTTCCAGCTGTTTCTGCAACGCGTCGAGCTGGGCTTTGACCTGTGCCAGCGATTCGTCAGGGCTTTCCTTGGCGGGTTTCGCCGGAGTCTGTTCAGCGGCGTCGGGCTGCCCGGAGAACGGAGAGAACATGTTGAACATGCGCTCGAACAGGGCGATGTTCTGGCGCGCCATGTCCTCGAAGCGCGCGAGCGGTGCCTTGGGCGTGAATGTGTTCACCAGGTACTCGCGCATCTTCTCCTGGTCGCGCGTGAACCGGTCCATGCTCATGTCGAGATATTTGGGCAGCGCCGCCTGCAACGTGTCGTCGTAAAAGCGGATGAGCTGGCGCAGGAAGTTGATCGGCAGCAGGTTCTCGCCCTTCGACTCCTGTTCGAAGATGATCTGGGCCAGCACCGAGCGGGTGATGTCCTCGCCGGTCTTGGCGTCGAAAACGACGAAGTTGTCGCCCTGCTTCACCATCTCGCGGAGATAATCGAGCGTCACATAGCTGCTCGTCGCCGTATTGTAGAGCCGCCGATTGGCATATTTCTTGATGACGATGGGGGCCTTTTCGGCGCCCTGGTCATCGGCGGACGGCGTTTCCTGTGCCTTTGCTATCTTACGCTCCCTCAACGACTCTTCCCCTCGGACCAAGAATTTAAGCGAGCCTAACTTTTGAGCATCTTGCGCGTTCATGTTGCAACGCGCAAGGCGATACTTCCGGAAAACCGCTTGATTCTACCGCGCTGCACTATAAGGTCCGCCGCATCCGCCGGCGCCCCGAATCGCGGCCTTTCCCGGCGTGTCAGCTTCAGGGAGATGCATGATGACCGAGGTGTATATCGTCAGTGCCGCGCGTACGCCGGTGGGTTCCTTCAATGGCTCCCTGAGCAGCGTTCCGGCCCACTATCTCGGCCAGGTCGCCATGACCGAGGCGCTCAAGCGTGCCGGTGTCGACGGCGCCGATGTGGAAGAGGTGATCTTCGGCCAGATCCTCACCGCCGGCCAGGGCCAGAACCCCGCCCGCCAGGCGTCGATGAACGCCGGCATCCCGAAAGAGGTCTCGGCATGGGTCGTCAACCAGATGTGCGGCTCGGGCCTGCGCACGGTCGCCCTCGCCACCCAGGCAATCAAGAACGGCGACGGCAACATCATCATCGCCGGCGGCCAGGAGAGCATGAGCCAGGCCCAGCACGCAGCCTATCTGCGCTCGGGTGTGAAGATGGGCGACCTGAACTTCATCGACACCATGATCAAGGATGGCCTGTGGGACGCCTTCAACGGCTATCACATGGGCACCACGGCCGAGAACGTCGCCAAGCAGTGGCAGATCACCCGCGAGCAGCAGGACGAGTTCGCCGTTGCATCGCAGCACAAGGCGTCCGCCGCCCAGAAGGCCGGTAAGTTTGCCGACGAGATCGTTCCCGTCACCATCAAGGGCCGCAAGGGCGACGTCGTCGTGGCCGAGGACGAGTACATTCGCCACGACGCCGCGCTGGACAAGATGGCCGGCATGCGCCCGGCGTTCAGCAAGGACGGTACGATCACCGCCGGTAACGCCAGCGGCATCAATGACGGCGCCGCCGCGCTGGTGCTGATGTCGGGCGAGGAAGTCAAGCGCCGCGGCCTGACGCCGCTGGCCCGTGTCGCCTCGTGGGCCCAGGCCGGCGTCGATCCGGCGATCATGGGCACCGGTCCTATCCCGGCCAGCCGCAAGGCGCTGGAGAAGGCCGGCTGGAAGGCCAGCGATCTCGATCTTATCGAAGCCAACGAGGCCTTCGCCGCCCAGGCCTGCGCCGTTAACAAGGACATGGGCTGGGATACGTCGAAGGTGAACGTCAACGGCGGCGCCATTGCCATCGGCCACCCGATCGGCGCCTCGGGCGCCCGCGTGCTGACGACGCTGCTGCACGAGATGGCCAGGCGCGACGCCAAGAAGGGCCTGTCGACGCTGTGCATCGGCGGCGGCATGGGCATTGCGCTCTGCGTCGAACGCGACTGATCCGGATACCACCAAGAAACCTGTAAAAGACCAAAAACCCGAAGAACCCAGGGAGACGACAAGATGGCACGTGTTGCGCTGGTTACCGGCGGCACCAGAGGTATTGGCGAAGCGGTTTCGATCGCGCTCAAGAACGCCGGCTACAAGGTGGCCGCGAACTACGCCGGCAATGATGAAGCCGCCGCGGAATTCAAGCAGCGGACCGGCATCTCGGTATTCAAGTGGAACGTGGGTGACTTCGACGCCTGCGCCGAAGGCATCAAGGCCGTCGAGGCCGAGCTGGGCCCGATCGACGTGCTGGTGAACAACGCCGGCGTCACCCGCGACGCCATGCTGCACAAGATGTCCAAGCAGCAGTGGGACGACGTGCTGAACGTCGATCTGACCTCGGTGTTCAACATGTGCCGCCACCTGATCGACGGCATGCGCGAGCGCAATTTCGGCCGGATCATCAACATGACCTCGATCAACGGCCAGAAGGGCCAGATGGGCCAGACCAACTATTCCGCCGCCAAGGCCGGCATGATCGGCTTCACCAAGGCGCTGGCGCAGGAAACCGCCAAGAAGGGCATCACCGTCAACGTGATCGCGCCGGGCTACATCAACACCGAGATGGTCGCCGCCGTGCCTGAGAAGGTGCTGGAAGGCATCATCGCGACGATTCCGGTCGGCCGCCTCGGCGAGCCGGAGGACATCGCCCGCGGCGTGGTCTACCTGGCCGCCGACGATGCCGGCTTCATCACCGGCTCGACCCTGACCATCAACGGCGCCCAGTATATCGCCGGTTGATCAGCGGTCGCAGAACACCGAAAGGGCGGCCTTGGGCCGCCCTTTTTGTTGGATGAATTGCGAGCTTCCCCACGCTATGCTAGCATGTGAGAGCATATGCCAGCAGACCGATGGAGTCGCGTATGGGTAGCATCAGCGTCAGGAAACTGGATGAGGAAACCATGGAAGGCTTGCGCGTCCGCGCGGCAAGGCACGGCGTTTCCATGGAAGAGGAGGTTCGACGTCTCATCAGGCAGGCGGTCGCGGCGCCGGAAAAGCTCGGCGATCTGATGTACGAATTATTCGGGCCGGAGAACGGCGTCGACCTGGATCTGCCCAAGCGCGGGAGCCGCGACCCGATCGAATTCCCGGAATGATCCTTCTCGACACGAACGTGATCTCGGAGATGATGCGAGCGTCTCCGTCGCCTATCGTACGTTCGTGGATGAACTCTTTCGACACTGCCACGCTGTTCGTCACGTCTGTCACCTTGGCCGAGTTGGCTCATGGATGGAGCATTCTTCCGGACGGTCGGAGGAAGGCCATGCTTGGCGCCCAGATCGATCAGGTTTTTGACGTATTTTTTCTGGGCCGAGTGCTCAGTTTCGATGACGTTGCTGCCCGTGCTTACGGCGAGGTCAAAGCGGCGCGCAAAGTGCTGGGACGGCCGATCAGCGATTTCGATGCTCAAATCGCCTCGATCTCCCGCACCCAATATTTATCGCTGGCGACCCGCAACATCCGCGATTTCGAGGGGATCGGCCTCGACCTGATCAACCCGTTCGAGGTGGGGCGCTAGAAATTGTCCTTCCGCCGCCGCGTTTCGGCGAACACTTCGACCAGCGGCGCGCCAACCATGCCCAGAGTCTTCTGCAAATCCGGGCTGTCGGGGCGCAGGAACGGGTTGGTGGCGATCTCCTCGGCCAGGGTCGAGGGTACGGTGCGCTCGCCGCGGGCGCGCATGTCGTCGATCATCGACTTGCGGGCGACCAGTGCGCCGTTGTCCGGTTCCACCGTGACGGCGAAGGCGGCGTTGGACTTGGTGTATTCGTGGGCGCAGTACACCTGGGTCGATCCCGGCAGCGCGCGCAGCTTTGACAGCGACGTCCACATCTGCTGCGGCGTGCCCTCGAACAGCCGGCCGCAGCCCAGCGCGAACATGGTGTCGCCGCAGAACAGCGCGTCCGAGTCCCCGAACCAGTAGGCGATGTGGCCGCGCGTGTGGCCGGGCACGTCGAACACCTTGGCGACGCTTTCGCCCAGCGCGTAGCTCTCGCCGTCGCCGACCTCCACGTCGATGCCGGGAATGCGGTCCCGGTCGGCACGCGGGCCGACGATGGTGCAGCCGGTCGCCTGCTTCAGCGCCATGTTGCCGCCGGTGTGATCGGCGTGGTGATGAGTGTTGAGGATGTGGGTCAGGGTCCAGCCCTTTTCCGCCAGCGCCTCCAGCACTTCCTCGTGGGTGGCCGGATCGACGACGGCCGTTTTCCCGGTCGCGACGTCGTGCGCCAGGTACACATAGTTGTCCGACAGGACGGGTATCTGATGTATTTCAAGCATGGGGCTAACATAGCTCCGGCATGGGGCATTTGGAAGGCGCGGCAGGCACGTGTACCTGGACATCACCGAGTTGCAGGCATTCTACGCCAGCCCGCTTGGGCGTACCGCACAGATGCTGGTCCGCGCCCGGCTGATGGAGGCATGGCCGGATTTCGGCGGCGGCGTCACCATGGGCTTCGGCTATGCCGGCCCGCTGCTGCGCGGGCTGGAGGACACGAGGCCGCCGGTGCTGCTGATGCCGGCCGAGCAGGGCGTCGCCCGCTGGCCGCGCGGCCAGCCCAACCGGGCGGCGCTGGCGGACCCCGACTATCTGCCACTGGCCGATGCGTCGGTCGACCGGCTGGTGGTGATGCACGCCATGGAGCATGCCGAGAACACCAGGAAGCTGCTGCGCGAATTCTGGCGGGTGCTGACTCCGGCCGGCCGGATCATGGTGGTGGTGCCGCACCGGGGCAGCCCCTGGTCGTTCTCCGAGCGCACCCCGTTCGGTCACGGCCGGCCCTATTCGGTGCGGCAGGCGAGCCGCCTGCTGGACGATGCGCTGTTCGAGCCGCTGGGCTGGCGCGGCGCGCTCTACGGGCCGCCGGCCGGCGTGCGCCTGCTGCGCTGGGCCGAGCGCCCCGGTGCGCGATTGTGGCCCCGCATGGCCGGCGTCCTGCTGGTCGAGGCGACGAAGGTGGTCGAGGCCCGGATCAACGGCGGCAAGGCCCGCCGCGTGCTCGCGTATGCGCGGGCGTGAGGAATATCCAAAACCACTCGTGATTTTGCGAGCGCAGCGACGCAATCCAGCCCTGTGCCATACGGCGATCAGCGGCTTGGCTGGGTCGCTTCGCTACGCTCGCGAAGTCACCAAGGGATCAGATGATTGATGCCAACTGGGTCGGCTTCTCCAGCATCCGCTCGACCCCCGCCGCTACCAGCTCTTCCCGGCTGCCATAGCCCCACAGCACGCCGATGGGGGAGAGGCCGTGGGCGCGGGCGCCGATGGCGTCGTGCTCGCGGTCGCCGACCATCAGGGCTTTCGCGGGATTCTCGCCGGTCTCGGACAGGGCGAAACGGAGCAGGTCGGCCTTGTGGACGTTGGTGCCGTCCAGTTCCGAGCCGAAGATGCGGTCGAAATAGCCGGCCAGGTTGAAGTGGTCGAGGATGCGCTCGGCGTAGACCCGTGGCTTGCTGGTCGCCAGGTAGAGACGCGGACCGGCGACGCGCAGCGCCATCAGCGCCTCCGGAATGCCCGGATAGACTTCGTTCTCGAACAGGCCGACGCGGGCATAGCGCTCGCGGTAGTGCAGCAGCATCATCTCGCCGCCCTGGTCGGTGCCGGCGAGTGAGCGCAGGCTTTCCTGCATGGGCGGGCCGATGCACCAGGTCAGCTCGTCGGCGTGCGGCACCGGCAGGCCAAGCTTCCCTAGCGCGTGCTGGATACAGCCGGTGATGCCCGGCTTGGGATCGGTCAGGGTGCCGTCCAGATCGATGAAGACGGCGTCGAAGCTCATCGGTAGACCGGCGCGCCCGAGGCGTCCCGCTCGCCGTTGAACGCCAGCAGGAACAGCGCCTGCTCGGCCATCAAATTGGCGCGGCGGGTCGAATGGACCCGGCGCGAGCGCTGGCCGCCCGCGTCGATGGCGAGGAACTTCTCGATGGTGATGCCCAGATCGTCGCACAGCGCGATGAAGTCGCGGATCGTGCACAGATGGATGTTGGGCGTGTTGTACCAGGGATATTCCAGCGTCTCGGTGTCGGGCATGCGGCCCCTGAACAGCAGCTGCATCCGCACCCGCCAGTGGCCGAAATTGGGGAACGACACGATGGCGCGCTTACCGATGCGCAGCATCTGCTCCAGCCCGGCGCGGGTGTCGCGCATGGCCTGCAGTGTCTGGCTGAGGATGGCGTAGTCGAACGCGCCGGTCGGATAGTCGGCCAGGTCCCGGTCGGCGTCGCCCTGCACCACCGACAGGCCGCGCGCCACACAGGCGTTGACGCCCTCGCGGCTCAGTTCCATGCCGCGGGCGTCGACGCGGCGGTCGTGCACCAGGTGATAGAGCAGGTCGCCGTCGCCGCAGCCGATGTCGAGCACCCGGCTGCCCGGCTCGATCATGCGGCCGATTTCCAGCAGGTCGACGCGGACGTCCCGCGCGCGAATGTCGGCCTCGCGCGTCGCCATCAGAGACCCCGCTTCTCGGCCGCCGCGCCGATGAAGCCGCGCAGCACGTCGTAGAATTCGGGCACGTCCAGCAGGAAGGCGTCGTGGCCCTTGTCGGTCTCGAACTCGACGAAGCTGACCGGCGCGGCCACGGCGTTGAGCGCGTGGACGATGGCGCGGCTTTCCGCCGTCGGATAGAGCCAGTCGCTGGTGAACGAGGCGACGCAGAACTGCGCCTTGGTGCCCTTGAAGGCGTTGGCCAGCAGCCCGCCGTAATCCGCCGCCAGGTCGAAATAGTCCATGGCGCGGGTGATGTAGAGATAGGAGTTGGCGTCGAACCGGTCGACGAAGGTGCTGCCCTGGTGCCGCAGATAGCTTTCGATCTGGAAATCCGCGTCGAAGCCGAAGGTCAGCGCCTCGCGGTCCTGCAGCTTGCGGCCGAACTTCTGGTGCAGGCCGGCTTCCGACAGATAGGTGATGTGCGCGGCCATGCGCGCCACCGACAGGCCCGCCTTGGGACCCGGCCCGCCGTAGTAGCTGCCGCCGCGCCATTCGGGATCGGCCATGATCGCCTGGCGGCCGACCTCGTGGAACGCGATGTTCTGCGCAGAATGCCGCGCGGTGGTGGCGACCGGGATCGCCGAGAACACCCGCTCGGGATAGCGCGCCGCCCAGTCCAGCACCTGCATGCCGCCCATGGAGCCGCCGATGACGCAGAACAGGTCCGGAATGCCCAGCTGGTCGAGGAACGCGGCCTGCAGCCGCACCATGTCGCCGATGGTGATGACCGGGAAGTCGATGCCCCATTGGCGGCCCGTCGCCGGGTTGATCTCCTTCGGGCCGGTGGTGCCGAGGCAGCCGCCCAGCACGTTGGCGCAGATCACGTAGAAGCGGTTGGTGTCGACAATCTTGCCGGGGCCGACGGCGCTTTCCCACCAGCCTTCCTTGCCGGTGATCGGATGCGGATTGGCGACATGCTGGTCGCCGGTCAGCGCGTGGCACACCAGCACCGCGTTCGACTTGTCGGCGTTTAGCGCGCCATAGGTCTGGTAGGCAACCGTCACCTCGGGCAGTTCGGCGCCCGACACCAGCCGGAACGGCACGGCACCCAGACGCATCACGCTGCCGCGCGGGTCGTCGTCCTGTCCGTGCTGTCGCCGCGCTTCCACGTAATTGGGGTGCGGCAGGGCAATCGAGTTCATGGGTCTGGCGGCGCCTTGGTGTCTGGCCGGTTCACATAGGTCCGGGCGGCGAACTAGCTAGGGTGCGGTGCTTCGGAGTGTCAATGTTTTCTTTGATTTTCGGGGGGGTGCCGACTAGTAATGGCGCTTCCGAAATCAGGGGCTCCCTGCCATGTCCCAGCCGTCGCTGGAGCAGATACGCGAGAAGATCGATGCGGTGGATGACCAGATCCACGCGCTACTGATGGAACGCGCCAGGCTGGGCGAGCTGGTGGTCGCCGCCAAGAACGGCGCCGCGCCGGATGCGCCGCGCCTGCGGCCGGGCCGCGAGGCGCGCATCCTGCGCCGCCTGAAGGGCCGGCACCAGGGCAACATCCCGTTCCCGGTCGTCGCCCATATGTGGCGCGAGATGATGACCGCCTTCCTCAACCGCCAGTCGCCCATCGAGGTCGCCGTCTGGGGCGGCCGCAACCGCATCGCGGTGTGGGACCTGGCGCGCGCCCATTTCGGCGTCAATACGCGCTTCACGCCGCAGCAGGACGCGGCCGCCGCGCTGTCGCACCTGGCGTCGACGCCCGGCGCCATCGGCGTGTTCGCGTTCGATCCGGAGCAGGACGCCGGCGACTGCTGGTGGCGCAGCCTGACATCGTCCGCATGCACCGGGGCAGGCCTGCAGATCTTCGCGCGCCTGCCCTTTTTCATCGAGAACGGCATCACCGCCTTCGCCGTCGCCAACGCCCGCGAGGACAGCGGCGACGAGACCACCCTGGCGGTGCTGGAAGGCGCCCGCGACAACGGACCCGGCGACATCCTGGCGCGACATAACGGCACGGCGCTGGTCGCCATCCCCGGGTTCCACCGGACGGGTGACGACGCGCTGGAAGCCGCACGCGCCGCCCATGGCGCAAGGAGCGCCGCCGTTATCGGCGGCTACGCCAACCCGATCAAAGGCTAAACACAATGAACGGACCCGTTCCGCGCCCCGGCGTGCTCGCCATCGAGCCGTACCAGGGCGGCAAGTCCAAGGACACCAGCTACGTCGGCAAGATGTCGTCGAACGAGGCGGCGCTCGGCCCCAGCCCGAAGGCGCTCGACGCCTATGCGAAGGCCGCCGCCGTCACCCACCGCTATCCCGACGGCGGCGCGCACCTGCTGCGCGAGGCCATCGCCCGCCGCCACGACATCGAGATCGACCGCGTTGTCTGCGGCTGTGGCTCCGACGAGCTGCTGCAACTGCTGTGCCGCGGCTATGCCGGCCCCGGCGACGAGGTGGTCTACAGCGAGCACGGCTTCCTGATCTACCCGATCGCCGCCACCGCCTGTGGCGCGACCCCGGTCGCGGCCAAGGACGACGGCTACACCGTGTCGGTCGATTCCATGCTGAAATGCATCGGCGACCGGACGAAGATCGTGTTCATCGCCAACCCCAACAACCCGACCGGCACCTACATCCCCCGCGCCGAGCTGGAGAGGCTCCACGCTGGCCTGCCGCCGCACGTGGTGCTGGTGATCGACGCCGCCTATGCCGAATTCGTCACCGACCCTGACTACGATTCGGGGCAGGAGCTGGCGTCCTGGGCGCCCAACGTGGTGATGACCCGCACCTTCTCGAAGATCTACGGCCTCGCCGCCCTGCGCGTCGGCTGGGCTTACGGGGCGCCCGCCATCATCGACGTGCTGAACCGGCTGCGCGGCCCGTTCAACGTGCCGACCCCGGCGCAGGCCGCCGCGGTCGCCGCGCTCGAGGACCGCGAGTTCTTCGACAAGGCGCTCGCCCACAACACCCGCTGGCGCGACTGGCTGTTCCAGCGCCTCGGCGGCCTCGGCCTGCACGTGGTGCCCAGTGCCGGCAATTTCCTGCTGATCGATTTCGGCTCGGCGGCGGGCGCCCATGCCGCCGACGAATATCTGCGCGACAAGGGCTGGTACCTGCGCCGCATGGACAGCTACGGCTTCAAGGACCATCTGCGCCTGACCGTGGGCACCGAGAACGAGAACCGGGGCGTCACCGACGTCCTCGCTGCGTTCATGGAGACCGCGCGTGTTTGACCGGCTCTGCCTGATCGGCGTCGGTCTCATCGGTTCGTCGATCGCCCACCGGGCGCGCAGGGACGGGCTGGCGAAGGAGATCGTCGCCACCGCCCGCAGCCAGGCGACGCGCGACACCGTCGCCCGGCTGAAGATTGCAGACAAGGTGTACGCGACCGCCGCCGAGGCGGTCGCGGGCGCCGACCTGGTCATCCTGTGCACACCTCCCGGCGCGTTCGGCACGGTAGCGAAGGAGATCGCGCCGCACCTGGCGCCCGGCGCCATCCTCACCGACGTGGGCTCGGTCAAGCAGGCGGTGGTCGACGACGTCGGCCCGCATGTGCCGCCGGGCGTGCATTTCGTCCCCGGCCATCCGGTCGCGGGCACCGAGAATTCCGGCCCGGAATCCGGCTTCGCCGAGCTGTTCGAGGGCCGCTGGAGCATCCTCACGCCGCCGCAGGGCACCGATCCGGCCGCCACGGACAAGCTGGCGGCGTTCTGGAAGGCGCTCGGCAGCAAGGTCGAGGTGATGGACGCCCGCCACCACGACCTGGTGCTCGCCATCACCAGCCACGTGCCGCATCTGATCGCCTACAACATCGTCGGCACCGCCGCCGACCTGGAGGAGGTGACCCAGTCGGAAGTGATCAAGTTCTCGGCCGGCGGCTTCCGCGACTTCACCCGCATCGCCGCCTCGGACCCGACCATGTGGCGCGACATCTTCCTCGGCAACAAGGAAGCCGTGCTGGAGATGCTGGGCCGCTTCACCGAGGACCTGACGGCGCTGCAGCGCGCCATCCGCTGGGGCGACGGCGACACGCTGTTCAACCTGTTCACCCGTACCCGGGCGATCCGGCGCGAGGTAATCGACGCCGGCCAGGAAACACCGGCGGCCGATTTCGGACGGCCGCACGGCAAGGGGTGATACCACGCCTGTCTGCCGGGCGACGCTTCGGGCGTCGAAGCGCGAGAAATGTTGACCGATGATCTCGTGGGCGACTTAGCCCTTTAAGCGCCGCGCGTCGGCGTTACGGCTGGTCATGGCCCTGAGTGAGCGGCTCGGCGCGGCCCGCAACTTTCCCGCCGCCTGAGCGTTACAGGGCGACAACAACAAGAAGGAGAGGCAAATGTCTCGCAATGTACTGATAGGCTTGGCGGTCGCGGTCGTGGTGATTGTCGGCGTCCTCTTCGCCACCGGGTTCTGGAGCACCAACGTGAAGGATTCGGGCAAGCTGCCCGAGGTGAACATTTCGACCGAGCCGGGCCGCGCGCCGGACGTGGACCTGGATTCCAAGAAGCTCGAGATCGGCACCGAGGAACGGACCGTCGAGGTTCCCAAGGTCGAGACCGAGGAAAAGGTGATCGATGTCCCGGTCGTTGGCGTCAGCGACGGCAAGAAGGACTGAGCGCACCAGCGCATCGGCATAAGGGCGCCCGCGGGCCGATTGGCTCGCGGGCGTTTCCATGTCCGCCGTGGCGTGTCCGGACCAATGGGTTGACGCGGCACCTGCACGGCGCGACGCTCTCGGCCTCGAACGCGGGGAGGGTGAATGTCCTGGATCACGGACGAAATGCGCGGGATCGTCGGCCAGGTGATGCGCGAGGCGGTGTCCTACCCCATCGCCCTGTCCGACATTCGCAAATGGGCCATGGCGGTGTATTGGCCGGAGCCGCCGCCGCGGCAGTACTGGGACGAGGACTATGCCGCCCGGTTCGGCGGCATCGTCGCGCCGGAGGATTTTAATCCCTTTGCGTGGATGGCGGCCAGGCCGACGCCCGACGACCCGCCGATTTCCATGAGCGCCTTCCGAGAGTCCGAACTTGGCGTCGCGACGCCCGACTACAAGGCGATCCTGCTGACCGAGATCCGCGCCCGCCACGGCGCGCCGATGCGGCCCGGCGACGTGATCCGCTGCGTCTGGAAGATCACCGACTACATGGAGCGCGAAGGCCGCATGGGTCTGATGCTCTATACCACCCTGTCGCAGGAGTTCACCAACCAGCGCGGCGAGTGGGTGCGCACCCTCGACTCGGTTTTCGCGAGGTACTGATGCTCGACCCCAACAGGCTCACTATCGGTGACGAAATCCCGGCCTTCTGCCGCGAGGGCACGGTGCATCACTGGAACCGTTATGCGGCGGTGAACTACGAGTTCGCCGGCCATCACTGGGACGACGACGTGGCGCGGCACGAAGGCTTTTCCGCGCCCTTCGCCATGGCGCCGCTGCTGCACGCCTACCTGCACGCCATGCTGCGCCAGTGGGCCGGACCGTCGGCGCGGATCGACGCCGTCGGCATCCGGCTGCGCAGCCCATTCCTCAAGGGCCGCAGCATGACGGCGGGCGGCAGGATCACCGCCGTCCGCGCGGAAGCGGGCGAGGCGGTGGCCGATCTCGAACTCTGGATGGACGACGACACCGGCGCGCGGCTGTCCACCGGCACCGCGACCGTGGCCTTTCCGGGCTGAACCGGCGCGGGCAAGTTTCTGCGCGCCTGCCGAAAATTCCGGTTTACCGTCACACGGAACAATCCGATGCTGTGGCCGGACTCGAAATCGGGGAATGCGGATGCGTTGGTACCACGGGTGGAACATCCTTGCCGCGGCGATCGTCTTCCAGGCGCTGATGGTGGGGATCGTGTTCTACGGCTTCACGGTGTGGGGCCAGCCCTGGCTGCAGGAATTCCGCTCGAGCCACTTCATGCTGATGCTGGCCAACGCCGGCGCGACGCTGGCGACGGGCGCGTTGATGCTGATCGCCGGCCGGATGATGGACCGCTATTCCATGCGGTGGATCATCATCGGCGGCACCCTGCTGCTGGCGCTGGGCATGGTGCTGGTCGCCCATGCCACGGCGATGTGGCAGATCATCGTGCTCTACACCACGCTGGTCGCAAGCGGCTACGCGTTCTCCACCACCTTGGCCGCCCAGGTGCTGGCGGTGAAGTGGTTTCCCGACCGGGTTGGCTTCGCGGTCGGCATCGCGGCGCTCGGGTCGTCGCTCGGCGGCATCGTCATGCCGCCGCTGCTCGCCTGGATGCTGGTGCATTATGGCTGGCGCGACGCCAACATGATGCTGGCGGGACTGGTCGTCGCGGTGGTGGTCCCCATGGTCTGGTTCGTGGTGCGGTTCCCGCGCGAGGGGGAAGGGCGGGTCGCCAAGCCCAGCGCGGACGCCCAGGCTGCCGCTGCGGCGGGGGTGAAAGAGGAACCGTGGGGCTTCGTGGAGGTGCTGCGCGAGCCGACTTTCTGGATCATCGGCCTGGCATTTCTCGGCACCACGCTGGCGTCGTACACCTTTATCAGCAGCGTCGGACCTTATTCACATGATTTGGGGATCGATCCGCAGCGCATGTCGCTGCTCATACCGATTCTCGCGATTGCCGGCATTGCTGGCAGGCTGGTGCTGGGCTCGCTCTCCGATAAGGTCGACACCCGATATCTCTACTGGGTTGCCACGGCGATCATCTGGAGCACCCTTCTGCTTCTGCTGGGAACGCCTAGTTATGCGACCCTGATGGTCGTTGCGGGACTGATAGGGCTTGGCGCCGGCGGCCTTCTGCCGATCTGCTGCGTCATGGTCGAGCAGAAGTTCGGCGCCCGATCGTTCAGCCGGGTGATGGGCATGGAGACGCCGTTCTTTTCGGTGTCCGCCGCCGCCGGTCCGGTGATCTCGGCGCTTATTCGAGACTACACTGGCGATTACCGGATCGCCTTCGGCATCTACCTTGCGGTGCTGCCCGTCGCGGCGGTGATCATGTTCTTCCTGCACAAGCGGCCCATGGAGCGGCGGACGCCGATCGCGATCCCGCTCGCCGCGGAGTAGCTCAGCCTACCTCGATCCCGTCCCGGTCCAGCTCGGCACCGGTCGCCAGCCGCGACGCGGTGCCGCGCGGCTGCCGGTACCAGCCGGGATCGTCAGTGCCGGCGAGGTCGTCGCGCACCTTCAGGATGGCGAACATGCCGCCCATGGTGATCAGGTCATGCGGGCCCTTCACCGGCGCCATGGCGATGGTGTTCTCGGGCATCTCCATGTGCGCCGCGTGCTCGCCCATGTCTCCCATGCCGGTCGTGCCCATGACCATGGCGTCGGGTGCCGCCTTGGCGATGGCGGTCTGGAGCTTCGCTGCGTCGGCGCCGATCATGTTGGGCAGGCCGTGGCCCATCTGGTTCATCAAATGATGGGTCATGTGGCAATGCAGCGCCCAGTCGCCGGGCTGATCGGCGGTGAATTCGATGGTGCGTGTAGAGCCCGTCGGCACCAGAACGGTCGTCTCCGGCCACTGTCCCGCGGCCGGGATCGGGCCGCCGTCCGTCTCGGTCACCTTGAAGCTGTAGCCGTGCAGGTGAATCGGGTGGTGGTCCATGGCGCTGAGGTTGCCGATGCGGATGCGCACCCGGTCGCCGGTGCGCGCCAGCAGCGGCGGCGTGCCCGGATAGCACAGCCCGTTCATGGTCAGCACGTTGAAGTCGGTCATCTCGTTGGGGTCGGGCCGGGTAGTGCCGGGCGTCACCTTCCAGGTGCTCAGCAACAGGGCGTAGTCCCGGTCGACCGCACGCGTCTGGCGTGGATGCACCACGATCAGCCCCATCAGACCCATGGCCATCTGGGTCATCTCGTCGTGATGCGGGTGGTACATGAAGGTGCCGTGCTGGCGGAACGTCCACTCGTAGACGAAGGTCTCGCCCGGCTTGATGGTCGGCTGGGTCAGCCCGCCGACGCCGTCCATGCCGTTGGGCAGCAGGATACCATGCCAGTGGATGGTGGTCGGCGCGGGCAGCCGGTTGGTGACGTAGACCCGCACCCGGTCGCCCTCGACCGCCTCGATGGTCGGGCCATGCACCCGGCCGTTGTAGCCCCAGCACTGGCCCGTCAGGCCCGGCGCGAAGCTGTGCGCCACCGGTTCGGCGACCAGATGGAAGATCTTCACGCCGCCCGCCGTACGGAACGGCAGCGTGTCGCCGCCCAGTGTCGAGACCCGGCCGCGTGCCGTGCCGTCCGGCTTCACCGCGGGCGGGCCGGCGGGCGCGTGGTGCTCGTGCTGGGCCAGTGCGTCACGCGACACCAGCACCCCGGCGGCGAGCGCCGCGCCCGAGAGGCCGATCGCCTGCCTGCGGTTGATTCCGGACATCAGTGCTCTCCCGCCGTTTCGGATGCCACCGACGCCACGGCGCCGGCCACGCCGCCCTGCGCGAGCAGTTCGGCATTCGCGCGGGCCGTCCAATAGGCGGCCAGCGCCGCCACGTGCCGCCGCTCGGTGTCGATCGCTGCCGCGCGCGCGTCCAGCAGATCGAAGACGCCGGTCTGCATGGCGTTGTAGTCGAGCGTGGCCTGCCGCAGGGCCTCACGGCCCGCCGGCAGCGCCTGGTCGCGGCTGGCGGCTACGTCGGCTCGCGCCCGTTCCAGTCCGGCCCGCGCCGCGCGCGCCGCGGACAGTACGCGCACCTGGGCGGCGGCGTGACGGTCTTCGGCTTGCTGAACCTGGGCTTTTGCCCTGGCCGACCGTGCGCCGCCCAGGTCGAACAGCGGCAGCGGCACGGCGATGCTGGGGCCCACTTCCCACGCCCCTTCGTTGCGCTCGGCCAGGCCGCTGATCTCGCCATCGGCGATCAACCGCCGGGCGAGGCCGTTGCGTTCCCCCAGGGCGACCAGATCCTGACGCGCCGCCGCGACGTCCAGGCTCGCGTCGAGCGCCCGGCGCTCCAGCCCGTCCAGCCCGTCATCCGCCGGCGGGCTGGGAATGGCGTCGTCGAGCCGCCAGGTGTCGTCGCGGACGCCCATGACCAGATTGAGCCGCTCGCGCGCGGCAATCCGGCGGCCCTGCGCGTCCGAGGCGGCAAGCCGCGCCTGCACCAGGCGCTCGGCGGCCGCCGCCAGCCGTCCCGCCGGGATATTGCCTGCGTCCCGGAGGATCTTCGCGGCGTCCGCTTCGGCCTGGGCGACGATCAGCGCCTCGGCCGTCAGCGCGGCGTCGCGCGTCGCGGCCTGCGCGGCAACGAACGAGTTCCTGGCCCGCGCCGCCAGCGCCAGCACCTCGGCGGTGACCCGCAGCCGTGTCGCCTCGGCCTCGGCTTCGGCGGCCCGCCGCCGCGCGGGGAGGAACAGCAGGTCGATGAATTCGAAGGCCACGCCGAAGTCGAGGTTCACGCCGCCGCCCTCGGTCGGCAGCTTCATGGCCGCGTCGAGCACCGGATTGCGCGGCGTCGCCGCCTGCACCGCGTCGGCGGTGGCGATGCCGACCTGCGCGAAGGTCGCCTGCAGGTCGCGGTTGTTGACCAGCGCGATCCTCGTCGCTGTCTCGGCGGTCAGCGTCTCGGCCAGCAGCGAGCCCGTCAGGTCGTCCGCCATCTGCCGCGCCTCCTCGCCGCGTAGCCAGGCGACGTCATGGCCTGACCGTGCCTTGACGTCCCGCGCCACCGGCGCGAAACCCTGGTCCTGCGGCATGGCGCAGGCCGCGAGCAGACCGAGCAGGATCATGGAAATGGCAGTGCGAATCATGGTGTGCATGGCGTCCACCATCATGACGTTGATTGACAGGGGTACTATACCCCCGTAAGGTATGTCAATGGCACACGCGACGCATCAGGACACCGTTCCCCGGCTCAAGCGCATCGAAGGACAGGTGCGCGGAATCATCCGCATGGTCGAGGAGGAGCGCTACTGCATGGACATCCTGGTCCAGTTGCAGGCGATCAAGGCGGCGCTCGGCAAGGTCGAGGCCGAAATGCTGAAGCAGCATGCCGCTCACTGCGTCGAGGATGCTATCCGCAGCGGCGACGCCGACGAGCAGCGCCAGAAGTTCACCGAGCTGGTGGACCTGATGGGCAAGTTCCGGGGCTGATCGCCAAGGATCGCTTTGCGATTACCCCTCATCCTAACCTTCTCCCACAAGGGGAGAAGGGACTTGGCCGGAGCATGGTATCGACCCTTCTCCCCTTGTGGGAGAAGGTGGCGCGAAGCGCCGGATGAGGGGTGCCGCGGAGCGGCAAGTCGGCCATCAGATGATTTCCAGCACCGATTCCGGTGGCCGGCCGATGCGGGCCTTGCCGCCCGCCAGCACGATGGGCCGCTCGATCAGCACCGGGTTTTCGACCATGGCCGCGATCAGTTGCGCGCGGGTCAGCGCCGGGTCGTCCAGCGACAGCTCCTTGTAGGGCGGCTCCTGCCGGCGCATGGCTTCGCGCGGCTCCTTGCCGAGCTTCTTCAGGATGTCATCGAGCGCGGTGGCTGACGGCGGCGTTTTCAGATACTCGATCACCTCGGGCTCGATTCCCTTTTGCTGCAACAGCGCCAGTGTCTCGCGCGACTTGGAGCAGCGCGGATTGTGGTAGATGGTGACGGTCATGATCCGGTTCCTGTCGTTTCCTGGTCAGTTGAAACCACGCCGCGCAGGCAAGTGCAAGGGGCCGCGCTGTTGATATTCACTATCAGAGTAATTGACACTCATTCGCAGTACGCTATATACAGGCGTATCGGGAGTGCGAATCGAATGTACGTTTGCATCTGCAACGCCTTACGCGAAAGCCAGATCCGGGAATTGGCCGTGGAACGCCCGGCCGACTCTGCCAAAGAGATTTACGCCGTCCTCGGCGTCGATCCCGACTGCGGCACCTGCCTGTACTACGCGCAAGACGTGATCGATGCCGAACGGGCCAAGCTCGCCGCTCCGGTGGAGCTGGTCTCCCTCTAATCCGTCGTGCTGCCACGTTAGTTTTTGACCGTGGCGGGCAACGGACCTATCTTGATTCTTGAACGTTCATCGTCGAAGTCCGGCGATCACAGGAGGGTGTCATGAAGGGCGACAAGAAGGTTATCCAGTTTCTCAATCTGGCACTCAAGAACGAGCTCACAGCCATCAACCAGTATTTCCTGCATGCCCGCATGCTGAAGAACTGGGGCCTGAACAAGCTCGGCGACTACGAATACGGCGAATCCATCGACGAGATGAAGCATGCGGACAGGCTGATCAACCGCATCCTGTTCCTCGAAGGCCTGCCAAATCTGCAGGATTTGAACCGGCTGCGCATCGGCGAGAATGTCGCCGAGATCATCAAGGCCGATCTCGACACCGAACTTGAAGCCTGTCCGGTGCTCAAGGATGCCATCGCCCATTGCGAGACGGTGCGGGACTACATCTCGCGCGAGCTGTTCGAGGACATCCTGGAATCGGAGGAGGAGCACATCGACTTCCTCGAGACCCAGCTGGACCTGATCGAGAAGGTCGGCATCCAGAACTACCTGCAGTCCCAGATGGGCGGCAGCGACGAAGAGAGCTGAGGGTCGCGGGCTTTACCCCTTACCCACCGCTTCGTTGACGGTCCCGAATCCGTCGCGCTTCAGCAGCGCGCTCAGTTCTGCCTTGATCTGCTTCACGAGGCCGGGGCCTTCATACACCAGCGCGGTGTAGAGCTGGACCACGGACGCGCCGGCCCGGATGCGGTCATAGGCGTCCTGCCCGGAGGCGATGCCGCCGACGCCGACCAGCGGAATCCTGCCGCCGGTCAGCCGGTACATAGTCCGGATGTTCTCCAGCGCCAGACTGGTCAGCGGCGCGCCCGAAAGGCCGCCGGTCTCGCCCTTGTGTGGGCTCAGCAGGCTGTCGGGGCGGCCGATGGTCGTGTTGCCGACGATCAGGCCGTCGATGCCGTGCTCCAGCGCAAGCGCGGCGATGTCCTCGCATTGCGGCAGGGTCAGGTCGGGCGCCAGCTTCACCAGCAGCGGCGGCTTGCGCACCCGGCTCATCTGCTCGCGGGTGGCGATCAGGGCGTCGAGCAGGGGCTTGAGCGAGTCGCGGGTCTGCAGCGCCCGGAGGCCCGGCGTATTGGGCGACGAGATGTTGATGGTGTAGTAGTCGCCCAGGCCGGAGAACCGCTGCAGGCCGGTGACGTAGTCGCCCACCCAGTCGTCCGAGTCCTTGTTGGCGCCGATGTTGATGCCGATCTTGCCCATGCGCGACGCGGCGCGGCGTTCCGACAGGCGGCGGGTCACGATGTCGGCGCCTTCGTTGGCGAAGCCGATCCGGTTGATGACCGCCTCGTCCTCGACCAGCCGGAAGATGCGCGGCTCGGGATTGCCGGCCTGCGGGCGCGGCGTCACTGTCCCCACCTCGACGAAGCCGAAGCCCAGCCTCAGCATGGCGTCCGGCACCTCGGCGTTCTTGTCGAAGCCGGCGGCCAGTCCGATCGGGTTGGGCAGCCGGATGCCGAGAAACGTGGTCTCCAGATCGGGTGTCTCGGCGCTGTCCCTGCCGAGGAAGCCCGCCAGCGGCGAGTTCAGCAGCCGCAGGGTCAGCCGGTGCGCCTTCTCGGCGTCCATCTTCAGCAGCCAGGGCCGGATCAGCTTGTAGGGATCACGCATCTTGCAGGCTTTCCGGAAACAGGTGGCCCTCGCCGTCTCGCCAGGGCAGCGGATCGACGCGCAGCGCGGCCGACACCGGCAGCGGCGCATAGAGGTGGGGGAACAGGGCGCCGCCGCGAGACGGCTCCCATTTCAGCGCGCCCTGTGGCAGGCGGGTGGTATCGACCTGAACCAGCACGAGGCCGGTCTGGCCGGCGAAATGCTTGGCGGCGGTTTCGCGCGCCTGTCCCGCTGTGGAGAAATGGATGAAGCCGTCGGCCCTGTCGACGGCCGACCCGGCATAGCTACCGCTGCTCATGGCCTGCGCCCAGTCGGCGCCCGGACAGATCTTGTAAACCAGTCGGTTCATGTCGCGGGCACGCTAGCGCAATGACGGGCGGGGCGGTAGTGCGTTTTCCGAAGCCCTGCCCGGGATGGCTTTACTTCACCGCCGTCAGCTTCTGCAGCAGGTCCGGCGCGTCGAAATAGAAGCCATTGTCCAGCTTGTGATGCGCCCACTGGCGCGGCGCGTTCGGACCCGTGCCGCTCTTTCCGGTGGCGTCGAACAGGCTGCGGGTCTCGCCGTCGTGGTGATACAACCGGCGCAGACGGTCGTACTCGACCAGCAGGTAGTTGTCGCGTGTCACGCCGTCCCACGCACCCATATGCCGTATGTCGTGGGTTTCACCGTCGATGCTCAGCACCAGGCGGCTGCCGTCGGGAATCTCCGGCAGCTTGGCGGCACCCGGGGCCTTCAGGCTGCCGTCGAGCAGCAGCACGTAATTGCTGCCGTCCGTGTGGACCGTGTCATACGCCAGCGGGGTGCCGTTGGGGCCGATGGTCACGCGCCAGATCAGGCCGTCGAGCGGCTGGGCCTTGAACCAGATGAAATAGCTGATCTGCAGGACGGGCTCGCCCTTCCACCTGGCCTGGGAGAATTTGGCGTAGGCCACGGCGGCGTTATATTCGCTGGCGATCTTGCCGTCCTTCCAGACCGGAATCACCATGGAGTCGTCGGGCTCGCCGGTGACGCTGACCATGGGCGCGAAGCTGCCGATCAGCCGCTCGGCCGCTTCTTCCTTGGGCTCTGGAATCTTCAGTTCCTTGGAGCGCGACTGATCGACCAGGAGCTTGACCGTATAGGCGGACATGGGCTTGGTGCCCATCGGCTCGAACACGGTGGTGCCGGTGGCCGGCGGCGCCGTCGCGGCAGTCAGCGCCGCGATCTGCTCGGGCGTCCGCGCATTGGATTTGGGCGGCGCGGCGTCGGTGGCTTCCACCACGGCGCGCGGCGGCAGCGCCTTGTGCGCTTCGGGCTTCTGGTGATCGAAGGCGCGCACGGCGTCGGCGCAGGCCTTGGTCATCGTCACCGGGTCGCGCTCGAGGCGGCCATAGAGCTCGCCGCGCTTGGTGGCCGGCAGGTTGCCGATCTCGATGGCACGCTCGTCCTTGTCGGCCTGTACCAGATGGTCGATCCATTCGGTGCGCTGGGCGGCATTGAGCGTGGCGAAGTCGTAGCTGGCCAGGAACCGGTTGAGCCGGAAATAGGGGAAGCCGTCGATCCGCGCATATTCCGCGTCGGTGGTGCCGGCCTGCTGCACGGCGGCGTCGATGGCCGCGTATTCAGCCGTGCACTTGTCGACGGCCGGGTCGCCCTTGCGCCACTCGCCGGTGGGAGACAAGGCCATCAGGCCGATGGCAGCGGCGGCAATGAAAACGGCTTTCAGCAATCCCTGCTCCATCGATGGGGGCTCGTACCCTTGTATACCGGATGACCTTGTCTGGACAGTCAGGCCGCGAGCTTGCCTGCCAACGCGTCCGCCAGCAATGCCCGGCTGTTGTCCAAACCGTACAGCGCGAAGAAAGATCCCATGCGCGGTCCCTGGCTCTGGCCCAGCAGGGTCTCATAGAGCGCCTTGAACCAGTCGCGCAGCGGCTCGAAACCATGCGCCTTGCCCACGGCATAGACCTCGTTCTGGATGTCCTCGGCGGTGGCGTCGACCGGGAGGCCGCCCAGCGCCGCCGCCATGTCGGCCAGGGCCGCCCGCTCGCGGTCGTCGGGCTGGCGGAACCGCTTGTTGGGCTTCACGAAGTCGTCGTAGTAAGCGACGGCGAAGCCCACCAGCCGGTCGAGCAGCGGATGCGTCGCCGGTGTCGCGCCGGGCGCATACCGGCTGATGAAGCCCCACAGGATCGCCGGATCCTCGGAATTGCTCGCGCTGACAAGGTTCAGCAGCAGGCCGAACGTCACCGGCACGTCTTCCTTCGGCGGGTTGCCGCCATGGATGTGCCAGACCGGATTGTTCAGCTTCTCCTCGGTTGCCGACTGCCGGTGATAGGCGTCGAGGAAGGTGATGTACTCGTCGACCGCCTTGGGGATGACGTCGAAATACAGCCGCTTGGCCTTGCGCGGCGACTGGAACATGTAGAGCGACAGGCTCTCGGCCGGCGCATAGCGCAGCCACTCCTCGATGGTCAGGCCGTTGCCGCGCGACTTGGAGATCTTCTCGCCGTTCTCGTCGAGGAACAGCTCGTAGTTGAAGCCCTCGGGCGGCGTGCCGCCCAGCGCCTGGCAGATGCGGCTGGACAGCTTCACCGAGTCGATGAGGTCCTTGCCCGCCATCTCGTAGTGCACGCCCAGCGCCGTCCACCGCATCGCCCAGTCGGCCTTCCACTGCAGCTTGCAGTGCCCGCCGGTGACCGGCACGGTAACGCGTTCGCCATTGTCCTCGTAGGTGATGGTGCCGGCCGCCACGTCGCGGTCGACCACCGGCGCCTGCAGCACCTGGCCGGTGCGCGGGCACACCGGCAGGAACGGGCTGTAGGTGGCGCGCCGCTCGGGACCCAGCGTCGGCAGGATGACGCTGATCACCGCGTCGTAGTTGCGCAGCACGCTCAGCAGGGTCTCGTCGAAGCGGCCGGCCTTGTAGCAAGCGGTCGAGCTCATGAACTCGTAGTCGAAGCCGAATTCGTCGAGAAAGGCGCGGAGCCGGGCGTTGTTATGGGCGCCGAAGCTGTCATGGGTGCCGAACGGGTCCGGCACCTGGGTCAGCGGCTTGCCCAGATGCGGCACCATGGCTTCCCTGTTGGGGATGTTGTCCGGCACCTTGCGCAGGCCGTCCATGTCGTCGGAGAACGCGATCAGCCGGGTCGGGATGTCCGACATGGTCTCGAACGCATGGCGCACCATCGTCGTGCGCGCCACCTCGCCAAAGGTGCCGATATGCGGCAGCCCCGAGGGACCGTAGCCGGTCTCGAAGATCACCGCGTCCGGCGCCGCGCCCGACTTCTCGAACCGGTCGACCAGCTTGCGCGCTTCCTGGAACGGCCAGGCGTTGCTGTTCAGGGCGGTTTCACGAACGTCGGACATGGATGTTCCCGGGACTGGAAGTCGGCGGAAAGTAGGGCCAAGGCGACGAAGCGTCAATGTTTCAGCGGTTTCCGGCGTTGTCATGGCCGACATGCGGTCCTGTTTTGTTCGAGCGGCGCATGGCAGAGCGCGGGGTCTTTCCTTATATTGGTCGCCATGTCCGCTTCCGCACCCACAATCGCGCTGCCCGACATGCCCGCCCTCGCGGTGGGCTTTCGCGACGCCGTGCTGGTGACCGCGGATGGCGAGGTCGAGACACTCGGGCTCGGCGAGGCCGCCGTCCGGGCGGCGCGCGGCAGGCTGCTGGTGTGCCACGAGCTGGTCGTCAGCGCCCGGCTGGAGACCGAGCCGCTTACCCGCGTGCTCGACGTGCTCGACCTCTACGCCTTTGCATGTCCGGCCAAGTTCTGCCTGCCGACGCCGGGCGGCCTGGCCGCCGCACTGGGCCTGGACATGCCCGCCGGTTCGCTTGAAGACCAGGCCGCCATCCTACACCAGGCCGCCCGATTGCTGCTGATATTGATCGCCGACCCGCGCTATCCGGACCGGCCCGAGGCGCAGCGCCTGGCCCGCACCATGGCGCGGGCGGGCTGGGCCTGGGGTGCCTGGGTGACCGCCGCGCTGGGCGCGCCCGCCTCCGGCGAGGACGCGGGCAGCGGCCTCGACGTCTGGCGCCGGCTGCCGCAATGGGAAGACACGGCGTCGCGCCCGCCGCCCGACGACTTTCCGGTCGGCTCGGGCGAGGTGCAGGACCGGCTGACGGCGCTGCTCGGCCAGGGCGCCGAGGACCGCACCAGCCAGCGGGACTACGCGGGCGTCGTCACCGCCGCGTTCGAGCCGCGCGAGATCGTCTCGGCGCCCAACGCGGTGATCGCCGAGGCGGGCACCGGCATCGGCAAGACGCTGGGCTACATCGCGCCGTCGAGCCTGTGGGCCGAGCGCAACCACGGCGCGGTCTGGCTGTCGACCTACACCAAGAACCTGCAACGCCAGCTCGACCAGGAACTGGACCGGCTGTTCCCCGACCGCCGCGTGAAAGCGCGCAAGGTGGTGGTGCGCAAGGGCCGCGAGAACTACCTCTGCCTGCTCAACCTGGAGGAAGCGGTCGGCCGCGCCCAGATGATGCCGGAAAACCTGGTGAGGCTGGCGCTGGTGGTGCGCTGGGCACGCTACAGCCGCGACGGCGACATGGTCGGCGGCGACCTGCCTGCTTGGCTGCTGCAGCGGATCGGCGCGGGCCGGGCGTCGGGCCTCACCGACCGGCGCGGCGAATGCGTCTATGCAGCCTGCGCGCACTGGCGCAGCTGCTTCATCGAGCACTCGTCCCGCAAGGCCAAGGGCGCCGACCTGGTGATCGCCAACCATGCGCTGGTGATGATCCGCGCCGCCTTGTACGGCCCGGAGGAGGACAAGCCGACCCGCTACGTGTTCGACGAGGGCCATCACCTGTTCGACGCCGCCGACAGCGCCTTCTCGGCGCATCTGTCGGGGCTGGAGGCGGTCGAGTTGCGCCGCTGGGTGCGCGGCCCGGAAGGCGGCAGGCGTGGCCGGGCGCGCGGCATCGAGGCGCGCATCGGCGACCTGCTGGCACTGCATCCGGAATCCGAGACCCTGATGCGCGAGGCGATCCGCGCCGCCGCCGCGCTCCCCGGAGAAGGCTGGCTCGGCCGCATCGCCAGCGCCGCCGCGCAGGGCGCCGCCGAGGCGTTCTTCGCCGCCGTGCGGACCCATGTCTACGCCCGCGCCCAGCGTCCCGACGATCCCTACACGCTGGAAGCCGCGACGCATACGCTGTCCGACGGCCTGCGCGCGGCGGCCGGTGCGCTGGAGCAGGCGCTGGCCGAGCTGACCGTGCCCATGCAGCAACTCGCCCGCGTCATCGGCAACCGGCTGGGCGACGAATCCGAGGAACTGGAGAGCGCCGAGCGCACCCGGCTGGAGGCGGCGCGCGGCGGCATCAACCGGCGGGTCGACGCCATGATCCTGCCGTGGCGCGCCATGCTGCGCGATCTGGAGAAAGGCACGGCCGAGGGCTTCGTCGACTGGTTCTCTGTCGAGCGCGGCGGCCAGCGCGAATATGACGTGGGCCTTCACCGGCACTGGATCGATCCGACCAAACCCTTCGCCGACGTGGTGCTGTCGCCCGCTCACGGCGTCGTCGTCACCTCGGCGACCCTTCGCGACGACGCGGGCGGGGAAGGTGTCGACCAGGACGGGTGGCGCAACGCCGAGCTGCGCACCGGGTTCAATCACCTGGTGCTGCCGGCGAAGCGGTCGAGCCACAAGTCGCCGTTCGACTACGGCGCCCAGTCAAGGGTGCTGGTGGTGCGCGACGTCAAGCGCACCGACGCCCAGCAGGTCGCCGGCGCCTACCGCGCGCTGTTCGAGGCCGCGGGCGGCGGCGGGCTCGGCCTGTTCACCGCCATCAGCCGGTTGCGGGACGTCCATGGCCGGATCGCCACGCCGCTCGCCCAGCAGGGCATCGGCCTCTATGCCCAGCACGTGGATGCGTTCGATCCGGGCACGCTGGTCGACATCTTCCGCGCCGAGGAGAACTCTTGCCTGCTGGGCACCGACGCCATCCGTGACGGCGTCGACGTGCCGGGTGACGCGCTGCGGCTGATCGTGTTCGACCGGGTGCCGTGGCCGCGCCCGTCGATCCTGCACCGCGCCCGCCGCGACGCCTTCGGCGGCAACCGCTACGACGACATGCTGACCCGCTTGCGGCTGAAGCAGGCATTCGGCCGGCTGATCCGCCGCGCCGGCGACCGGGGCGTGTTCGTCATGCTCGACAGCGCCATGCCCAGCCGCCTGCTCGGCGCCTTCCCGGAAGACGTCCAGGTGGCGCGCGTCGGGCTTGCCGAGGCGGTCGAGATCACCGGCGCGTTCCTCCGATCGGTGGTGCCGGCCGATAGTCGTTGAAGGTATCCCGATGCGACCCTATGGTGGCGCGAACCCCAACAAGGCAGGATGATTTCGTTGAGCGACCCGGTTCTCACGCCCCATTCCGCGCTGGTCTACCTGATGGTGATCGTCGCGGCCTCGGACTCGAACATGGCCGGCGCCGAGATCGACGCCATGTCCAACACGGTCGCCGACCTGCCGGCGTTCAGGGGCTACGACCGCGGCAAGCTGCTGTCGGCCGTGCGGACCTGCAGCGACATCCTGCAGCACGGCGAGGGACTGGAGACCGTCCTGGGGCTGGTGAACGAGGCGTTGCCGGCCGGCCTGCGCGACACGGCCTATGCCGTCGCCTGCACCGTGGCGATCAGCGACGGCAAGGTGGGCCAGGAGGAGTTCCGCCTGCTGGAGATGATCCGTCATGTGCTGGATATCGACCGCCTTGTGGCGGCGGCCATCGAGCGCGGCGTCGCCGCCCTCAACCGCGAGCTGCCCCACTAGCCTGCCCGACCCGCGGTCCCACATTCACGGGAACGACACGGTCGATCTGTATGGTGCGCGGTGAAGCGATAGGAGAACTCCCTTGAAGCGTCTGTTGCTGCTTCGGCACGGCAAGTCCGACTGGTACAATTCGGACCAGCCTGACAACGAGCGGCCGCTCAACGACCGCGGCCAGCGCGCCGCCGCGCTGATGGGCGCCTATCTGCGCCAGCGCGGCCTGACGCCCGAGCTGATTCTCTGCTCGCCCGCCGTCCGCACCCGCGAGACGGCGCAGCGCGTGCTGACCGCGTTGCAGGCGCCCGTGCAGATGGACTTCCGCTCGGAGCTCTACCTGGCCGATCCCAAGACCATCGCCGAATTGGTGCGCGGCGCGCCCGACGAGGTCTCGACCCTGCTGGTGATCGGGCACAACCCCGGCATGCAGCTCGCCGCGTTGAAGCTCTCGTCCGGCGACCCGGCCGGCAGGCGCGACGAAATCGAGGACAAGTTCCCCACCGCCGCGCTTGCCGTCATCGAGTTCGACGTACATTCGTGGTCCAAGGCGAAGGCCGGCGACCTGGTCGCCTTCGACAGCCCCAAGGCGCTGGTCTGACATACCCGGGCACCTTCGCGCGTCCCCGTCGTTGATTTCCCTGATGGCGCGTGGCCAGATGCGCGGGCCCGGGGAGGAAACGTGACCGCTACTTGGCTTTGGGACCGACGCTGATGCAGGAGAAGGAACTCCGGCTGGCGATCGTATGCAGCGGCGGCATCTCGCTCGCCGTCTACATGCACGGCATCGCCAAGGAGATCCTCAAGCTGGCGCGGGCGTCGAAGCTCTATCACTCGGTGCACGATGCCAACCAGAAGCGCGAGCGCCGGTTCTCCGAGCTGCCGCCTTCGCCCGAGCGGGAAACCGACACCGAGGAGGTCTATTTCGACCTGCTGCGGGAGATCGGCGCCGGGCTCGACCTGCGGGTGATCGTCGACGTCATCGCTGGCGCCAGCGCGGGCGGCATCAACAGCGTGCTGCTTGCCCGGGCGCTGGCCCACGACCTGCCGTTCGACGTGCTGCGCGAGATGTGGCTGGCGGGCGCCGACGTCGAGGCGCTGATCACCGAGGGTAGCACCACCGCCTGGAGCGACCGGTTGTTCTGGCCGCTGGTGCGCTGGATCGCGGGCGACCGGTTCAGCGACATCGAGCTCGACGATGAGGTCACCGGCAAGCTGCGCCGGATGATGCAGCTGGTCCGACTGCGTCCGCCCTTCGACGGCGAGCGGCTGCTCGACAGCCTGATCACCGCCATGGAGGCCATGGGCACGCCCAAGAGCGCCATCGACTCGCTGATGCCGAGCGGCCTCAAGCTCGACATGTTCGTGACCCTGACCGACTTCTTCGGCTACGCGCGGTCGATCCCGCTCTACGACCCGCCGATGATCGAGGAGCGCGAGCACCGACACCGGCTGCATTTCCGCTACCGGCGCTGGGCCGACGGCCAGGTGGAGACCGATTTCGACACGGGCTGCATCCCGGCGCTGGCCTTCGCCGCCCGCGCGACCGCGAGCTTTCCCGCCGCGTTCCCGCCGGCCCAGCTCGGCGAGGTCGAGCGGGTGCTGGGAAGGCGCGGCCGCAAATGGACCGCCAAGGACCGGTTCCTGCGCGGCAATTTCCGGCCATACCTGCAGTCCGGCACGGACCCGGAGAAGACCTCGTTCCTCGACGGCAGCGTGCTCAACAACAAGCCGTTCGCGCCGGCCATCGACGCCATCGGCCGCCAGCCGGCCTATCGCCGCGTCGACCGGCGGCTGGTCTACATCAATCCCAGCCCGGCCGACAAACCGCCGCCGCCCACCGGCAAGCCGCCCGGCGTGCTGCGCACCCTGAAGGCGGCGCTGTCCGACATCCCGCGCAACGAGCCCATCGCCGACGACCTCGACTGGGTGCAGGAGCTGAACCGCCGCACCCGCTATACCAGCGAGATCATCGAGGCGGCGCGGCCCGACATCGCCGCCGCCGTCGAGAAGGTCACGCGCGGCAGGCTGGACCGGCGTCGGCTCACCAGCGCGCAGATCGCCCGGTGGCGGGCGCTGTGCAATGGCGAGGCCGCCGAGCAGGCCGGCTTCGCCTACAAGGGCTATCTGCGCCTCAAGCTGAAGGCGGCAGTCGCCCAGGCGGCCAGGCTCGTCACCCTGCTGTGCGGCGACGAGCCCGGTACTCCCCAGGCAAGCTTCATCGAGGACGCGCTCAACGCCTGGGCCGCCGCCCGCGGCGTGCTGCCGAAGGGCCGCCAGGCCCCGGATGCGCCGGTCGCCGGCCGCGCCGCGCCGCCCTGGATCAGGGTGCTGCGCAGCTTCGACCTGGAGTTCCGCAGCCGCCGCATCCGGTTCGTCATCCAGGCGCTGAACGGTCTCTACGGGCGGCTGGGTCATGCCGACCTGCCGGACCTGGATTCCCACCGGCTCGACTCTCTCAAGGGGCGCTTTTACGAGGTGCTCGACGCCCTGCGCGCCCGCGACGGCACTGCGGCCGTCAGCCTGGAAGCGGCGGGCAGGACGCGCGACGTTTTCGGTCCGGTCCTGTCGCGCGCGCGGTTCGACGGGTCTGGTGGCGCGTCATTCGCGGCCGACAATCTGGCGGCCATGGACGCGATCGTCGGCGGCATCGCCCGGGACATCGACCTGGAAGCCATGAACCGGCGGTCCGACGAGATTTTCGCCGGCATCGAACCGGTGGGCGCCGCCGGCATGATCCGCCACGACCTGCTGGTCCACTATCTGGGCTTCTCGTTCTGGGACATGGTGACGTTCTCGGCGGGGGTGTGGGACGCGACCGGCAACTACGACGAAATCAGGGTGGCCCGGCTCAGCCCGCAGGATTGCAACGCGATCCGCAAGGGCGGCCCGGAAGATGTCCTCAAGGGTGTGAAGCTCGGCAATTTCGGCGCCTTCTTCAAGCGCGCCCACCGCGAGAACGATTATCTGTGGGGCCGCCTGCACGGCGTCGACCGGCTGATCGACATCGTCGTGGACGCCGCGCGGGTCGACGGCACCGGCGGCGCCATCGACACGCTGGCGCTGAAGCAGCGGGCCTTCCGCGTCATTTTGGAGGCCGAAAAACCCCATCTGGCCGCCAGCGCCGACCTGATCGCCGAGCTGGAGCAGGAAATTGAAGCACTGGCCGACCAGCAGGCACATCCCGCCGGCTGATGCGCGGGGCGAAGCCGCCACCTGCCGCATTGCCCGAAGCGGTGAAATCTGCACAATGCCAATGGCGTCGGTCGGCTTGAGGGGGCAGTCGATCCGGTGATGGCTATGGCATCAGACGCCCGTGACCGATCTTCGGATCGGCCGGGCCACCACGGAGGGGCAAGTGGTCAGCGCGGCAAAATTGTACAAACCGAAGCCGGTGAAGACGGCGATCTGGATTCTCACGGCGGCGCTCGTGCTCGCGCTGCTGATGGTGGGCCTTGAATACGTCCACTTCCGTTCGGGACTGCTTGAGAAGTTCACGCCGCTTTATCAGGGCGCAGCCTATGCGGGATTGGCCCTGCTGATCATGTTGATGTCCAATGGGCAGGGCTGGGCGCGCTTCCTGCTCGCGGCCTGGCTTCTGGTCGCACTTGTGCTCGGCGGGCCGCCGATCGTCGCGTTGCTTGGCAAGAACGCAGTGCTGGGGGCGCTTGCCGCCGGTCAACTCGGGCTGGTTCTGCTGGGGCTGGTGATGCTTTTCGGGGTGCGCGCCAACGATTGGTACAAGGGCTGACCTGCGCCATTGGCACGATGTGAGCCGGTACTCTGCAACCTGCCCATGTTAGCTTATGTCTTTCGGACTGTCGGGAAGCGGTCGCATGCGCGTGTTCATGGACATCGAGGCCTCCGGCCTGACCGGAGACAGCTACCCCATCGAGATCGCCTGGGTGTTCGAGGACGGCAGTGGCGCGGAAAGCCATCTGATCCAGCCGGCGCCAGGCTGGACGGCCTGGACAGAGTCCGCCGAGCGGACCCACGGCATCGACCGCGCCACGCTCGCGGCCAAGGGCGCGCCTGCCGACGCAGTCGTGGGCCGGATGGTCGCGGCGCTGTCGGGCCATGACCTTTACGCCAGCTCGCCCGAATGGGACGGCAAGTGGCTGTCCGACCTGCTGGAGGCGGGCGGCCTCCCGCGCGAGTTCCTGAGCCTGCGTGACACCGAGGTAGCCCAGGCCGAAGTGATCGCCGAGACGCTGGGTATCGACCTGGCCACCGCGCCGCGCGACCCCGGCGAGGAACTGCCGAGCGCCGTCGAGACCATCATGGTGATGGCGTCGATGGCAGAACGCCGTCCGCATCACCACCGCGCCCTCGACGACGCCGAGGAAGAGCGGTTGCGCTGGGTCACGGTGCGGGAAATGGCCGAAAAGCAGAAGGGCTGGATGGCCGGATAGTCGCGGCGCTGCGCGGAACGGCGAGGCAGATCGCTGGAACCGCTTGTTTCACCCGTGGTTCTTCATAAAGTGTTGTAGTCGGATATTTGACTATGAATGAGAAAGAATCAGCGCATTGAAAAGCTATCGGGACAAGGTCGTCGTCATCACCGGCGGCGCAACCGGAATCGGGTTCTCCTTCGCCAAGCGCTTCGGCGGCGATGGCGCGAAGCTGGTGATCGCGGGCCGCCGCAAGAGCAAGGTCGATGAGGCGGTCCAGGCGCTCAGGGGCATGGGCTACCAGGCGGTCGGCACGGCGTGCGACGTGTCGGAGCTTTCCCAGGTCGAGGCGCTCGCCGATTTCGCCTGGGAAAGCTGGGGCCGCGCCGACGTCATCATGAACAATGCGGGCATTGCCCAGATGCCCACGCCGATCATCGCCACCGCCCCGGAAGACGTGGAACGCGTCATGCGGACCAACTATTTCGGCGTCTGGTATTGTTGCCACGTCTTCGGCAAGCGTTTCATCGAACAGGGCACGCCGGCCGCCATCTACAACGTCGGCTCGGAGAACAGCCTCGCCAATTTCGTCTTCATGGCCGGCACCTACGAGGCGTCGAAGCATGCGCTGCATGCCATGACCGATGCGATGCGCGAGGAAGTGCCCGATTTCATCGAGGTGTCCTTCGTGCTGCCGGGGTTCGTCTCTTCGGAGATGACCGACCCGTTCGGCAAGGGCCTCACCATGGAGACCGACCGCTATACCGGCATCGCCTTCCCGCAGTTGCAGGCGGGCGAGTTCTACGTCGTGTCCCACGCCTACAACATGAAGCGCATCACCGACCGCTATGAGGAAATCAGCGCGGCCTACGCCAAATACGCACCGCGCTACGAGGGCGACGATGAATTCGACGCGCGGTCCCTCATGGCGAAGATCCGCGCCCGGATGCAGGGATAGGATCGCGGTCCAGCCGCTCAGAGCATCATCGGCACCACGCTGAGCGCCAGCGCCGCGCCCATGGCGATGTTGAACCATTTCAGCCGCACCGGATCGGACAAGAACCCGCGCATGGCGGTGCCGAAGCCGGCCCAGGTCGACACGCTCGGCTGGTTGACCAGCGCGAAGGCCACGGCGACCAGGATCACCGACAGGAACGGCCGTTCGGCGCTGGTGTAGAGCGACATGGCGGTTACCGCCATGACCCATGCCTTGACGTTGACCCACTGGAACGCCGCGGCCTGCAGGAACGTCATCGGTCTGGCGCCGGTCGCTCCCGCCTTGCCCATGGTCCGTGTCATCGCGATCTTCCAGGCGAGGTACAGCAGGTAGGCGCCGCCGGCCAGCTTCAGCGCGGTGTGGATTGGCGGGTATGCGGTCAGCAGCGCGCCCAGCCCGAAACCGACCGCCAGCAGCAGGATGAGGAAGCCGACGCCGATCCCCAGCATATGCGGGATGGTCCGCACGAAACCGAAGTTCACGCCGGACGCCAGCAGCATCAAATTGTTGGGGCCGGGCGTGATCGAGGACACGAACGCGAAGAGGAGCAGGGCGAGGAAAACGTCGAGGGACATGAGTTTTGCTCAAATACTTCAGCCGTCATCCCGGCGAAGGCCGGGATCCAGACTTGGCGAGTGCAGCGCGATAATGTGTGCTTCGCGCCGGTTTGTTCGTTTGGGACTGGGTCCCGGCCTTCGCCGGGATGACGGCTGAGAAGAAAAGCCGGCCGCGCTTAAACCGTGAAACTCTCGCCGCAGCCGCAGCGGCCTTTTTCGTTGGGGTTCATGAACAGGAAGCCGGAGAAGAACTTGTCTTCCTGGTAATCCATCTCCGAGCCGAGGATGTACATCACCGCCTTGGGATCGACGTAGACCTTGCCGCCCTCGGTCACGACCACGTCGTCGCCAGGCTTGGCCTCGTCGGTGAAGTCCACCTTGTAGCTGAGGCCCGAACAGCCGGCTTCCTTGATCCATACGCGCAGGCCCGCCGCGTCCGGGCGCTTGGCCATGAGCGTCTTCACGCGGTCCACCGCGCGGTCGGTCAAGGTGATGATACCTGCTGCCATCGTCGCTTCTCCTACACCATGCCCAAACTTATAGCATGCCAAGTTCGAGCTTGGCCGCCTCGGACAATTTGCCCATGTCCCAGGCCGGTTCCCATACCAGCTCGACCTCGACCTCGTTCACGCCGTCGACCTCGCGCACCTTGCTCTCCACCTCGGCAGGCATGGATTCGGCGACGGGGCACATGGGCGTCGTCAGGGTCATGGTGACCTTGACGTCGTTGCCGGGCAATACGTCCAGACCATAGATAAGGCCGAGTTCGTAAATGTTAACCGGAATCTCCGGATCGTAGATCGTCTTCAGCTTGTCGACGATCTGATCGCGAAGCGCATTGTCCGGGGCGGCCTCTGCCGGGCCGTCGAGGAAATCGTTCAGGAAGGTCTCGCTCATTCCGTCACCACCGTTTCGCCGTTGTTCTCAAGCGCGGCATGCATCGTGTGCCAGCCGAGCGTGGCGCATTTCACCCGCAAGGGATAGTCGCGCACGCCGGAGAATACCGCCAGCTTGTCCAGTTCCTCGAGCTGGTCGAGGGACACATCCGCCTCGCCCGTGATCAGGGCGTGGAATTTCTCGAACAAGGCGTTGGCCTCGGCCTCGGTCCTGCCCTTCAGCGCCTCGGTCATCAGCGACGCGCTCGCCACCGATATGGCGCAGCCGGCGCCCTCGAACATGACGTCCTCGACGATGCCGTCCTTGACCTTCAGGCGCACGTCCAGCTTGTCACCGCACAGCGGGTTGTGGCCATGCGCCTCGCGGTTGGCGTCCGGCAGAGCGCCGAAGTTCCGCGGCTTGCGGCCGTGGTCCAGGATCACTTCCTGATAAAGCTCGCGCAGGTCGTTCATCAGCCGAAGATCTCCTGCACCTTGGCGATGCCGCCGATCAGTGCGTCCACGTCGTCGAAATCGTTGTAGATGCCGAAGGACGCCCGCGTCGTCGCCGGCACGCCGAAGCGGTCCATCACCGGCTGGGCGCAGTGATGCCCGGCGCGCACGGCGATGCCCTCGAAGTCGAGGATCGTGCCCACGTCGTGCGGATGCACGCCCTTGATGGCGAAGGAGATGACCGCCGCCTTCTCGCGGGCGGTGCCGTAGATGGTGATGGTGTTCAGCGCCTGCAGCCGCTCGGTGGCGTATTCGAGCAGCGCCTGCTCGTGCGCCAGCAGGGCCTGCCGGTCGAAGCTCTCGATGTAGTCGATGGCGGCGCCCAGCGCGATGGTGCCGGCGATGTTGGGCGTGCCCGCCTCGAAGCGCTGCGGAATGTCCGCATAGGTGGTCTTGGCCCAGGTCACCGACGAGATCATGTCGCCGCCGCCCTGGTAGGGCGGCATGGCCTCGAGGATCTTCGCCTTGGCATAGAGCACGCCGACGCCGGTCGGGCCGTAAAGCTTGTGGCTCGAGAACACGTAGAAGTCGGCGTCGAGCGCCTGCACGTCGACCGGCATGTGCGGCACCGCTTGGCAGCCGTCGACCAGCACGGGCACGCCGTGCGAATGGGCGACCTTGATGATTTCAGCCATGGGTGTGATCGTCCCAAGCGCGTTCGACACCTGGGTCATGGCGACCAGCCTGGTCTTCGACGTGAACGCCTTCTCGTAGGCTTCCCAGACCAGCTCGCCCGAATCCGTGATCGGGATCACCACCAGTTCCAGCCCGGTTTCCTCGCGCAGCATCTGCCACGGTACGATGTTGGCGTGGTGCTCCATCTCGGACAGGATGATCTGGTCGCCCTGTTTCAGGTTTTTCCGGCCCCAGGTCTGCGCCACCAGGTTGACGCCCTCGGTGGCGTTGCGCACGAACACGATCTCGCGGTCGCTGGCGGCGTTGATGAACTTGCGCACCTTGGTCCGCGCCTTGTCGTAGGCGACGGTGGCGCGCTGGCTCAAATCGTAGACGCCGCGGTGGATGTTGGCGTACTCGGCCTCGTAGACATGGCTTTCCGCGTCGATCACCTGGCGCGGCTTCTGGGCGCTGGCGGCGGTGTCCAGGAAGGTCAGGCGCTTGCCGTTGCTGGGCAGCGACAGGATCGGGAAATCCGCGCGGATACGCGCGATGTCGAGGCCGCTCGGCTTGATGATCGGGCTTTCCGTGTTCAAGACAAAACCCCACTCATGAAAGGGCCCTCCCGTGCAGCCAGCCGCCGATGTCGGTGCGGAACATGTCGCGGATCTCCGGCGAGGCGATGCGCTCCAGCACTTCCAGCACGAAGCCCTCGACCAGCAGCGCCCGCGCTGTCTTCGGGTCGAGGCCGCGCGCCTGCATGTAGAACAGCATGTTCTTGTCGAGCTCGCCGACCGTGGCACCATGGGCGCACTTCACGTCGTCGGCGAAGATCTCCAGCTCGGGCTTGCTGCTCGCCTCGGCCGAGCGGGCCAGCAGGATGTTGTGGTTGGCCTGGCGCGCGTCGGTCTTCTGGGCGTCCTGGCGCACGATCACCTTGCCCTGGTAGACGGCATGGGACTGGTCGTCCAGCACCGCCTTGAACACCTGGTCGCTGACGCCGTTGGGCACCGCGTGGTCGAGCACCGTGACGCTGTCCTGCAGTTGCTTGCCGCGGCCCAGCGAGACGCCGGCCAGATGACACTGCGCACGCTCGCCGGCGATCAGAACCCGGGTTTCGTTGCGCGCCACCGCGCCGCCCAGCATGACGGCGACGCTGTTGAAGCGCGCGTCGGCGGCCAGCCGCACCCGGTTGGAGCCGATGTGATAGGCCGCCAGGCCCTCGTTCTGCTGCCGCGCGTGCTCGATGCTGGCGCCCTCGGCCAGGAAGAACTGGTTCACGACGTTGGTCCAGTAGGCATCCTTGCCGCCGAAATAGCCCTCGGCGACGGTGACGCTCGCGCCCTTGCCGGCGACGATGACGTTGCGCACCTGGCTCATCCCCTCGCGCTTGGCGAAGAACAGCAGATGGATCGGCGCTTCCACATGGACGCCGTCGGCGACGCGGATCACCGCACCGTCATTCATCAGCGCCGTGTTCAGCGACACCAGCGCGTCATCCGGGCTGTCGTCCGCCGCCTGCGTCAGCCAGGGCGACAGGTCGTCGCCCCGCGCCAGCACGTCGGACAGGCTCTCGATGGTGACGCCGCCGGGCGCCTGCTCGATGTTGGACAGCGCCCGGTCCAGGCGGCCATTGACGAACACCAGGGTCAGCGCGTCGGGGATCAGATGGGCGGCGATGTCGGCCGGCGATACGTTCGACGCCGCGGCCGGCTCCAGCGCCGCGCCGCTGATCGGCGTCAGCCTGGTATGGCGCCATGCCTCGTGCTTCATGCCCGGGAAGCCGTGCGCCGCATAGCGGGCGAACGCCTGCTCGCGCAGGCCGGCCGCGCCGGGGAGCGCCGGCTTCAGCCGCTCGAACTGTTCGGCGTAGGGAACGACGGTCATGGCCTACGCCGCCTCCGGCACGTAATTGACGTACCCGTCACGCTCCAGCTCCAGCGCCAGTTCCTTGCCGCCCGAGGCGACGATCTTGCCGCGCGCCAGGATGTGCACGAAGTCGGGCTCCACATAGGACAGCAGCCGCTGGTAATGGGTGACCAGCACGGTCGCCTTGTCCGGTCCGCGCAGGGCGTTGATGCCCTTGGAGACCACCTTCAGCGCGTCGATGTCGAGGCCGCTGTCGGTTTCGTCCAGCACCATCAGCGTCGGGTCGAGCACCGCCATCTGGGCGATCTCGTTGCGCTTCTTCTCGCCACCGGAGAAACCGACATTGACCGCGCGCTTCAGCAGCGAGTCGTCCATCTCCAGGAGCGATGCCTTCTGGCGCAGCAGCTTCAGGAAATCGATGCCGTCCAGCTCCGGCAGGCCGCGGTGACGGCGCACGGCGTTCGCGGCGGTGCGCAGGAAGGTCATGCCGTTCACGCCGGGCAGCTCGACCGGATACTGGAAGCCCAGGAACACGCCGTCGCGGGCGCGCTCGTCGGCGCTCATCTCCAGCAGGTCCTTGCCGCCATAGGTCACCGAGCCCTCGGTCACCTCGTAGCCGGCGCGGCCGGCCAGCACATAGGCGAGCGTCGATTTGCCCGAGCCGTTCGGCCCCATGATCGCGTGCACTTCGCCCGCCTTCACCGTCAGGTCCAGGCCTTTCAGGATTTCCTTGCCGTCGACGGCTGCGTGCAGGTTCTTGATTTCGAGCATTGTCCGTTCCGTTTTCTTTAGCGCCCTAGCCGACGCTGCCTTCAAGGCTGATGCCCAGCAGCTTCTGGGCCTCGACCGCGAATTCCATGGGCAGGTTCTGCATCACTTCCTTGCAGAACCCGTTGACGATCATCGACACCGCCTCTTCCTGCGTCAGCCCGCGCTGCAGGCAGTAGAACAGCTGGTCCTCGCTGATCTTCGAGGTAGTCGCCTCGTGCTCGATCTGGGCGCTCGGGTTCTTCACCTCGATATACGGCACGGTGTGCGCGCCGCACTTGTCGCCCATCAGCAACGAATCGCACTGGGTGTAGTTGCGCGCGTTCTCGGCGCCGGCCATCACCCGCACCAGGCCGCGATAGGTGTTCTGGCCGCGGCCCGCCGAGATGCCCTTGGAGATGATCCGGCTGCGGGTGTTCTTGCCGATATGGATCATCTTGGTGCCGGTGTCGGCCTGCTGCATGTTGTTGGTGATCGCGACCGAGTAGAACTCGCCCTGCGAGTTGTCGCCCTGCAGGATGCAGCTCGGGTACTTCCAGGTGATGGCCGAGCCGGTCTCCACCTGGGTCCACGAGATCTTCGAGTTCACCCCGCGGCAGGCGCCGCGCTTGGTGACGAAGTTGTAGATGCCGCCCTTGCCATTCTTGTCGCCCGGGTACCAGTTCTGTACGGTCGAGTACTTGATCTCGGCGTTGTCGAGGGCGATCAGCTCCACCACGGCGGCGTGCAACTGGTTCTCGTCGCGCATCGGCGCGGTACAGCCTTCCAGGTAGGAAACGTAGGAGCCTTCGTCGGCGATGATCAGGGTGCGTTCGAACTGGCCGGTTTCCTTGGTGTTGATGCGGAAATAGGTCGACAGTTCCATGGGGCAGCGCACGCCCTTGGGCACATAGACGAAGGTGCCGTCCGAGAACACGGCCGAGTTCAGCGTGGCGTAGAAATTGTCCGACACCGGCACGACCGAGCCGAGATATTTGCGGATCAGCTCGGGATGGGTCTTCACCGCCTCGGAGAACGAGCCGAAGATGATGCCCATCTCCTCCAGCTTCTTCTTGTATGTGGTCGCCACCGACACGCTGTCGAACACGGCGTCGACGGCGATGTTGGGCGAGCCCATGACGCCGGCCAGAACCTCCTGCTCCTTGATCGGGATGCCCAGCTTGGCATAGGTGTCGAGCAGCTCGGGGTCGACCTCGTCGAGGCTCTTGGGACCGTCCTTCTTCTTCGGCGCGGCGTAGTAGTGGATGTCCTGGAAGTCGATCGCCGGGTAATGGACCTTGGCCCATTCCGGCTCCTCTTCCTTGCCCCACTTGCGGAACGCCTCCAGCCGCCAGTCGAGCAGCCATTCCGGCTCCCCCTTCTTGGCGGAGATCATGCGGACGACGTCCTCGTTCAGGCCTTTCGGCGCGACATCCATCTCGATGTCGGTGACGAAGCCGTGCTTGTAGTCGCCGCCGATGTCCTTGAGGGCTTGCTGGGTTTCGGTCGTGGCTGCCATGGGGTTCAGGCTTCCTTACTGCACGTCTGCGATGGTTTCATGCGGCGCGGGCTGGCGCGGCGGGAACATGGCGAGCTGGTCGGCGCACAGCTCGGCAAGGCTGATTTCGCCGAGCGCGCCCGCGACCGCCTTGTTGATCTTCTGCCAACTGGTGCGCACGCCGCAGAGAGATTCGATGCCGCAGTCGCTGGTGTCGGTCAGGCAGTCGGTGAGGGCGATGGGCCCGTCGACGGCGCCGACGATGTCGGCGACCGAGATCGCCGCCGGTGGCCGCGCGAGGGTGTAGCCGCCGGACTGTCCACGATGGGACGTCAGCAGCCCGCCGCGCGACATCACGCCCAGCAGCTTGCTAACCGTGGGCATGGGAATGTGCGTCTCGCCCGACAGTCCACCCGCGTTGTGGACGCGATCCGGATTGCGCGCGAACTCATGACCCAGATGGGTCATCAGCAACACCGCGTAATCTGCCAGCCGCGTCAGGCGGATCATGGGGAACGTCCTCGCTCGATAACGCTGAACATACCGCACCAGTTTGGTCCGGTATCTTTCACATGGGGCATGCCGACCCATGAGTCAACGGCGTTTGACTAAATCGGAGCGATCTTGTCAAGAATTCGGGTGAATTTTCCGCACAGGTGCGAACGAGTCGCGAAAACGGCGGGTTTCCGCCAGTTCGCGGCGTCTATTGGCGCGGCGGACCCTGCGACGGGTCGACATCCCGATAGGCGGCCTCGGGACGCTGAAAGTGGCTTTCGTCGACGGTGCCGACCTGCGCGCTCTGCAGTTCCACGTTGCCCTGCATCATGTCCGTGCTGGTGCGCATGTACTGCATCACCATGCGGTCATCGAGGCACAGCCTGGTGCCGGTATTGCCGCCCATCTCCCAGACTGTGCAGGGCGTGCCGTTGAAGCTGTCCGTGCCGGTGCGCTTGCCGCCCCGGGCCAAGGTCATCTTCTCGAAGAAGTCGAGGCCGCTTTTGGCGCTTGCCGCGGCGGCGGTCTGCTCGTTGGGCGAGCGCGTGCCCTGCTTTGCCTCGAAGTCGTAGGTGTAGATCCATTCCGGATCGGTGAAGGTCGACACGTTGATCTGCTGCGCGCCCTGCCGCGACGGCACCGTCGCCTCGTAGTGCTGGGCGGTGATTCGGCCATAGTCCTTGATGTAGATGGTCTGGATGCCCTGCTGGGCACCGGTGACGGCGTAGGTCAGCGTCGCCTTCTCGAACGGGTACATCTTCACCGGCTCTGCGGCCAGGACACTGGAGGTCAGGGCCGCGCAGGACATCAGGGCGATGCTGGTCACGCCAGCGGCGACGAGGGTTCTCAATTCAGCCTCCCGGGCATCAAATCGATCGTTACGGACAATGATATGGGCACGAACGCCGTTCGCCGCTACCTTTCCCGGCGAACCGCTTCGGGAAACCCATGCCGCTCAACACCCTGACCGGGCGCAAGCCCATCGTCATCGCCCATCGCGGCGCCAGCGGCTACGCGCCGGAACATACCGTCGCCGCCTATACGATGGCGCTCGACATGGGCGCCGACGCGGTGGAGCCGGACCTGGTGATGACGCGCGACTCAAGGCTGGTCGTGCGCCACGACCGCTATCTGGGCACGACGACCGACGTGGCCGATCATCCCGAATTCGCCAGCCGCCGGGTGGTCAAGCCGGGCAAGGCCGAGGCCGAATGGTATGTGGAGGACTTCACCCTCGCCGAGATCCGGACGCTGCGCGCACGCCAGCCGTTTCCCGGCCGGTCGAAGGACATGGATGGCCGCTATCCCATCCTGACCTTCGAGGAGTTGCTGCAATTGCTGTATGACGGCGAAGCGCGGCGGGGCGCGACCATCGGTTTCCACCCCGAGATCAAGCATCCCGATGACCTGCTGGCGATGGGCCTCGACGTCATCCCGCCGCTGCTCAAGGCGCTGGCCGATCACGGCTATGGTCCCGACCGCGACAATCTCTACATCCAGTCCTTCGATCATGCGTTCCTGCAGCGCATTCGGCCACTGACCGGCATCCGGCTCACCCAGCTTCTGGTGGACGACGGCCACGGCGCGCCGCATGTCCCGCTGGAGAAAGCCGCTACGCTGGCGGCGGCGATCGGCCCGCAGAAATCCCTGCTGCTCGATCCGGTCACCAGGCGGTCGACGGGGATCATCGAGCAGGCTCACGCGCTCGGCATGCAGGTGCATCCCTGGACGTTCCGCGACGATGCCGTCGGCCCGGGATTCGCGGATGTGCGGGAAGAAATGCTGGCCTATTTCGCAGCGGGCATCGACGGCGGCTTTTCCGACTTCGCCGACACCGCGCTGGCGGTGCGCGACGAATACGTGGCCAACCTGTAACAGTCCCGACACCATCGCCTCCTACCGTGCGCATAAACCGAGGGAGCAAACCATGAGGCTGCTGGCCGTCCTGCTGTTCTGCTGGGTCATGGCGCCCGTTGCCGCCATGGCCGACGGCATTCCCATCGTCATCGCCCATCGGGGCGCCAGCGGCTATCTGCCCGAGCACACCATCGAGGCCTATGAGAAGGCGATCGACCTGGGCGCCGACTTCATCGAGCCGGACCTCGTCTTCACCTCGGACGGCGTGCTGGTCGCGCGGCACGACCGCTGGCTGGACGACTCGACCGACGTCGCCGACCGCCCGGAATTCGCCGCCCGAAAGACCGTCAAGCCCGGCAAGGCCGAGCCCGACTGGTACGCCGAGGACTTCACCTTCGCCGAGCTGCGCACCCTGCGCGCCAGACAGGTCTTTCCGGGCCGCCGCAAGGCCGACGACGGGAAATTCCTGATCCCGCGATTCGAGGAAATCCTCGAGCTGGCGCGCGACGCGCAAGTCGGCGTCTATCCGGAAGCCAAGGACCCGGCGGCGCTGGCCGCGCTGGGCCACGACTTCACCGCGCCGCTGCTCAATGCGCTCGGCCGCTACGGCTTCGGGCCGGGCGGCTTGCCCGTGTTCATCCAGTCCTTCGACCCCGACTTCCTGCGCGGCCTGCGCAACCGGACGCGCATCCCGCTGGTCATGCTGGTCGGCGTGGTCGCCGGCGCCGAGAGCGTCACCCTCGAGCAGATGGCCGCCTTCGCCGACGGCGTCGGTCCTTACAAGGCGCTGCTGATCGATCCGCAGGGACAGGATACGGGCTACGTGAAACGCGCCCACAGGCTGGGTCTCTTCGTCCATCCCTACACGTTCCGCGACGACTGGGTCGGAGAGGGGTTCGCCGATATCCGGGCCGAGCTGCAGGCGTTCCTGGCGCTCGGCGTCGACGGCCTGTTCACCGATTTCGTGGATACGGCCGTCGCGGTTCGCGGCGTGCGCTGAAAGCCGCCTTCACGCACGCTTTTTTCAACTGCATCCTCCGCGCCGGGCGTGCTAGCGTTTCGCCCCGACAGAACCAGATGCCGGCAAGCGCGTATAACGCTGGCTGTCATTCGACGATGGACGAAAAGGAACGGGACCATGGATTTCAACGACACGCCCGAGGAAGCCGAGTTCCGCGCCGAAGTGCGCGCCTGGCTGGCCAAGAACGCACCGGTGGGCTGGCGCGAGCGGATGGCCGCCGGCCACGTGCAGGAAGTCTGCAAGGAATGGCAGCGCACCAAGTATGACGCCGGCTGGGCGTGCCTGAACTGGCCGAAGGATTATGGGGGGCAGGGCCTGTCGCCGATCAAGTCGGTGATCTGGTCGCAGGAGGAATCCAAGGTCGCGCCGCCGTCCGCCGCCATGCTGGTGGTCGGCCTGGGCATGACGGGTCCCATGCTGATGGTCCATGGCACCGAGGAGCAGAAGAAGACGCACCTGCCGCCGATGGCCCGCGCCGACATCATCTGGTGCCAGCTGTTCTCCGAGCCGGCAGGCGGCTCGGACCTTGCGGCGCTGCGCACCCGCGCGGTGAAGGATGGCGACGAGTGGGTGGTCAACGGCCAGAAGATCTGGTCCTCGGGCGCGCACCAGTCCGACTGGGCGATCCTGGTTACCCGTACCGACCCGACCGTGCCCAAGCACAAGGGCCTGACCTTCTTCATCGTCGACATGAAGACGCCGGGCATCGAGCCGCGGCCGATCAAGCAGATTTCCGGCGCCGCGCACTTCAACGAGGTCTACCTGACCGACGTGCGCATCCCCGATTCGAACCGCATCAGCGAGGTGGGCAATGGCTGGAACGTGGCCATGACCCTGCTGATGAACGAACGTCTCGCGGTCGGCGCCTCGGGCGGCGCGGCTGGCGGCGGCGTGAGCTGGGACGGCCTGTTTGAGCTGGCACGGTCGCTCGAGGACGACGACGGCCCGCTGATCAACAACCAGGCGGTGCGCGAGAAACTGGCCGACTGGTACGTGCGCGAAGCCGGCGTGCGCAACGTCAACGCCCGTACCCTGTCGGCGCTGTCGCGCGGCGACACGCCGGGTCCGGAATCATCCATCGCCAAGCTGATCCAGGGTCCGCAGAAGCAGAACATGGCCTCCTACGGCATGGACCTGGCGGACATGGCCGGCGGCATCGCGGATCCCAACCTCGCGGTGCAGCACGCCGCCTACCCATGGACGCTGCTGGGCGCGCCGGCCGGCCGCATCGCCGGCGGCACCGACGAGATCATGCGCAACATCATCGCCGAGCGCGTGCTCGGCATGCCGGGCGACATCCGCGTCGACAAGGACCTGCCGTTCAACCAGATCCCGACCGGCGGCAAGGCTGCGTAGCTGATTTGGGGTGGGCAGAACGCCCCTTCACCCTGTCACGCCCAAAGGTCGGGGCAGGTTGAGGGGACGCGCTTCCCGGCAGTTTGTCGCGAAACCGCCACACGACGGACCATTTTTGGCTTGCCGCGGCGCCGTCCGCTTGTCGGCGGGCGCCGATGTGTCTATATGCGGCGTGCACAGCGGCACCAGCGGGATTGAAGGCGTGAGCACGACGGCAAAGGCGACCAGCAGCGAGGCACAGATTTCCGCCGCGCGGCTGACCCATCTCCAGCGTCTGGAAGCTGAATCCATCCATATTTTCCGCGAGGTCGTCGCCGAGGCCGAGAACCCGGTGATGCTCTATTCGGTCGGCAAGGACAGCGCCTGCATGCTGCATCTGGCGCGCAAGGCGTTCTATCCGTCGCCGCCGCCGTTCCCCATGCTCCATGTCGACACGACCTGGAAGTTCAAGGCCATGTACGAGATGCGCGAACGCATGGCGCGCGAAAGCGGCATGGAGCTGATCGTCCATCAGAACCCGGAGGCCAAGGAGAAGGGCATCAATCCCTTCGACCACGGCCCGCTGCACACCGACATGTGGAAGACCGTGGGTCTGAAGCAGGCGCTCGACAAGTACCAGTTCGACGTGGCATTCGGCGGCGCCCGCCGCGACGAGGAAAAGAGCCGCGCCAAGGAGCGCATCTTCTCGTTCCGCTCGGCCAACCACCGCTGGGACCCGAAGAACCAGCGCCCCGAGCTTTGGCGGCTTTACAATGCCCGCAAGGCCAAGGGCGAGAGCATCCGCGTTTTCCCGATCTCAAACTGGACCGAGCTGGACATCTGGCAGTACATCCACCTCGAGAATATCCCCATCGTGCCGCTCTATTTCTCCGAGATGCGTCCGACCGTCGAGCGCGACGGCCTGCTGCTGATGGTCGATGACGAACGCTTTCCGCTCAATCCAGGCGAGGAGCCGGTGATGCGGCCGATCCGCTTCCGCACCCTCGGCTGCTATCCGCTCACCGGCGCCGTGGTCAGCGAGGCCGCGACCCTGCCGGAAGTCATCCAGGAAATGCTGCTGACCACCACCTCCGAGCGCCAGGGCCGTGCCATCGATCACGACCAGTCGGCCTCCATGGAGAAGAAGAAGCAGGAGGGCTATTTCTGATGGCCACGACCCTGTCCGATGCCTCCAAGGCCAGCGCCTACAAGGCCCAGGACCTCATCGCCGAGGACATCGACGCCTACCTGCTGCAGCACCAGCACAAGAGCCTGCTGCGCTTCATCACCTGTGGCAGCGTCGATGACGGCAAGTCCACCCTGATCGGCCGGCTGCTGTACGATTCGAAGATGATCTTCGAGGACCAGCTCGCCGCCCTCGAGGCCGACAGCAAGCGGGTCGGCACCCAGGGCCAGGAGATCGATTTTGCGCTGCTGGTCGACGGCCTCGCCGCCGAGCGCGAGCAGGGCATCACCATCGACGTGGCGTACCGGTTCTTCTCGACCGACCGGCGCAAGTTCATCGTCGCCGACACGCCCGGCCACGAGCAGTACACCCGCAACATGGTGACCGGCGCCTCGACCGCCGACCTGGCCGTGATCCTGATCGACGCGCGCAAGGGAGTGCTGACCCAGACCCGGCGCCATTCCTACCTCGCCAAGCTGATCGGCATCCGCCACCTGGTGCTGGCCATCAACAAGATGGATCTGGTGAACTACGACCATGCGGCGTTCGACCGCATCGTCGCCGACTATCGCGCCTTCGCCCACAGCATCGGCATCGACGATTTCATCCCGATCCCGATCTCGGGCCTGCGCGGCGACAACATCACCACCCGCAGCGATGCGACGCCCTGGTATACGGGCCCTGTCCTGCTCGACCACCTGGAAACGGTGGAGATCGGTGACGATCCGGCCACCACCGGGCCGTTCCGGATGCCGGTGCAGTGGGTCAACCGGCCCAACCTGGATTTCCGGGGCTTTGCCGGGCTGATCGCGGGCGGTAGCGTGTCGCCCGGCGACACGGTGCGGATCCTGCCCTCGGGCCGTACCTCTACCGTGGCCCGCGTCGTCACCTTCGACGGCGACCTGCCCGTCGCGGTTACCGGCCAATCGGTCACCATCACCCTGGCGGACGAAGTCGACTGCTCACGCGGCGACGTAATCGCCGCCGCCGGCGCGCCGCCGCAGGTGGCCGACCAGTTCGAGACCACCATCATCTGGATGGCTGACGACGAGATGCTGCCCGGCCGGCCCTACTGGCTGAAGCTGGGCACCCAGATGGTCACCGCCGTGGTCCAGCCGCCGAAGTACCAGGTGAACGTCAACACCATGGAGCACCTGGCGGCCAAGACGCTGGGACTCAATGCCATCGGCATCGCCAATCTGTCGACCGACCGGCCGCTGGTGTTCGAGCCCTACGAGACCTCGCGCGACCTGGGTGGCTTCATCCTGATCGACAAGATGACCAACGCCACGGTCGCCGCCGGCCTGATCAATTTCTCGCTGCGCCGGGCGCAGAACGTGCACTGGCAGGCCATCGACATCGACCGCGAGGCCCACGCGGCGCAGAAGGGCCAGCGGCCCAGGCTGCTGTGGTTCACCGGTTTGTCGGGCTCGGGCAAGTCCACCATCGCCAATCTGGTCGAGAAGCGGCTGTTCGCGCTGGGCAAGCATTCGTTCCTGCTCGACGGTGACAATGTCCGCCATGGCCTCAACAAGGACCTGGGCTTCACCGACGCCGACCGGGTCGAGAACGTCCGCCGGGTCGGCGAGGTCGCCAAGCTGATGGCCGACGCGGGCCTGATCGTGCTCGCCGCCTTCATCAGCCCGTTCCGCGCCGAGCGCGACATGGTCCGGGCCATGCTGCCGGAAGGCGAGTTCATCGAGATCTTCGTCGACACGCCGCTGGCCGAGGCCGAGAAGCGCGACGTGAAGGGCCTCTACAAGAAGGCCCGCGCCGGCCAGCTCAAGAACTTCACCGGCATCGACAGCCCCTACGAGCCGCCGGAGAATCCGGAAGTGGTGATCGACACGACCCAGATGACTCCCGACCAGGCCGCCGAGCACATCGTCGCCCGCGTCCTGTGGGGCCGTTCGGAAATCCCCGACGACGAGGATCCGGACTGGTTCAAGGGCCGGGGGATCTGATCAGGGAATAGGCGCCGCGTCACCGGGCAGCGGTCGCGGCAGACTTGGCGATCAGTTGCCGAGGCCGAACCGGGCCAGCTTGCTGTCGATCTGCTCGATGTCGGCCGTCACGTTGGGGCGCTCTATGGAACCGCGCATCCGGCGGCGGCGGTCCAGTTTCTCGGCCGCGCCCTTCGGCATCATGTCCATGGTGATGACGCCCCGGGCGACCAGCACGTCGATCAGATCCTCCAGGACCCGAACGAAATCCTTGTCCTGCTCGTCCATGATCTTGTCGAGGAGATGCTGCTGCATTGTCGCCCCACCACTGTTGCGATGCCTGAAGGATCAAATTTGACGAGAATCGTGGCGATTGTGTGGAGCGATTTTGGCTTAACTATGGGTGGTGGCTTAGCCCCACAGATTTCCATCCGGCGGATACATCATGCCGTTCTCGTAGCGGATGGCGTGGTCCCGGTCCCTCGCCAGCAGCCACGCCCCGTCGAGATCGATCCATGAGGCGTCCTGCGCCACAAGCATGGCCGGCGCCATGGCCAGCGAGGTGCCGAGCATGCAGCCGACCATCAGCTTCAGACCGCGCTCGCGGGCGGCGTCAGCCGTCGCCAGCGCCTCGGTCAGGCCGCCGGCCTTGTCGAGCTTGATGTTGACCGCCTGGTACTTGCCGACCAGGTCGTCGAGGCTGTCGCGGTCGTGCAGGCTTTCGTCGGCGCACAGCGGGACCGGGCTGGAATAGCCCCGCAGATCCTCGTCCCTGCCGGCGGGAAGCGGCTGCTCGATCAGGTCGACCCGCAGCAGGGCGAAGCGCGGCGCCAGATAGTCCAGCCTTTCGATGGTCAGCGCCTCGTTGGCATCGACGATCAGCCGCGACCGTTGCGCGGCGGCGCTGACCGCGCGGATACGGGTCAGGTCGTGCTCGTCGCCGGCCAGCTTGATCTTCAGCAGCGGCCGGTCGGCGACCGCCTCGGCCGCCGTCAGCAGGTTCTCGGGCGTGTCGATGCTGAGGGTGAAGGCGGTCACCAGCGGTCCCGGTTTGTTCTTTTTCGCGAGCCGCCAAACAGGTGTGCCGGTTTTTTTCGATTCCAGGTCCCACAGCGCGCAATCGAGCGCGTTGCGCGCCGCGCCGTGCGGCAGCAGCGCCTGCGCCGCCGCCCGGTCGGCGCCCGATTCCACGGCATGCCGAATGGCTTCGAGCTGGGCCGTCACGCTCTCTGCGCTCTCGCCATAGCGCACATTGGGGCCGCATTCGCCGCGCCCGACATGGCCGTCCTGCTCCAGTTCGACGACGACCACGTCGGTCTCCGTCGCGGAGCGGCGGGAGATGCGGAAGACGCCGGCGACCGGCCATCGTTCGGTACGGATTCGGTAGATCATCGCTGGAAGTTACCGGGTGGACACGACATGATACCTCCCGACCATAAACGGGAGTGCCCTGGATGTCACAAGAAGCCACCGCAACCAAGACCGAACCGGAAGTCCTGCTGGATATCCGTGATCATATCGCCACCATCACGCTCAACGCGCCGCAGCGCATGAACACCATTTCCGGCCCCATGCTCGACCTGCTGGCCAGGACCCTGGTCGAGGTGGACGCCAATTCGGACGTCCGCGTGGTGGTACTGACCGGCGCCGGCCGCGCGTTCTGCGCCGGTCTCGACCTGGGCGGCGCCAAGCAGGGCTCGACCGGCATGTCGGGCGCGTCCACGTCCAGCACCATCAGCATTCGCGACACGCCGCCGACCGTGCTGCACAACATGGACACGCCGGTGATCTGCGCCCTCAACGGCGGCGCGGCCGGCTACGGCATGGACCTGGCCATGGGCTGCGACATCCGCGTCATGGGCGAGGGCGGCAAGCTGGCCGCCGCGTTCACCAAGCGCGGCCTGCTGCCGGAATCGGGCGGCACCTGGATCCTGCCGCGCCTGCTGGGCTGGGCCAAGGCTGCTGAGCTGGTGTTCACCGGCCGCACCCTGGGGGCCGCCGACTGCCTCGAACTGGGCCTGGTCAACCAGGTGGTGGCCGATGCCGACGTGCAGTCGGCAGCCCGCGCGCTGGCCGAGGAGATCGCCGCCAACGCCCCGCTCGCCGTGCGCGCCGCCAAGCGGATGATGCGCATGGGCCTGAAGGAGCCGTTCGACGAGCACGTCCACCACGTGTTCCTGCAGCTGCTGCCGCTGCTGAAGACCGAGGACTTCGGCGAAGGCATCAAGGCGTTCCTGGAAAAGCGCGCGCCTGTGTTTACGGGGAAGTAGCCCGCTCACCTACAATTGTCACCCCCGCCTTGCGCGGGGGCCCATGTCGATGCAGCCAAAACGCCGCGAGACCTGTCGCGGCGCCAGAGACAGTGCCTCGCAACTGCTCGACACAAACATGGGTCCCCGCGCAAGGCGGGGATGACAATCTTGTTTGGGTTCCACGATCAGGCCGTGAACGGTAGCCGCAACCCCGGCCGCGGCCAGTCGATGGCGATCAGCTGCCCCAACCCGGACAGCGTCACATAGGCGGTCTTCATGTCCGGTCCGCCGAAGGCCAGGTTGGTGGCAAGGAAGTCGGTGCTTATCGGCGTGTGCTCGATGGTCTGGCCGTCGGGCGTGATACGGGTCAGGCCGCCCTTGACCGGCGTGGCGATGACGATGCTGCCGTCCTCTTCCATGGCCAGCGAATCCCAGTAGGTGTTGCCGCCGGGGGAGACCACGGTGCGTCCCTGGAACAGCCCAGGCGCCCTGGCGATCTCGCCCTCGCCGACGATGTCGAAGGCGAGCAGGTGGGCGCTCATGGATTCCGCCGCATAGACCGTCTTGCCGTCGGGCGAGATGCCGCAGCCATTGGGCGTCAGCAGGCCGAACACCGCTTCCTTGACCAGCGAGCCGTCGGGCTTGCCGAAATAGAGGCCGCCGCGGTCCTGCTCGCGCGACCGGCCCTGGCCCAGATCGGTGAACCAGAAGCCGCCGTTCCGGTCGAACATCAGGTCGTTGGGGCCGGTCAGCCTGTGTCCGTTCACCGTGTCGTAGAGCCGCGTGACCTTGCCGGTCTTCAGGTCGACCCGGTCGATGGAGCCGCCCTTGTAGTCGTTCGCCTGGTGGCCGGGCAGCACGAGGCCGCTGGGCAGGGTGTGGAACTCGAAGCCGCCATTATTGGTGACGTAGCAGGCGCCGTCCGGGCCGATCGCCGCGCCATTGGGGCCGCCCGGCACCTCGGCCACCACCTCGACGGTGCCGTCGGGCCAGCACTTGGCCAGCGCCTGGCCCTGGATTTCGGTGACCAGCACGCTGCCGTCGTTCATCACCACCGGGCCCTCGGGGAAACGCAGGCCTTCGGCGATCACCCGGTAGTTGACGGCGGGCACGACCGTCGTCGGCGGCGTGTAGACCGGTGTCGCCCTGCAGGCGTCGATCAGGCTCTGCGCGGCCGGCGCGCGCTTTTCCCGGGTACCCATGGTGTTTCCCTCTCTGTGTGAATCAGGCGGTGTAAGGCAGCTTCAGGCCGGGCCGCGGCCAGTCGATGGCGATCAGCCGGCCCGCGGCGGTGAGCGTGACGTAGGCGGTCTTCATGTCGGGTCCGCCGAACGCCAGATTGGTGGTCAGGAAATCGTTCAGCGGCGTGTGCTCGATAGTCTGCCCGTCGGGCGTGATCCGCATCAGGCCGCCGCGCTGCGGACAGGCGATGACGACGCTGCCGTCGGCCTCGATGGCAAGCGAATCCCAGAAGGTGTTGCCGCCCGGCGCGGCGATCAGGTGGCCGGGCAGGAAGCCGCCCTGCTTGCTGACCGTGCCCTCGCCGGTGATGTGGAAGCCGTACAGCCTGCCGGTCGGGAACTCGGCCACGTAGACCCGCTTGCCGTCGGGCGACACGCCGCAGCCATTCGGCCCGATCATCGGGAACACCGCCTCGGTCACGAACGAGCCGTCGGCGCGGCCATAGCACAGCGAGCCCCGGTCGGTGTGCCGGCCCACGGTCTTGCCGAAATCGGTGAACCAGAAGCCGCCGTTGCGGTCGAACATCAGGTCGTTGGGCGCGCTCAACCTGTTGCCGCCGGCGCTGTCATAAAGGGTCGTCACCTTGCCGGTCTTCAGGTCGACCCGGTCGATGGACCCGCCGGTGTAGCCGTTCTTCGGCGACGCCGGCATCATCAGGCCCATGGGCGTCTTCACCCACTCGAAGCCGCCATTGTTCGCCACGTAGCAGGCGCCGTCCGGCCCGATGGCGGCGCCGTTCGGCCCGCCGGGGACTTCGGCCACCACGTCCACCGTGCCGTCCATGTAGCAGCGGCTGAGCGTCTCGCGCTCCATCTCGACCAGGATGACGCTGCCGTCGTCCATGACCACCGGACCTTCGGGAAACCGAAGGCCCTCGGTGATGACGCGGATGTTGACGGGCGGCACCGTGCGCACCGCCGGCGTGTCGACGGGCGCGGCGCCGACCTGGGCGATCGTGGACGCAGGCAGCGGCGTAGGCTTCGACCGGCTCATGGCTGTTTCCCGTGGTGCTTTCCCCGCGCGGAGCCTAGCAGAACGGAACGGGTGTTTCAGCAACCGTGACGAATTACAGATCAAGCTGGATGCCGGCGAGTCCTCCTGAATGGAGGACGATCGATGCCAACGCGCGCACGCGGCAGACGTGGCCTGGCCGGTCAATGCGATTGCGGATCTCCGCTAGCCACCAGCGCTGGAGCGGCTTAATGATTGCTCTCTACCGATGGCTGGAAAGAGTTTCGGCATGTTCGTGGGACAACTCGCCCTTGTGCTGGCCGCTGCGTTCGCGGGAGCCGCATTCTATATCAATGTCGCGGAGCAACCCGCGCGCTTGGGGCTCGATGACAGGAGCCTGTTGAAGGAGTGGAAGCCGAGCTACGCTGCCGGCTTCGCCATGCAAGGCAGCCTCGCGGTCCTGTCGGGGGTGCTTGGTCTCGTTGCGGCATGGATGACCAGGGATTGGTCCTGGGTCGTGGGAGCGGTGCTCATTATCGCCAACTGGCCCTATACCGTTGTCGGCATGATGCCCACGAACAACAAGCTGAAGGCGATCGCCGAGACTGAAGCCGGACCGGCGTCGCGTTCCATGATCAAGGCCTGGGGACGGCTGCATGCGGTCCGCACGTCCCTCGGTATCGCCGCTACGCTGGCCTACCTTTGGGCTCTGAACTGAACGCTCCGTTTTCCCAAGGTTCGCCTTGGGGTGCGACAGACTTCTAGAGCCCGCCGGCGACGGTGATGATCTCGCCGGTCACCCAGGCAGAGGCGGGCGAGGCCAGGTAGACGGCGGCGCCGCAGATGTCCTGTTCCTTGCCCATGCGCTTCATCGGGATCTTGATCATGTCGACGAGGCCGGGAAGCTGCTCCTCGGTGAGCTTGAGGGCTTCCATGAACACTTCGGTCGGGATCGGGCCGGGCGAGATGGCGTTGACCCTGATCTTCGGCGCCAGTTCGGTCGCCAGCGTCTTGGTCAGGCTGTTCACACCCGCTTTGGCGGCGCCATAGGGACCGTTCATCGGCGCCGGCTTGGCCGCCGCGATCGACGAGATGTTGATGATCGCGCTGCCTTCCGGCATGCGCTTGGCCGCCGCGACGCTACCGGCCCAGACCGCCTTCAAATTGAGGCCGAGCTGGTAGTCCCACTGATATTCCGGCAGGTCCATGAAGGTGCGCATCGTGCGGTCGTCGGCGCCGCCGGCGTTGTTCACCCAGATGGTCAGCTTGCCGAGCTGCTTCACGGTTTCCTCGGCCAAATTGTCGATGGCCGCCATGTCCATCATGTCGGTGGTGATCGCCGCCGACCTGCGGCCGAGCGCCCTGATCTCGTCGGCCACCGCCTCGATCTCGGCGGTGCGGCGCGCCGCCACCGCCACGTCGGCGCCCGCCTCGGCCAGCGCCAGCGCGATGGCCCGGCCGATGCCGCGGCCCGCGCCGGTTACTACCGCCACCTGGCCGTCCAGGCGGAACTGCTCCATGATTCCCATCGGTTCTCTCCCCGTTGTCCAAACAAGTCCATCCATGGCCGGTCGTGTGGGCCATGGCCAGACGCCAAAGGCGCGTGTGACTTTCTACTTCTTCGGCGTGAACTCGATGTGCAGTTCCTTCAGCGCGCGCAGCGCGAAGGTCGGCCCATGCTTGAAGTCGTTCTTGCCCTCGGCGAACTGGATGTGGTCGAACCGGTCGACCATGGCCTTGAAGCCCCAGTAGAGTTCGCGGCGGGCCAGCGGCGCGCCCAGGCAGTGGTGGACGCCCGAGCCGAACGCCATGTGGCTGCCGGCGTTCTTGCGGTCCAGGTCCAGCTTCTCCGGATTGTCGAAGTGCCGCTCGTCCCGGTTCGCCGAGGCGTAGCGGGTGTTGATCATGGCGCCCTTGGGAATGTGCACGCCGTGGATCTCGATGTCCCTGGCGGCGACGCGGAACAGGCTCTGCACCGGGCTCTCGAGCCGCAGCACCTCCTCGACGAAGGTGCGCAGGTCCTTCTCGACGCCCTGCTTCAGCCGCGCCCACACATCCGGGTTCTGGATCGCCAGCATCATGCCGGCCGACAGCGCGTTGGTGGAAGTCTCCGAGCCGCCGACGAAGGTGTCGGCCATCATCTCGGCATGCAGCTCGTTGTCGTTCAGGGTGCGGCCCCATTCCGGGATCACCGTGTTCACCAGGTCGGACAGCAGCGTGTCGTTGGGTTCCTTGCGCAGCTTTTCGAAGATCGGCTGGAAATAGTGCTGGGCCTCGATCTCCATCTCGACCGACCAGCGTTCCTCTTCCTCGCTCAGCATCATGCCGAGGCGCTGCACCCAGGCGTCGGTCCAGGCCTTGATCCGCCAGATGTCCTCTTCCTTGGCGCCCATCTGCTTGCCGATGATGATCAGCGGCAGCGGCACGGCGAACTGGTGCACCCATTCGCAATGGCCATCGGCGATGAAGCCGTCGATCAGCTTGTACGCGGTGTGCTCGACCGCCGGATCGACTTCCTTGATCTTGCCGGCGCGGAACGCGTTGTCGAACATCGCGCGCATCTGCTTGTGGTTCGGGTCGTCGCGGCCGGCCAAGGTCGGCTCTGGCACCCAGCCCTTTTCCTCGTAGAGCTTGCGCATGCGCTGGGTGCGCTCGGGGACGAGGGTCGCCTTGGGGCGCTGGTTGCTGAAGCTCTCGGTGTCGAGCAGCACCTTGCGCAGGTCGTCGTAGCGGGTGATGAAATAGAAGCCGGTGACCCCGTCCTTCCACACCGGCGCTTCATCGCGCAGGGTGCGGTAGGCGTCATACGGGCATTCCTGCAGGTCCGGTTCGAAGAAGTTGAACTCGGGCGTCTTGGCGGCGGTCGTGCTCATCGGTGCTCCCCAAAGTCATCTGCGATTGTTGTACATCGCGCGCGCCCGGGCGGTAAAGGGGGTGCTGAACAACAGGCATCAGGATTCAGCGGTCGAGACAGTTGCGTTATGCATTAATATACATAGTATACTATGTGCCCGCGTTATATTTGACGTCGTATGCAAAACGAAGATCTGGATCGCACCTTCGGCTTCCTGGTGCACGACATCGGCAGGCTCATGCGCCGCGAGTTCGAGCGCCGCGTGCGCGACATGGGATTCACCCGCAACCAGTGGCGGGTGCTCGCCCATCTGCGCCGGGTCGACGGCATCAACCAGAGCCAGCTCGCCGACCGCATGGACGTGGAGCCGATCGCGCTGGTGCGCCTGCTCGACAAGCTGGAGGCGGCGGGCTACGTGCAGCGCCGGCAGGACCCGCAGGACCGCCGCGCCTACCTCCTCTACCTCACCGAAAAGGCCGGGCCGCTGATCGAACGGCTCCAGGCGGTTTCGGTCGAGCTGCGCGAAGAAATGCTGGGCGACCTCAGCGCAGGCGAGCGTGACGCGCTGATCGACCTGCTGATGCGGATCAAGTCCCGGATGACCAACAAGACGACCCAAAAACTGCTGGAGGTCGCGGCCCATGAATAAGGTGGCGCGCATCAACGAGGCCGACGCCTCGCCCATGGACACAATCCAACCCAAGGCGTCGTGGAAGACACGCAGCCGCGAACTGGTGCGCGTCGGACTGCTGGTGCTGCTCGGGGTGGCGGTGCTGATCGGTCTTGGCATCTACCTGATGTCCGGCCGCTACGAGAGCACCGACAATGCCTATGTGCAGGCTAACAAGGCCTATATCAGCGCCCAGGTGCAGGGACGCGCCGTCGAGGTCATGGCGCGCACCAACCAGACCGTAAAGGCCGGCGACGTGCTGTTCCGTCTCGACGACGCCTCCTACCGGATCGCGCTCGCCATGGCCGAGGCCGACGTGGACACCACGCGCAACGACCTCGGCTCGCTGAACGCGTCCGTCGGCGAGAAGAGCGCGGCGGTCGGCACCGCCCGCGCCAACCTGGCCTTCGCCCAGAAGGAATATGACCGGCAGAAGGAGCTGGCCGCCCGCGGCGTTGTCTCCAGGGTCAAGCTCGACCAGGCCGAGCACGACCTGTCCGTCGCCCGCCAGAAGGTGGCCGAGGCGCAGCAGGACCTCGCGGCGACCACGGCGAAGCTGGGCAAGGAGATCGGCCCGGCCGTCGACCAGAACCCGGAAGTGCGCCACGCCATCGCCGTGCGCGACCAGGCCAGGCTCGACCTGGAGCATACGGTGGTGCGCGCGCCCGAGGACAGTATCGTCGCCTCGGTCGACGTGCAGCTCGGCGAGCAGGTGATGCCCGAGAAGCCGGTGGTAAGCCTGGTGTCGAAGAATTCGCTGTGGATCACCGCCAACTTCAAGGAAACCCAGCTCACCAACGTCCATGAGGGCCAGGCCGCGACCATCACCGTCGACATCTATCCGGGCCGCGAATGGCACGCGACCGTGGGCAGCCTCAGCCCGGCGACGGGCGCCGAGTTCTCGCTGATCCCGCCGCAGAACGCGTCGGGCAACTGGGTCAAGGTGGTGCAGCGCGTGCCGGTCCGGCTCTACCTGCTGGACTACAAGGGCGACGTGCCGCTGCCGGCCGGGCTCAGCGCCCAGGTCAAGGTCGACACCGGCCATCGCAGCGGGCTGGCGCGGCTGATCGAGAGCGTTTTCGGCTAGACCGGTGAGCACTCCAGCGCATACGCCGATGCCCTATCGCGGCATCGTCTCGGTGTCGGCCATGATGGCGACCACCATGCAGGCCATCGACGGCACCATCGCCAACGTGGCGCTGCCGCACATGCAGGCGAGCCTGTCGGCGACGCCGGACCAGATCGCCTGGGTGCTGACCTCCTACATCATCGCCTCGGCGGTGATGATCCCGCTGACCGGCGTGCTGACCTTCCGCTACGGCCGCAAGAAGCTCTACCTTTTGTCCATCGCCGGCTTCACCATCGCCTCGGCGCTCTGCGGCATCGCCACGTCCCTCGAGGAGATGCTGGCGTTCCGCCTGCTGCAGGGCGTGATGGGCGCGGCGCTGGTGCCGCTGTCCCAATCGCTGATGCTGGATTCCTACCCGGACCACGAGCGCGGCAAGGCCATGGCCGTATGGGGCGTCGGCGTCATGGTCGGACCGATCCTGGGCCCGACGCTCGGCGGCTGGCTGACCGAATCCTACAACTGGCGCTGGATCTTCTACATCAACGTGCCGTTCGGCATCGCCGCGTTCATGGGGCTGGCGCTGTTCTCGGGCGACACGCCCATCGACCGCAGCCGCAAGTTCTCGGCCTATGGCTACGCCATGCTGGCGCTCGCCATCCTGGCGTTTCAGCTCATGCTCGACCGCGGCGAGCGCGCCGACTGGTTCGAGTCCGACGAGATTCTCATGTGGGCTGCGCTGGCCTTCATCGGCCTGTTCCTGTTCATCCACCACATGGTGTTCTCCGAGCATCCGTTCATCAACCGGACAGTGCTGAAGGACCGTAATTTCGTCGCCGGCTCGGTGTTCTATTTCTCCGTCGCCATGGTGCTCTACACCTCCATGGCCATGGTCCCGGTGATGCTGCAGAACCTGATGCACTATCCAGTGCTCACCACCGGCTTCCTGATCGCGCCGCGCGGCTTCGGCATGATGATCGGCATGACCATGGTGGGGCGGCTGGCCCAGCGCGGCCACAGCCCGCGGATGTTCATCACCCTGGGCCTCCTGCTGACTGTCTATACGCTGTGGGAGATGTCCCGCTTCAACCTGTACACCAGTTCGGCCGAGTTCATCTGGATCGGGATCGTGCAGGGCGTCGGCATCGGCATGACCTTCGTATCGCTGAACCTGATCTCCTACGCCACCCTAGAAACCCGGCTGCGTACCGAAGCGGCGTCGTTCGCCAACACCATGCGCAGCTTCGGCTCCAGCATGGGCATCGCCGTGGTGTTCGCGTTCCAGACGCGCGCCGCCGAGATCAACCACGCGACGCTCGCCGAGCACTACACCCTGTCGAACAAGTCGTTCGAGATGATGCGTCCCGACATCTGGGACCTGGGCACGGCGGCGGGACGCGCGGCGCTCGATTCCGAGCTGGGCCGGCAGGCGGCGATGATGGCATTCACCACCGACTTCCAGCTGGTGATGGTCGCCACGATCTGCATCTTCCCGCTGCTGCTGCTGGTGAAGCTGCCGAAAAACATGATGAAGGCGCCGGCCGAGGCCGCAGCGCAGGAGTAGAGGTTATTTCTTCTTTTTCTTTTTCGCGGGCTGCTTCGAGACGTTGACGGTGCCCTTGCCGATGATCCAGGGCAGGTCGAGGAACGTCTTCACGCCCGACGGCGCGTCGCACACATAGGGGATGGCGTTCACCGCGTGCATGGCCGTGCCCTGCAGGCCGTCGCTGATCCACTGGGCGCCGAAGTTGACATGCATGCGCGGCTCGCCCTCGATGGTCACCGAGTGGTCGCCCGTGGGCCATTCGGGGGCGACGCTCTCGTGGATGCGCCAGACCGTCTCGTGCACGATCACGTCCTGGCCGCCGGCGACGCCGGCCCAGGTCCAGTGCTGGCCCGCGACCGTGCCCTTCCGGACGATGCCCGAGGCCGTCTCCAGATCGGCCGCGGCAAGTTCGCGGACGGTGTTTTCCCTGATGTCGTCGAGCTTCACCCCGAGCGCGTCGGCGATCATCTGGATGTTCTCGCGGAACAGGCCGGACAGCCAGAATGAATAGCGCTCGGCGTCCTTCTTGAACTGGGCCGGCGTCTTCGAGAAGCCCATCATGTCGAACATGATCTCGGGCGACGGATAGTGCTGGAAGTTGGAGATTTCCCGCACGTAGATCTTGTCGACCCGCCGGGACAGCGCCGTCATGGTCATGGGCAGCAGGTCGCCCAGCCAGCCCGGATTGAGGCCGGTGGAATGGAAGGTCGAGCCGCCCTTGCGGCAGGCTTCCTCCAGCCGCTTGTTCAGCTTCGGGCCATAGACCTTCGGATACATGTAGCCGACGGTGGTGATGACGTCCTTGCCCGAGGCGAGCAGCCGGCAGAACAGGTCGATGTCGGCCATCGGGTCGGCGCCGTAGACCAGCGACGGCAGCGCGGTGTGGATGACCACGTCGGCGTCCATGGCGACGATCCTCTCGACGTCATTGGTCGCCTTGACGCCCAGCTTGCCGACGCCGGCGATCTCGCCCGCGTCCTTGCCGGCCTTCTCGCCGGAGAACACATACATGCCGACCAGCTTCATGTCGGCCCGCTCGGCGACGGCGCGCACGGCGTGCTTGCCGACATTGCCGCTCGACCACTGGATGACTTTATAGGTCATGGAAGCTTCCCGTTGCGTTGCCCTGCACGGCGGCCACGATACCGGGCGGCCGTGGCGGTTTCCAGCGGGGAGATTGCCGATGGTTCAGATGAAGCTTTAGGGTTTGCTGTGATCTTTCGGCAGGCCGATCCATATGCCTATACCGTCGGTTCCTTCGCCTTCCATGATCGCCTGTGTCTCGGGATCGAGAGGCTCGAACGCTTCCGGCGGCAGCCTCCAGTGCCTAGCTATGCCGGGCACGCGCGGCTGCTGCTGCGGCAGCTGCGCCAACTTTGCAATTGGCTTGCCACGGCGTGAGATGATCACCTCCTCGCCGGCCGACGCCCGCGTGACGAGTTCGGAGAGCCGGGCTTTCGCCTCAGTGATGTTGATGGGCTTGTTCATAGTCCGGATCTGGGAATTAGTCGGCAGTTGGTCAACCTGGTTGGACATCCGGTCTATGGCCGGTTCTGCGCCACCGCTTCTGCCAGGCTGCGGTTGACGGCGCGGACGCCGTCCATTACCGCCTGCTTGAAGATGTCCCGGTTGACCACGTACTGGTGCGCCGAAATCTCGTAGACCTTGCTCGGGATCGCCCAGGCCGGCGTGTTCGGGTTGGTCCACAGCGATCCGACGACGGCCTCGTACTCGGCCTTGTTGCCGTAGCGCGCGGTCTCGACGAATTCGCCGGCCTGGCCGATGCCAACCTTGTCCTTCAGCAGCATGTTGGCGCCCTCGCCGGCGATGCGGATCTTGGCATGGAACATGTGGTGCTTGGTGAGGTGCGGCACCACGTAGAGGCCCGGCTTGATGCTGATGTTGGCGCTGCTCGAATAGACCCGGAAGCCCGACCCGGACATTTCCGAGAAGTCGATCACCACCGTGGGGATGACGATGACGGCCTTGGTGTCGACCGAAATCTGGTTCAGCGCCCGGCAGTTGCCCAGCGACATGGGCGACTGGTCGCTGATCGGCGCGTCATAGTGGCCGTTGATCAGCGGCCGGTCGCGCGGCGTCACCACATAGAACAGCCGCGCGTCGGCGAACGGGCTCTTCTCGAAGGGAACGGCCGTGGTCTTCAGTTCGCTCCAGCCCTTGCTTGCCTGGATTTCCTCCAGCGGCACGATCGGCCGGCCGGTGGCGGCGACCTGGGTGAGAACGTCGGCCAGCGCCTGGTCGGCGATATCGCGCAGATCGTCCAGCGCCACGCCCGCCAATGTCGCGCTCATCTCCAGCGAGACGTTGCCGCTGTCGCCCATGGCGCGCATGCCGTTGCGCACCACGAACACCATGCGGTAGGTCGGCACCGCGATCCGGTCGGTCCGGGTCAGCAGCTTGATGCCGCCCTAGTCGAAGGAATCGAACGTCAGCTGCTCCGGCGTGATCTCCTTCGCGGCCGAGCCTGTCGCGACCAGTGCCGCCAGCAGCAGCGCGCCCATACCCAGCAGTTTCATGCATGCCCCCAGCAATTGTTCGGCAAAAAGCCTGCCAGCAGGATCAATAATTGTCCACAGGGTTGGTATTTCGTTACCCGGCCGGTGATCGGATTCACGGGATTGTTCCTTGCCGTTGATTGGCGGGCCGGAACATGCGATTCCGGGTGCAGGGAACACGCACAAGGGGAAGATCGATGGCCGATACCGCGCAATATGTCGCCGACCGCATGGCGCTGATGGACGTGATGCTGAAATACGCCAAGGGCTGCGACAACCGCGACCTGGCGCTGTACCGGTCGTGCTTCGCCGATGACGCGGTGATCACCGGCTTCGGCGACGTCACCTACAACAGCGGCGATGCCTGGACCGCCTATGTGGTCGAGGCGCTGGGCCGCTTCGGGCCGACCCAGCACATGCTGGGCCCGCAGCTCGCCACCATCGACGGCGATACCGCCGAGTGCCGCACCGACGTGCAGGCCACCCACTATCTGAAGGACCAGGCCAGCACCACGCTGACGCTCTGGGCCACTTACGAGACCCGGATGAAGCGCATCAACGGCGAATGGAAGATCGCCCGCCACCACCTGGTGCCGCGCGGGACTCGGGTCCAGTCGGATTGAGAGCGGGCGCGTTATGGCTGTCGGAGCAGAGCCCTGCGACACAAACCCGACTGGAAGGCCCTTATCGTAAAAATGAGCTACTGGAAGCAGCTCATTAACGACAATGATCGTGTGGGCGCGATTCCGTGGCATCTACCGAAAACTGCAGCCACGGAACGCGAGATATCCCACACGGAATCTGCGAACAACATCGAGCTATCGGAAGAGTACAGGGCCTTCCTACAGTGCGCGAATGGATGGGTGGGCTTCCACATATCCACGGATCTCTTCGGGACCGATGAACTAAACAGCGCCTACAATGCTGACCCCCTCCCTATGCCGGAAGTCCGCGAGTTTATTAAAGCCATTAATCTGGACGCGCAGCACGTGATCCCGATCGGCGTATCCCCGTTCGATCGGGATGTCTTCCTGCTGGTGTCGCCGTCCAGCCCCGTGGCGCCCAACCACGTGATCTGGTGGGCTGGCGAGGAGGTCGAACGATACGGCACCTTCGAAGAATTCTTTAACGCGATGATCGCCAGTAACGCCTATATCGCCCGCAAGCTTATGCCATCTTGACCACTTAGGTGCTCACCCCACCCGCCGATCCATCCCTGCCCAATAGGGCTCACGCAACTCACGCTTGAGCAGCTTGCCGATGGTGCTGCGGGGCAGGTCGTCGCGCAGCTCGACCTTGTGCAGGCGCTGCAGCTTGCCGAGGCGCTCATTGGCCCAGGCGCGGATTTCTTCGCCGGTGGCCTTGGCGCCGGGCTTCAGCACGACGAGGCCGAGCGGGCTCTCGCCCCATTCGTCGCTGGGAATGGCGATGACGGCGGCGTCGTCCACGTCCGGGTGCTTCAGCAGTTCGGCCTCGAGGTCGGCGGCGTAGATGTTGAAGCCGCCGGAGATGATCATGTCCTTGGCGCGGTCCAAGAGGACGATGAAGCCCTCGTCGTCCATCTTGCCCATGTCGCCGCTGCGCTGCCAGACGCGTCCCTCGGGATCGGTCCAGCGGGATTCGGACGTCTTGTCGGGCTTGTTGTAGTAGCCGGTCATCATGAAGCCCGACCAGCCGATCAGCTCGCCTGTCTCGCCGCGCGGCACCTCGTTCATGTTCTCGTCGACGACGCGGATCTCGGTGCCTTCCCGGGCATAGCCGACGGTGTGCACCTTGTCCGGCCGCTCATGGGCGTTGAGGAAGCAGCCGACGCCGCCCTCGGTCATGCCGTAGACCTCGGTGAAACCGCCGGGCCAGGCGGTGATCAGCCAGGTCTTGAACTTGGGGCGGAGCGGGGCCGAGGTGCAGAACTTCCACACGAAGCTCGACAGGTCGTACTTGCCGAAGTCCGGGTGGTCGTGCAGCCGGTGATACTGCACCGGCACCTGCATGGTGTGGGTAGCGCGCTCCTTCTCGGCGAGGCGCAGGTAGTTCTCGGTGTCCGAGCGCGGCAGCAGGATGGTGGTGCCGCCCCAGGCCAGCGCCGGCAGCAGGGCGAACAGGGTGGTGTTGGAATAGAGCGGCGTCGAGACGATCAGCCGCGTGTCCGGCCCATAGCCGAACGCGTCGCGCGTCGCCCAGTAGGAGATGCGGGTGCGGTGGTCGTGCAGGATGCCCTTCGGCACGCCGGTGGTGCCCGACGAATAGATGATGTTGAAGTCGTCCAGATTGTCGATCGTCACGCCCGGATTGGTCTCGGGATACTGCGCGATCCAGTCCTGGAAGCCGGCCCAGCGGTCGTCGGCGAAGTCGTAGGCGATGCGGCCGCCGGGAACGAGCGTTGAAAGCCGCGCGTCGATCTGGCCGACCAGGTCCATGGTCTTTTTCGACACGAACAGCACCTTCGAGCCGCTGTCGGCGATCATCGCCTCAAGGCTCTCGGCGCTCGCCATGCCGGACAGCGGCACGGCGCAGGCGCCGGCCCGGATGATGCCCCAGAAGGTGAAGAAATACTCGGCCGAGGTGTCGGCCAGGATGGCGACCTTGTCGTTGCGCCCGATGCCCAGCGCGATCAGGCCGTTCGCCACCCGGTTGATGATCCTGTCGCCCTGGCCCCAGCTGTAGCGCTCGTCGTTGAACACCAGCATCTCGGCGTCCGGCCGCGTGCGCGCCTGGTAGTCCATGAGGTCGGAGAGGTTGGCTTCCCGTTCGAACTGCGTGAGCATCGTCTGATCCCTGAGAGTTTCTTGAGGCGCAGCGTGCCCGGGGCACGGCGCAAGTCAATAGGCGGCTTCGAGTATGGCTTTCACCGACTCCACGTCGGGCAGCGGGCGCGGATTGGTGCGCACCCACATGCTGGCCACGCTCCGGCTGGCGATGCCGTCGAAATCGTCGCGGCTCACGCCCACGTCCCTAAGCGTCTGGGGCAGGCCAAGGCTGCCCACGAAGTCGTAGACCAGGTCGGCGGCGTCGGCGTCGGGCTTGCCGAAGGCCGCCGCGACATAGCGCTGCGCCTGCTCGGTCACCGGCCGGTTGTAGCGCAGGACGTGCGGCAGCAGGATGCACGAGGTATGGCCGTGCGGCACCTCCTTCATGCCGCCCAGCACGCCGCCGATGCCGTGGGACGCGCCATAGGGCGCGCGGTCGATGCCGTGGCCTGCGATCCAGGTCGCCTGCTGGCAGGCGAGGCGGGCCTCCAGGTCGTTCGGGTCCGCCTTGGTGCGTGGCAGGTTCAGCCGGAACATCTCGATGGCCTGTCGGCAGCAGCCGGTGATGAACGGGTTGGCCCGGATCGAGCAGATGCCCTCGACGGCATGATCGAAGCCGCGGATGCCGGTCGACAGCCATAGCCATTCGGGCGTGTGCACGGTCATGGCCGGATCGAGGATGATCGACTGCCCGGCCGAGTTGGTGCCGACGAAGCCGTCCTTGAACTTCTTCCTCAGGTCGGTGACGCCGGCGATGGTGCTGAACTCCGCGCCCGACAGGGTCGTCGGCACGATGATCTGGCGCACCGTCGACGGCCTGGTCTTCGGCGTGACGTAGGTGCCGTCCGGATTGACCCGCGTATGCCACGCGTCCATGCCCTCGACGGTGCGCACGTCCTCGGCGATGCAGATCTGCACCGTCTTGACCATGTCGATGGCGGTGCCGCCGCCGATGGTGACAATCAGGTCGGCATTCGCGGCGCGCACCGCGTCGGCGCAATCCAGCACGGTCTCGCGCGGCGTATGCGCGATGCAGTCGTCATAGAGGCCGACGACGAGATCGCCCAGCGCGGCGCGCAGGTCCGAGATGGCCGATGTCTTCCGGTTCAGCGACCTGGCGGTGACGATGAACAGGCGGTGCTTGCCGAGGCGCTCGGCTTCCGCGCGGATCGCTTCGGCCGCCGGGCGGCCGAAGACGATGCGTTCCTGCGGAATATAGTCGTAAGAGCCCGAAGGCATTTCCGGCTCAGGAGCCGCCGGTGACGTAGAGGCACTGGCCGGTCACCCAGCCCGATGCCGGCGAGACCATGTAGAGCACGGCGGCGCCGATGTCCTCGGGCGTGCCCCAGCGCTCCAGCGGCAGCTTGATGTATTCCTTCAGCTCGGCCTCGCGCTCGGGCGTGTGCATCTTCATGGAATCGATGAAGTTCTCGGTCGGGATCGGACCCGGCGCCACCGCGTTGACGCGGATCTTCGGGGCCAGCTCGCGCGAGAACGTGGCGGTCAGGCTGTTCACCGCCGACTTCGACGCGCCGTACGGGCCGTTCTTCAGGTTCGGACCCATGTCCTTGGCCGCGCGCGACGAGATGTTGACGATGGCGCCGCCGTTCTCGCCCATGGCCTTGGCCGCGACCACGCAGCCGGCCCACACGGCTTTGATGTTCAGGTCGATCTGCGCCATGAACTGCTCTTCCGAGGTACGGGTCAGCCAGCGCGGCGTGCCGTCCGGCAGGCCGCCGGCGTTGTTGACCCAGATGTCGAGGCCGCCCAGTTCGTCCTGCGCCCGCTTGGCCAGGTTCTCGAGGAACTCCATCTTGGTCACGTCCGTCGGCACCGCGATGGCGCGGCGGCCGCGTTCTTGGACTTCCTTCACCACCCGGTCGAGTTCGTCCTTGCTGCGCGAGGCAACGGCGATGTCGGCGCCCGCGTCGGCCAGCGCCAGGGCGATACCCCGGCCGATGCCCTTGCCGGCGCCGGTGATGACGGCGACCTTGCCGTCCAGCTTGAATAGATCGAGAACGCCCATCCCGTTTGTCCTTTCGTCTTCCCTGTTGATTCTGGCCTGTTGGTATTGGTTCTAGGCCGAAGCCGCCGGCAGGCGGATGACCATCTTTCCCCGGTTCTCGCCATGATAGAGCCGCTGGAACACATCCGGGAAGTCGCCGACGTCGCCGTCGATGACATTTTCACGCATCACCAGCTTGCCCTCCTTGACCCATTGCGCGAGCTGCTGCTGGGCGGCGGCGAACTTGTCGGCATAATCATAGACCACGAAGCCCTGCATGCGGGCGCGCATGGTGCCCAGCCAGATGTAGTTGCTGGGGCCTTCCATCTTCTCCTGGGTGTATTGCGAGGTCGAGCCGCACAGCAGCACCACGCCGCGCAGGGCGATCCACCGGAGGGATTCGTTGAGGATGTCGCCGCCCACATTGTCGAAGATCGAGTTGATCCGGTCGGGCGCGGCCTTCACCAGCTGCTCGTAGAGGTCGCCCTTCTTGTAGTTGATGGCCACGTCGAACCCGAGTTCCTCGGTCAGCCACTTGCCCTTCTCGTCGCTGCCGGTGATGCCGATCACCTTCGCGCCCATGATCCGCCCGATCTGCCCGGCGATGGAGCCGACCGCGCCGGCGGCGCCGTTCACCACCATGGTGTGGCCGGGACCCGGTTTGCATTCCTCGGTCACCGCGAAATAGGCGGTCAGGCCCGACACGCCCATGCCGCCCAGCCACTGCGGCAGCGGCGCGATCGAGGTATCCACCTTCGACAGTCCCGTGCCGTCCGACACGGCGTAGTTCTGCACGCCGAGCCCGCCCGTGACGTAGTCGCCGGCCTTGAAGTTCGGGTTGCGGGATTCGACCACCTTGCCGGCCACGCCGCCGCGCACCAGGTCGCCGGGCTGCACCCGGAACAGGAAGTCCTTGCTGTCGCGCATGATCAGCCTGAGCGCGGCGTCGACGGACAGGTAGTGGGCCTCGACCAGCACCTCGCCGTCCTTCGGCTCGGGCATGGGCGCCTCGCGCACCTCGAAGTCGCCGGGTCCGGCTTCCCCTTGTGGAAAGCGCGTCATGAAAAGCTGCCGGTTGCGGCCGTCGTTAGCGATTGTGCTCATGGGTTCAACGCTTCTCGAAGGTGACATGCAGGTGCTTCAGCGCCCGGACCATAAAGTTGCCCTGGTGCTGGAAGTCGTTCTTGCCTGGCGCGAACTGGAAGTTCTTCATCCGCTCGAACAGGATTTTGAAGGCGATGTTCATTTCCTGCCGGGTCAGCGGCGCGCCGACGCAATGGTGCTCGGCGGTGCTGAACGCCAGATGCGCGCCTGCGTTCTTGCGGCAGACGTCAAGCCTGTCCGGCTCGGCGAACACCTTGGGATCGCGGTTGGCCGCGCCGAAGCGCATGTTGATCATGGAGCCGCGCGGGATGGTCACGCCGCCCAGTTCCGTATCCTTCACGGCCACGCGGAAGATGCCCTGGGTCGGGCTTTCGACGCGCAGCACCTCCTCGACGAAGTTCTTGATCAGCTTGGGGTCTTCCTGGACCAGCGCGTACTGGTCCGGATTCTGGATCAGCAGCATCATGCCCGACGACATGGCGTTGGTCGTGGTCTCGTTGCCGCCGACCAGCAGTTGCTCGGCCATGGACAGGATCTCGCGCGTCGTCAGGTGCCGCTCGCCGTTGAACAGGCCGTGCACCAGGTCACTGAGGATCCGGTCGTCGCGGTTCTGGCGCTTCTCCTCGAACTTTTCCACCAGGTAGCGCTGCAAGTCGACGATGTTGCGGGCGCACTCCACCTCGCGCTCGGCATTCATGGTATGGGCGTGCGGCAGCACCCATTCCTCCGACCAGAACTTCAGCCTGGGCAAATCCTCGGGCGGCAGGCCGAGCCGGTCGGCGATGACATGCATGGGCAGCGGGTAGGCGAAGTCGCGGATGAAGTCGCATTCGCCCTTGTCGATGAACTGGTCGATGAGGTCGTTGACGAGCCCGGAGATGAACGGCTCCATGGCGTCGATACGGCTCTTGGTGAACGAGACGTCGACCAGGCTGCGATACATGTCGTGCAGCGGCGGATCGCGCGACAGGATGGCATCGCGGGGCCAGCCTTCCTTCTCGAAGATTTCCGGGATTTCCGGATTGCTCCAGAGCGTCTCCTGCGACCAGTCGGTGAGCTGGTCGGAGAAGGTCTCCCAGTCCTTCGCCACCTTGCGGCAGAGGTCGTAGGTGGTGACCACGTACCAGCCGGTCTCTGGCATCCGGTAGACCGGCGCTTCCTCGCGCAGGCGCTGATAGTCGTGATAGGGGCACTCGACGCTGGCCGGATCGAGCAGCCGGATATCGATGTTTTCCTTGTTCATGGTCTTCCTCGTTGTCCGTCTCAGCCGCGCCCGCGCAGCTTCAGCCACCAGTCCTGCATGACCACGCCATGGTCCTGCGAATAGCGTTTGGCCAGTTCGCTGGCGTTGGGCGGCAACGGCTGGGGATTGGTCGCCGGCAACGCGTTCGCCCCGTCGACGGGATCGATCCACTCCAGCCGGTTGCTCTCCAGCAGCGAGCCGAAGTCCGGCGCCTCGTGGTGGTCGCTGGTCTGGTGGACCATGAAGGAGTTGAAGTCCTTGAACGACAGCAGGCAGTAATAGTGGCCGGGCTTTTCCGAGCGGAAATACTCGTAGCGCAGGACGTCCTTCTCGAGCGTGTGGGTCTGCTTCCACAACTCGCGGGCGACCTTCTCGAACTCGGCTTCCTTGCCGTCGAAAATCTTGATGTGGGCGAAGAACGTCGCCATGGCCAGTCTCCCCTGATTGCTAGTTGCGCAGCCCGTTCCACCAGTCGGCCATGCGGATGGCATAGGCCTTGGAATATTTCTGGACCAGCTCGCTGGCGCCGGGCGGCGCGTCCTGCGGCGCGTTGGGCGTCAGGTCGTTGGCGCCCGCGACGGCGTCGACCCACTCGATCCTGATGTCCTGCACCACGTCGCCGAACTCGGCGCCGAACTCTTCGTGGGCGTCGCTGGACTGATGCACCAGGAAGGCCTGGAAGTCCTTGAACGACAGCAGTCCGTAATACGACCCTTCCGTCTCGCCGCGGAAGAACTCGTAGCGGATGGTGCCCGGCTCGGTGGCGTGGGTGGTGCGCCAGAGCGAGCCCTGCAGCTCCTCGAACCGGGCTTCCTTGCCCGGCTTGATCTGGATATGGGCGAGAATCGTCGCCATCAGTTTGTTCCCCGTTTGTTGAAGCCCGCGTAGAGGGCTCAGCGGGGAACCCATGGAACCACCAGCAACCTTCATACGTGATTGTTATGTTGAAGTTTGGAGCCTAGGGCCATCGAGAGTCAAGGAATAAGGGCGCGCTCGATTGCATGCAGGTCCACATCGATCGACCTTGGGGCGCGGCCGAGGGGTGTAACATAAATGTCGCACCTTGCAGGAAGTTTCGCGAACGACAGTCACGGTTGATCTTTAATAGTGACGTTTTACCGTCGTATTTATATCGTCCCATACCGAGGGGTTACCGGAGAGCCTAATCCGGAGACCTGGTCTCGTTATTAATCTGGGGAGTTCCACTGGATGAAGTCATCTCTTAGACACACACTCAGCGTGCGCGCGCTGGCAACGGCGGTGGGGCTGACGCTTCTCGCCGCGCCCGCGGCTTTCGCCCAGGACGCCGCGCCTGCGGCTGCACCCGCCGCTACCGCCTCCGGCCTTGAAACCGTGACCGTGTCCGGTACCAAGCGCGAGGAAGCCTCGCAGGACATTCCGATCGCCATTACCGCGATTTCGGAGAATGCCTTGGCGCAGACCTTCCGCAACGACATTCTCGCGGTTTCCGACATGGCGGCGGGCGTGGCGCTCGGCCAGATGGCCGGTTTCCGCGCCGTCTCCGGCGGTATCCGCGGTACCGGCCAGAACGGCATTCTGGTGACGCAGGACAGTTCCGTCGCCGTGCTGGTCGACGAATTCGGCCTGAACAACGTGCAGGCTCAGTTCGTCGAACTGTTCGACGTCGAGCGGGTCGAGGTGTATCGCGGTCCGCAGGGTACCCTGTTCGGCAAGAACGCCACCGGCGGCGCGATCTCGATCGTCACCAAGCGCCCGGAGATGAACGTGTTCAGCGGCGACGCCGAGTTGCAGTTCGGCATGTTCGACAGCAACAACGGCAAGATCGGCAAGGGCAAGCTCGCCATCAACATCCCGGTGGTCGAGGACAAGCTGGCCATTCGCCTGACCGGCATCATCGACTACGACGACGGCTATTACAGCAATACCAAGAATGCCAGCGGCTGGCCCAACTTCGTGCCGCTCTACGGGGCGTTCGGCCTGCCGGCGGTGAATCCGCCGCTGCCGCCCGAGCTGTTCCTGCTGCCGGGCACCAACGGCCGAGCCGCCGGCGGCCGCGCCAACGGCACGGACGTGTTCGCCGGCAAGATGAAGGTGCTGTTCACGCCGACAGACAACTACGAAGCCTACTTCATCATGGAGCTGCTGCGGGATCATTCCGAGTCCGTGGTCAGCGAGAACGACTCGCCGATCATCGGCCAGATCGATCCGGATGGCGGTCCGCAGAACATGCTGATGCCGCTGCTCGGCTTCAACGGCATCTCGCAGTCGCCGCCCGGCAAGTGGGTGTCGGCGATCGACAACCAGTGCATCGGCAACAATCCGCGCGGCCTCTGCGTCCCCTCCGGTCACCGCGTCGAGGTGATGGGCTACAATTTGCAGCAGAGCCTCGACCTCGATGTGGTCGAGTTCAAGCTGATCACCGCCTATCGCCAGCAGAAGGAAATCCTGCCCAGCACCTATCCGGGTGAGTCCTTCGCCAGCCTGTTCTCTGCCAGCCGCAACCTGGAGCGCGAGCAGATTCAGATCGAACTGCGCGCCGCCACCAACTTCGACGGCCCGGTGAACTTCATCGCCGGCGGTACCTACCAGGAAGACAATGTCGACATGCGCTCGTTCGCCATTGTCGGCCTGTCCGGCCTGCTGCCCGTCACCGACACGGCGCTCGGCAACCCGGCGAACGGCAATCCGTTCCTGGATGACCGCGGTTATGTCAACCTGAACCTGGACTACCTGACCGACCCGACGGTCGGCGGCGCCAGCCAGGACCGGACAACCTACGCCTTCTACTTCGACGGCAACTGGGACCTCACCGAACGCCTGCGCCTGACCGCCGGCGTCCGCTGGACCCTGGACCAGAAGGACTTTTTCCGCCGCGCCAACAATGGCGGTCTCTGCAACCAGTACACCAAGCAACGCGACCAGCGGACCATCAACGGCGTGTGCCGTGACGCCCGTTCCAACGCCATCTCGCGCGCCGGAATGACGGGCATCGATATCGACCCGCGCGTCTTCCCGCTGCCCGACGAGCAGTTCAGCCTGGTTATCAACACCAACGACAAGTGGGACCGCATCACCTGGCGCACCGTGCTCGACTACAAGGTCACCGACGAGGCCCTGCTCTATGCCAGCTATGCGACCGGCTTCATCTCGGGCGGCTTCACCGAAACCTGCTCCAGCGTGAAGACCTGTGTTCCGTTCCAGCCTGAAAAGAACTGGAACGCCGAACTCGGCCTGAAGGCGCGCTGGTTCGACAACACCCTGCAGACCAACGTGGCCGTGTTCTACACCCAGTACAGCGACCTGATCCGCTCGCAGGTGGTGCCGTTCACCGATTTCGCTGGTAACACCACGCAGGAAACCATCAACGTGAATGCCGGCAAGTCGCGCAACATCGGCGTCGAGCTGGAAGTCAACTGGATGCCGACGGAAGCGCTTCGCATCGACTTCTCGATGGCCTACATGGACCACGCGTACAAGCAGTTCCTGCTCGACCGTAACGGCGATGGGAAGTTCACCGGCTACACCCTGGCCAATGGATGGTTCATCAACGAGAACCTCAAGGACTACAACGTCCCGTACTCTCCCAAGTGGAAGCTCGGTGCCTCGATCAGCTATGACGTCGCCCTGGGCAATTCAGGCATGCTGACCCTGAACACCACCGGCAGCTATCAGTCGGAGACGGAGACGTCGGTGTTCAACTCGCTCAACACCCAGATGGAGGAGCGGTTCCTGTGGGACATCTCCGCGACCTGGCGTGACAGCGAGGAGCGCTACCGCGTGACCACGTTCGTCAAGAACATCCTCAACGAAAACCACCGTATCGGCGCCAACTCGGTGGCCGGTCTGTGGAACATGACGATCTATGGCCGCCCGCGGTCCTATGGCGTGGAACTCGGCTTCCACTTCTAGGCCTAAATCTCGGTCAGGCTTTTTGAACGGGCGCTTCGGCGCCCGTTCTTCTTTTCGGCGGCCCCGCATCTTTTCAGCCGACCTGAACTCGCGTAAACAAGTCGTCGCCTGCATGCCGCAGGTCCAGCGGTGCGGGGAGAGATGCAGGAACCACCGACCGGTCGGCACGAGCCGCCGTGGCCCAGTCCGGCCTATGCCTGGTACGTGGTCTTCGTCCTGTTCATCGCCTCGATCGTGTCGTTCCTCGACCGGCAGATCATCGCCATCATGGTCAGCGACATCAAAGCCGACCTGGGCCTCGACGACTTCCAGATTGGCCTGCTGCAAGGGCCGCCCTTCGGCATCTTCTACGCGCTGATGTCAGTGCCGATCGCGCTTGCCGCCGACCAGCTCAACCGCCGCAACATCATCGCCATGGGCGTCACCTTCTGGAGCATCGCCACCGCCGCTTGCGGCCTCGCCGGCAGCTTCGTCCAGCTGTTCATGGCGCGCATCAGCGTGGGCGTCGGCGAGGCGACGCTCGGGCCGTCGGCCTATTCGATCATCAGCGACTACTTCCCCCGGCAGAAGCTCGCCATGGCCATGAGCGTGTTCACCATGGGCAACCTCACCGGCATCGGCCTGGCGCTGATGCTGGGCGCGACCCTGCTGGGCGCGATCAACGAGATCGGCGTCACCGAGGTCTGGCTGCTGGGCGAGGTGCGGCCGTGGCAGCTCGCCTTCATTGCGGTCGGCCTGCCGGGGCTGCTGCTGACGCTGCTGGTGCTGACGATCCGGGAGCCGTACCGCCGCGGCCGCATCCGCAGCGAGGAGGCGGTCGGCGGCGCCGCCCAGATGGCCGAATTCTTCCGCCACCTGCGCGCCCATGGACGGACCTTCACCCACATCCTCGTCGCCTTCACCACCATGGTGCTGGTGGCCTACGCCAATTTCGGCTGGGTGGTGCAGCACCTGGTGCGCGAGTTCGGCACGACCCAGATTCATGCCGGGTACTGGTACGGCGTCGTGCTGCTGATCTGCGGCACCTCGGGCACGTTCTTCGGCGGCTGGTTCGCCGGGTACCTGGCGCGCCGGGGATATCCCGACGCCATGCTGCGCGCCAGCCTGATCTGCACCGCGCCGCTGGGGCCCGTCGCCGCGCTCACCTTCCTGTGGTCGCCCACTCTCGACTGGGCCCTGTTCCTGCTCGGGCCATGCCAGTTCATGGGCGCGGTGCCGGCGGGCCTGGCGGGCGCGTCGCTGCTGTCGATCACACCCAACCAGATGCGCGCCAAGATCGGCGCGCTCTATGTGTTCCTGTCGAGCGTGGTCGGGATCAGCCTGGGCAGCACGCTGGTCGGCTTCCTGACCACCTATGTGTTCAGGAACGAGAAGATGCTGGGCGAGGCGCTGGCGGTGATCAACTGCATCGGCATCCCGTTCGGAGTGATCGTGCTGATCCTGGGCCTCAAGCACTACCGCGCCAGCCTCGAGCGGATTGAGGCGCAAACCCAGGCGGTGGCGACGTAGGCAGCGCGCCGTTGCCGGCGGCCGGTCCAGCGCGTGGCGCTTCGTTAACGGGTGATTGTGGGAGCGCGGGAGCAGGCCGAAGCGGTGCTTGCCGCCCGGCCCGGTCGACTGGCGATAAATCTAGAGGCCGCCGATGTGGTCGGCGACGCGCTCGTTCTCGACTGGAGGAACGAGGCGCCCATCTCACCGAACTGGTCGATGTGCCGGCGGCCTCTTGTCTCGAAGTTACTTCTTGGCGGTCGCCTGGACCTCGGAAATGCTTTCCTGGACACGGCGGCCGATGATGCCCCACGCCTCGGTCTGCGACTTGCCGGCCAGCTCGGCCAGTTCCTTCATGTTGGCGACCGACTTCTCGAACGAGCCGCGGGCCAGCTCGACCGGCTTGGCGAACATGTCCGCGCCCTTGCCGGCGGTGATGGTCTTGGCGGTTTCCTGGAACTCGCCGAACGCCTCGGCGGCCATTTCCTGCTGACGCCTGGCGACGGCCTGGAAGCCCTCGAGCGCAACGCGGTTGGCTTCGGTGAAGGCGGCGATGTTGGCCTGGCCGACCTTCATCAGGCCGTCGACATTGAGGCCCGGAACGGCGCCTGTGAACTGCGAGAAGCTCTTGGTCCAGTTCTCGAACACATCGGCGAACGGATTGGTCTGCGACATGGTGATCTCCTAACTCGGTACAAGCTGCCAGTATTTGGTTTCGCGGGATTTCCCGCCTTTGTTGCAGTGCAATATAACTGTCAGGATTCCTTTTGCAACCGCAAAAAGCAAGCATGCTCGCATAAATGTTTGTGGCCTGCTGCGAACCGTTGCGGTCCGGAATCTGTTACTGACAGGTGACGATGCGGATTAACTGGCTATAGTGGCCGCAGGGAGAGACGCCCACGACAAATGGGCGCAAACGAGGAACCAACAATGAACGCGGATGCGCACGTGAAGCTGGGCGCTCGGCACTATGATCCACCGGCAGTCATCTGGTCCATGCTCGAGCCCGCCCGGGCCGCCATGGAAATGGGCATGCTTCCGTTCGCCGCGCCCTGCCTGGGGCAGGCGCCGCGCGGCGACGGCCACCCGGTCATGGTCATCCCCGGCTTCATGGGCACCGATACGTCGACCGCCGTGCTGCGCGCCTACCTCAGCGCACTCGGCTACCAGGTCCATCCCTGGGCGCTGGGCCGCAATGTCGGCCCGCGCGGCGACATCGAGGAACGCATGGTCGAGCGCGCCAACCACCTCGCCGCCCGCTACGAACGCAAGGTCAGCCTGGTGGGCTGGAGCCTCGGCGGCATCTTCGCCCGGCAGATCGCCCGCGACATTCCCGACGCCATCCGACAGGTGATCACCCTGGGCAGCCCGTTCGGCAGTGCCGGCCAGGGCGGAACTAACAAGGAGATCGCCGAGCTCTACGAGATGTTGTCCGGCGACATGATCGGCCATGCGCCGGAGCACGTCCGGGCGCATCACCGCTCGCGGCCGCCGGTCCCCTGCACCGCGATTTTCTCGAAGACCGACGGCGTCGCCGTGTGGCAGGTCTGTACCGAAGAGGCCGGACCCGACACCGACAACATCGAGGTGTACGGCAGCCACACCGGCCTGGGTTTCAACCCGCTGGTGCTCTATGCGGTCGCCGACCGGCTGGCCCTGCCGGAAGATGCCTGGGCGCCGTTCGACCGCGGCGGCCTGAAGGCGCTGTTCTACCGGTAATTCCCTCCATTCTTTCTGTGATTTCACGCTGCTCGCGGAATCGCGCTGGTGGGCCACGCCTTTCTTTCCTTCAAACCGAGCCCCTCTCTGTTATGTTCCCCGTGAAGAACGGGAGGATGTCATGAGCAATCTGGTCAATCGTCAATGGACGCTGGCGAACCGGCCCGCGGCCATGGTCAGCACGGACGATTTCAAGCTGGCCGAAGCGCCGGTGCCCGATCCGGCCGACGGCCAGATCCTGGTCAAGATCACCTATGTGGCGTTCGAGCCGGCCATGCGCGGCTGGATGGCAGACAATCCCGGCTACATGGCCGCCATTCCGATCGGCGGCGTCATGCGCTCCATGGCGGCGGGCGAGGTGGTCGTCTCCCGGCATCCCGACTTCAAGCCGGGCGACAAGGTCTCCGGCATGTTCGGCTGGCAGGAATACGCCGTGGTCGACGCCAAGGGCGCGCTGCTGCCGGTGCAGAAGCTGGCGCCGGGCGTGACCGAGGAAATGGCGCTGAGCGTGCTCGGCATCACCGGCCTCACCGCCTATTTCGGCATGCTGGACGTGGGCAAGCCGCAGCCGGGCGACACGGTTGCCGTCTCGGGCGCGGCGGGCGCGACCGGCTCCATCGCCGGCCAGATCGCGAAAATCAAGGGCTGCAGGGTCATCGGCATCGCCGGCGGCGCCGACAAGTGCCGCTGGCTGACCGAAACCGCAGGCTTCGACGCGGCCATCGACTACAAGTCCGAGAACGTCAGGAAGCGGCTGCGCGAGCTGGCGCCCGACGGCATCAACGTGTTCTACGACAATGTGGGCGGCGAGATCCTGGAGGCGGCGCTGGACAACCTGGCCATCGGCGCGCGCATCACCCTGTGCGGCGCGATCTCGGGCTACAACACCGGTTCGGTGCCGCAGCCGCCGAAGAACTACATGGCGCTGATCCTGAAGTCCTCCAGCATGGCGGGCTTCCTGCTCGGCCAGTATGCCAAGCGGTTCGGCGAGGCTTCGGCCGACCTCGGCGCCTGGGTACGCGACGGCAAGCTGAAATTCGCCGTCGACGTGCAGGACGGGTTCGAGAACGTGCCGTCCACCTTCCTGCGTCTGTTCCACGGCCAGAACCTGGGCAAGCAGCTCAACCGGATCGGCTGAGACGCTCCCATGGTGAAGCACCTCGTCAACCGCCAGTGGCTGCTGTCCAGCCGTCCCGAAGGCATGATCTCGGTCGACAATTTCGCGCCCGCCATCGCCAGCGTGGCCGAACCCGAAGACGGCCAGCTGGTGGTCAGGGTCACCCATATCGCCTATGAACCCGCCATGCGCGGCTGGGTGCGCGAGGTGCCGGGCCACGGCGCCAACCTGCCCATCGGCGGCGTCATGAAGGCGTCGGGCGCGGGCGAGGTGATCGTGTCGCGCCATCTGGGCTTCCAGCCCGGCGACAAGGTGACCGGCATGTTCGGCTGGCAGGATTACGCCACCGTCGACGTCGCCGGCCAGCTGCTGCCGGTGCAGAAGCTGCCCGACCGGGTGACCGAGGAAATGGCGCTCAGTGTGCTGGGCATCACCGGCCTTACCGCCTATTTCGGCATGCTTGACGTGGGCAGGCCGCGCGCCGGCGACACGGTCGTGGTCTCGGGCGCGGCGGGCGCCACCGGCTCCATCGCCGGCCAGCTGGCCCGCATCTCCGGCTGCCGGGTGATCGGCATCGCCGGCGGCGCGGACAAATGCGCCTGGCTGACCGATGAAGCTGGGTTCGACGCGGCCATCGACTACAAGACCGACGATGTCTCGGCCCATCTGAAGACGCTGTGTCCCACCGGCATCAACGTGTTCTACGACAATGTGGGCGGCGCCATCCTCGAGGCGGCGCTGGACAACATCGCCATCGGCAGCCGCGTCGTCATCTGCGGCGGCATCTCGGGCTACAACGTCGCCGACGACGCGGTGGCCGGGCCGCGCAACTACATGCGCATCGTCAACAGCCCGTCGACCATCAGCGGCTTCCTGCTGGGCCAGTTCTCGGCCCGGTTCGACGAAGGCCGCCAGCGGCTGGCCGACTGGACCCGCGATGGCGCCATCCGCTTCGCCGTCGACGTGCAGGAAGGCTTCGACAACGTGCCTGCCACCCTGCTGCGGCTGTTCCACGGCCAGAACCTGGGCAAGCAACTGTGCCGCATTGGCTGAACCGGGCAGGGAAGGCGACCGTACAACAGAGATGAAAGAAACCGACACCAAGACCGGCGTGCTGCTGATCAATCTGGGCACGCCCGACGCGCCGACGCCGAAGGCGGTGCGCAGATATCTGCGCGAATTCCTCAGCGACCGCCGGGTGATCACCACCAACCCGTTGATCTGGCTGCCGATCCTGCACCTGTTCATCCTGCCGTTCCGGCCGCGCAAGACGGCCGAAGCCTACAAGCTGGTCTGGCGCGACGACGCCGACGGCTCGCCGCTGCGCCATTTCACCCGCACCTTGACCGAGGCGACCGCCGTCCGGGTCGGCCAGTCGCGCAACGACGTCGTCGTCGACTGGGCCATGCGCTACGGCACGCCATCGGTGAAGGAGAAGCTGGAGAGCCTGCGGGCGCGGGGCTGCACCCGCATCCTGGCGATCGCGCTCTACCCGCAATACAGCGGCACCACGACCGCCTCGGCCTATGACGCGGTCACCGCCGGGCTGCGGGCGCTGAACTGGCAGCCGGACCTGAAAACCGCGCCGGCGTTCCCCGAGGACCGGACCTATATCGAGGGGCTGGCCCGCTCGGTCGAGGATCACGTGGCCGCGCTCGCCTCGCCGCCGGACGTGGTCGTCGCCTCCTATCACGGCCTGCCGCAAAAATACGTCGACGACGGCGATCCCTATTACGACCAGTGCGTGAAGACCACGCGGCTGCTGCGCGAGCGTCTCGGCTGGGGCGAGGACAAGCTGCGCATGACGTTCCAGTCCCGCTTCGGCGCGCTGGAATGGCTGCGGCCCTACACCGACGTGGTGCTGGCCGCGCTCCCGGGCGAGGGCGTGAAGAAGATCGCGGTGATCGCGCCCGCCTTCCTCGCCGACTGCCTGGAGACGCTGGAGGAGATGGCCGAACGCGGCCGCGAAACCTTCCTGGAAGCCGGCGGCGAGCAGTTCAGCTACATCCCCTGCCTCAACGACACCCCGCCTGCGGTGGCTGTGCTCGACGGGTTGATCGCGCGGGAGCTGGAGGGTTGGGGTTAGGGCGGATTGGTGATGCAAGCCGCTATCTTCACCGTGCCCCTGAGCCTGTCGAAGGGCCTCGCACCCACGGTGATGCAAGGCCCTTCGACAGGCTCAGGGACACGGATAGAACGTGAGCTGCATCAGCAGCCGGAATTCACTTCTTCGCCGCCGGGCCGTCGAACGACTTGATCAGCTCGTACCAGCCCGACCCCTTGACCGCGAGCGGCATCGCACCGAACTTCGCGGCCGTGTCCAGGTGCTTCTTGCGCCCTTCCCAGGCGTTGGGATTGCGCTGCCACTCGTTCAGCACCTTCTCGGCTTCCTCGTAGCTGGGCGCCTCGACCTCGTAGAGTGACAGATAGCCCGACACGGTCTCGCTGCCCAGATGGGCGCCCGCCAGCTTGAACACGCTGCCGCGCACGAAGTTGGGGCAATGGGCCGTGTCCTCGATGTGCTGGTCGACGAACCACTCGTCGAACTGCGCCTGCTTGTCGGCGCTGGGCGGCTCGCAGAGCCCGATGAGAACGAAACGCGGCATGGATGGTCTCCCCTGTCTGTGGTGATGTAGAACGTTAGCAGTTTCTTGACACAAGGGAACCGCTGACCCAAAACCGGCAAATGAACGTCGAAACCCCGCTGACCGGCCCGGCCATGGACGACATTTTGCGCGGCGCGATCCGTGACGGGTTCGCGTGGTCGGTGTCGACGCAGCATCCGGACGGCTACTGGGTCGGCAAGCTTCAGACCAACGCCTGCATGGAAGCCGAGTGGGTCCTGGCGCTGCACTTCCTCGGCCTGCACGACCATCCGCACCGGGAAGGGCTGAAGACATCGATCCTGCGCGGCCAGCGCGAGGACGGGTCGTGGTGCATCTATCATGGCGCGCCCGCCGGCGACATCAACGCCACCGTCGAAAGCTACGCGGCGCTGCGCTGCATGGGCATGGCGGCCGATGATCCGGCGATGGCGAAGGCGCGCGAGTGGATCTTCGCCAGGGGCGGCCTGCGCAATGTGCGGGTGTTCACCCGCTACTGGCTGGCGCTGATCGGCGAATGGCCGTGGGACAAGACCCCCAACATCCCGCCGGAAGTGATCCGTTTCCCGCTGTGGTTCCCGTTCAGCATCTACAATTTCGCGTCCTGGGCGCGGGCGACGCTGATGCCCATCGCCGTACTGTCGGCGAGGCGTCCCGCGCGCCCGCTGGGCAAGGGCCGCACGCTGGACGAGCTGTTTCCCGGCGGCCGTGCCGCGTTCGACTATTCGCTGCCCAAGAAGATCAGGCCGTTCACCTGGGAACAGTTCTTCATGGGCACCGATGCGATCCTGCACGGCGCCCAGACCCGCAAGCTGATCCCGGGCCGCGAGGCGGCCATCGCCCGCGTGCTGGAATGGATCATCAGGCACCAGGATGCCGACGGCGCCTGGGGCGGCATCCAGCCGCCATGGATCTACAGCCTGCTGGCGCTGCACATCGAGGGCTATCCCATGGGCCATCCTGTCATGGCCAAGGGGTTGGCGGCGCTGCACGACCCGCGCTGGTGCTACGAAACGGATGGCGCCGTCAACATCCAGGCGTCGGTGTCGCCGGTGTGGGACACGGTGCTGACCCTGCTGGCCATGGAGGATTGCGAGGCACTGGACGAGCATGCGCCGGCCGCCGACAAGGCCATCGGCTGGCTGCTCGACAACGAGGTTCGCTACTACGGCGACTGGTCGCAGAAGGTGAAGGGCGTCGCGCCCGGCGGCTGGGCGTTCGAATACGCCAACCAGTTCTATCCGGATGTGGACGACACCGCCGTGGCGCTGATCGTGCTGGCGAAGCACCGGCGCGACCCGAAATGGCAGGCGCGCGGCATCGACGCGGTGATTGGCCGGGCGGTGAACTGGATGCTGGCCATGCAGTGCCGGGGCGGCGGCTGGGCGGCGTTCGACCGCGACAACGACGCGGCGATCCTGACCCGCATCCCGTTCAGCGACTTCGGCGAGGCGCTCGATCCGCCCAGCGTCGACGTCACCGCCCATGTGCTCGAAGCCCTCGGCGTGCTCGGCTACGACCGGCACCATCCGGCGGTCGAGCGCGGCGTCGCCTTCCTGCGCAAGGAGCAGGAGAAGGATGGCAGCTGGTGGGGCCGCTGGGGCGTCAATTACGTCTATGGCACCTCGGCCGCGCTGCCGGCACTGAAGGCGGTGGGCGAGGACATGCGCGCCGACTACGTCACCCGCGCCGCCGACTGGGTGATCGCCCACCAGAACGCGGACGGCGGCTGGGGCGAGACCTGCGGCTCCTACATGGACCGGTCATTGGCCGGCAAGGGCGACAGCACCGCGTCGCAGACCGCCTGGGCGCTGATGTCGCTGCTCGCCGTCGGCCGGCCCGGGGACCGCGCCGTTGTCGAGACCGGGCTGGGCTATCTGACGGCGCGCCAGAACGAGGGGACATGGGACGAGGCCGAGTACACCGGCACCGGCTTCCCCGGCTACGGCCTCGGCCGGCACATCGATCTCGGCCAGGGCGTCGAGGAGAGCCTCGGTCAGTCCATCGAACTCAGCCGCGGCTTCATGATCAACTACAATCTCTACCGACACTACTTCCCGCTGATGGCCATGGGCCGGGCGCGCAAATACTTGGCGCGTTTGGGGAATGAATCCTGACAAAACACGGAAAAAGCCGCCTCGAATTGAGGCGGTTTGCAGGCGAAATTATGGAATAAGTCTCTCAGCGCCCCGAACCGCGCGGTCCGGGCAGAAGGGCGGCGCTTGGAGGGCTCACGAGTGAGACCCTCCCTGCAGTTCGCCGGCGTGTTAGCCGAGGACCTTCAGTTCTTCAGCTGAGCTTTTGCCGTTGCGGCCACGAGTCAGTTCGTAAGAGACCTTCTGGCCCTCACGCAGGCCCGACAGGCCGGCCCGCTCGACGGCGGAGATGTGGACGAAGGCGTCGGCCGAACCATCGTCCGGCTGGATGAAGCCATAGCCCTTGGTCGCATTGAACCACTTCACGGTTCCGTTGGTCATAGAGAGTGCTTTCTTCAATAATGGCATAACGACCATCCGCACCAACTGGTGCGGACGGATTCTCAGCTCGCTCAAGTCCTGGAGATCGGTAGCTCTGTCGGTGACGAAGCAGATGAGCCGGGTCTTAGGTCACTGATGTTGCGGATATAATCCCGGAAATCGACGAACACAAATAAAATTCGCCCGACGCGGCGCCGCGTCGCGGGCCGGAAACCGGCCCGCAGCGCGGGTTTGCGGGATGTCAGGCCGCCTTTTGCATGGGATTGCGGCGAGGGCGGCGACGGCGACGGCTCGGGTTGCGCCCGGCGTCCGGCTGCCGCGAGTCCGCCGTTGAGTCGCTCCGCTGCGGGCGGGCTTCGCGGGCCGGCGGGGCGTCGCTGCGCTCGGTCACGACCTCGCGGGGCGGCGATCCGGCGACGGCAAGTTGCACCCGGATCAGCTTCTCTATGCTTTTCAGATAGGGCCGCTCGGTCGGATCGCAAAACGCGATGGCGATGCCGCCGGCGCCGGCGCGCGCGGTGCGGCCGATGCGGTGGACGTAGCTTTCCGGCTCGTTCGGCAGCTCGAAATTGATCACGTGGCTGATGCCGTCCACGTCGATGCCGCGGGCGGCGATGTCGGTGGCGACCAGCACGCGGGACGCGCCGGACTTGAAGCGGTCGAGGGCGCCTTGCCGGGCGCTCTGCGACTTGTTGCCATGGATCGCATCGGCGGGCAGGCCCGACTTGGTGAGTTGCTCGGCAACGCGGTTGGCGCGGTGCTTGGTGCGGGTGAACACGATCACCTTGGTCAGCGCCTCGTCACGCAGCAGGCTGGTCAGCAGCGACTGCTTGCCGGCGGAATCGGTGAAATAGACGCTCTGGGCGATCTTCTCGACGGTGGTCGCCTGGGGCGTTACCTCGACGCGGACCGGCTCGATCAGCATGTCCTGGGCGAGCTTGGCCACGTCGGCCGGCATGGTCGCCGAGAACAACAGCGACTGGCGCTTGCGCGGCAGGTGGGCGACGATCCTGCGCACGTCGCGGATGAAGCCCATGTCGAGCATGCGGTCCGCTTCGTCCAGCACGAGGATGCCGGTGCCGGTCAGGTTGATGTGCTTCTGGTTGACCAGGTCGAGCAGGCGGCCCGGCGTGGCGACGAGAATGTCGACGCCGCGCGCCATGGCCTTGACCTGCGGGTTCTGGCCGACGCCGCCGAGGATGACGGTGTGGCGCAGGTTCATGTGTGCGCCATAGGCCCGGATGCTGTCGGCGATCTGCACGGCAAGCTCGCGGGTCGGGGCGAGGATCAGCGCGCGCGCCGTCTTCGGCGCCGCCTGGATCTTCTCGGCGGCCAGCCGCTGCAGCATGGGCAGGGTGAACGCGGCGGTCTTGCCGGTGCCGGTCTGGGCGATGCCCAGCAGGTCGCGGCCCTGCAGCAGCAGCGGAATGGCCTGGGCCTGGATGGGGGTGGGGGTGGTATAGTTCTCGGCTGCCAGAGCGCGCAGCAGCGGCTCGATGAGGCCGAGATCGGTGAAATGGGTCGTCACTAAAACAGAATCCTTCTGCGCCGGGCGCACGCGGTGTTCGCGGACGCTCTCAGCGTGTTGCCTTTTCCACGCGCACCTGGAATGAAGCGGGGTTTTTCGATGATCATCCGGAAGGAAACGCCATTGCGGCGCATCGCGCGATCACGGTGATCTGAGGGGTAAGTGCGCCCGCGACGGGCCGATGTCAAGCGGTATCGGGTTATGACCCTGAAAGGTGATGCGTTTTCGCCACACTCCCGGATTCTTTTCCGGCCCTTGCGGCGAATCCTTTCCCTATACTTACGTCTTGTGCAACCACTGCCGCGCGCCGGGGTATGGGCGCGCGGCCGAAAAAAAGCCAGGGGAGCAACGATCGTCCGGCGCCCGTCGCTTTTCCCCTTCATCCGTCCCGTCCGGCTGCGGTTCGCGCAGTTGGGCGTTGCAATTTACCCTATGAACAGTTGAGATTGCGCTCGCGCTGTCTGAACCACCCGAGAGGCTTCTGAATGTACCAAGTCCGACCCCGCCGCCGAATGCGCGCCAGCTGCGCCATCGCCGGTGGCCTCGTGGTCGCCAGCACCATGGGCGTGCCCGATCTTTCGGAGGCCGCGGACCTGACCATCACGAAGACGGTGACCGAGCCGGTCAGAACCTCCAACGCAAGCGGCGGACCCGGCAACATCCTTATCGAATCCAACGGCGGCGTCGTGGTCGACAAGGGCACCGCCGTCTTCATCGACAGCAGCCACAAGGTCGATAACAAGGGCCGCGTCGAATCCAAGGGCATCGATGGCCGCGGCATCGTCATCACCGGTTCCGTGACCAGCACCGTCACCAACAAGGGCACGATCACCCTCGGCATCGACAGCGACGACAAGACCGTCGACGGCGGCAACATCGGCATCCTGCTGGACACCGGCGCCAGCATGACCGGCGATATCCTCAACGATACCAGCGGCACGATCAGCGTTTCTGGCGTCAAGTCGGTGGGCATCGTCACCCGCGGTTCGCTCGCGGGCAACATCAAGAACGATGGCAAGATCGCCGCCACCGGCGATGGCGGCCTCGGCATGCTGCTCTCGGGCAACATCACCGGTATCGTCACCAACAACGGCACGATCAACACCGGTTCGGCATCGACCCAGTCCTTCGACAAGAACGGCAAGACGATCACCAATCCGGAAACGGCTGGCGGCGACGGTCTCGCGGTCAGCGGCAATGTCGGTGGCGGCATTCTCAACACCGGCGACAAGCTGACCGACCAGGAAGAGAAGGATCTCACCGCCGGCAAGGTCGAAACCGTGCGCGGACTGAAGAAAGATGCCATCGGCACCGACGCCACGATCACCATCATCGGCCCCGAGAATGCCTTGCATGTGGGTCCGGGCGCGGGCGGGACCGCCGGCGGCAGCATCACCATCGGCGCGGTCACCAAGGAATCCTACGGCATCATCAATCGCGGCGACATGGCCAGCAGCACGACGAAGGATCTCGGCACCGCCGAGACCGTGCGCATCGGCCTGGGCGCCGGGTCGGCGGCGTCGGGCACGACCACGGTGGTCGGCGGCTTCTTCAACGACGGCGGTAACATCACCACCAAGAGCACCAGCGGCAAGTCCACGAGCTTGGCCATCGGCTCTGGCGCGGTCCTGCCCGAGATCAGAAATGTGGGCACCATGACGGCCACGACCACGACCGGCGACGCCGTGGTCATCGGGATCGAGGATAGCGCCCAGGTCGACAAGCTGACCAATTCCGGCCTGCTGCAGGCCGAGTCGACGTCCGTGGGTGGCGACGCCTTCACCATTGTCGATGCGTCCGGCACGCTGAAGGTGATCGAGAACACCGGCACCATCTCGTCGATCGAGACCACGGGCGTCGATGTGAAGGGCCAGCGGATCACCACCACGGGCACCGCCATCGACCTCAGCACCTCGGACGCCGACGTGACCGTCGTCAACAAGGGCGTCATCGAGGGCGACGTGCTGTTCGGCACCGGCGACGACATCTACACCCTGAATGGCGGCACACAGACCGGCACCATCGATTTCGGCGAGGGCGAGAACACCTTCTCGCTGAACAAGGCGATTTTCGCCGGCGACCTTGCCGCCACCAAGGGCGTCGTCGACCTTGTGGTCAAGGCGTCCACCTTCGCCATCGTCAGCGAGGACGGCGCGCAGGTGCGCGACGCCACCTTCGACAAGGATTCGACGCTGATCGTGCCAATCTTCGGCAGCGACGCCATTGCCGGCACTCTCACCGCCACCGGCACGGTCTCCCTGGCCAACGGCACCGGCCTGGTCACCGATTTCAAGACCCTGGCGTCGGAAGACATCACCTTCACCCTGGTCCAGGCCCAGACGCTGTCGCTCGAAGCCGGCATCGAGGGGCTGGACGTTTCCGACACCTCGGCGTTCTTCAATATCGATCTGGCGCTCGACAAGGAGGATCCCAACAAGCTGGTCGTCACTGTCCACCGGGCGACCGCCGATGAACTGGGCCTCAACAACAACCAGACCGCCGTGTTCAACGTCACCAAGACGGTGCTGGAACAGGATACTGAACTGGGCGCGGCGATGGCCAATCTGAAGACCAACGAAGAGGTCCAGGACGCATTCAACCAGCTCATGCCCGACAATAGCGGCGCGACGCAGCAGGGCATCTTCAAGACCCAGGCCGCCATCTTCGGTGCCATCAACAAGCGCATGGACGGCATCTACAAGCTGGACCAGCGCTACAAGGAGCGGGTCGAGCGCATCGCCGGCAAGGATCCCAAACGCGCCAAGAAGATGGGGCAGCGCGACAAGCCGACGATCTGGGCCGAACAGCTCGTGCTGGTCGCCAACCAGAAGCCGTTCGACGACCAGCTCGGCTTTGGCGGCTACAGCTATGGCGTGGCGCTGGGCGCCGACTATCCGCTGCTCGGCCTCGACGCCGTGGGCATCAGCCTCTCGCAGGTCTGGTCCGAGTACAGGGAGAAGACCTCGTTCGACACGCCGACGGCGGTGTCGACCACCCAGTTCAACGTCTATGCGGGCTGGGAAAGCAAGGGCTTCTTCATCGACGTCAGCGGCGGCTACGGCTTCAGTTCCTATGACGGCGAGCGCAACATTGTCATCGGGTCGGTCAACCGGACCTCGCTCAGCGAGTGGAAAGGCCACCACTTCGGCGCCAATGTGCGCGGCGGCTACGGCGTGAACGTCGGCCGCTTCTCGCTGATGGCGGCCGCCAGCTTCAGTTGGCTGAAGCTGCACGAGAACGGTTATGTCGAAAAAGGCCTGTGCAAGGAGTGCGTCACATCGGGCGCCGCCAGCAATCTCGTCGTGGGCGAGCAGGACGTCAGCTTCGCGCGGGGCAATATCGGCCTGACGGCGGGCATGAAGTTCGAGGATGGCACCGGTATCATCGAGCCCAATGTCCGGGTCGGCGCCGTCCACGAGTTCAGCTACAAGGGACCGACGAACACCGCCTATTTCGGCCATCTGCCGAAGAACGCGAACCTCCCGATCAGGTTGTCCGACGACTTCATGACCGTCGGCGCGCTGGCCTCGAAAACCACGTTCTATGCGGGCGTGGGCGTCGATCTCAGCGCCCATTTCGGCACCCTGTCGTTCGACTACGACGCCGAGTTCGGCGGCGGTGCGCTGAATCACATCGTCTCGGGAACAGTCCGCGTCAGCTTCTGACGTGGCAAGGACGAAGCCCGGCGGCTCGCACCGCGCGGGCCACGTCCCGTCTGTAGCCGGCTGAGACGACTACAGTCCTTGAACGGTTCTGTGGCGTAAAGGTTCCGCTCCTCGGGTGGCCCTTGCCGGCGTTGTCGTGCCGGCCGCCCAGCCTATGCGGCCGATGCGCCGGTCGCGTGCGCCAGCATGGTCCTTGCCGTCTCGCGTTCGGCCATCACCACCGTGGGTGGCGCCGTGGCCCGCCAGATAGTCCTGCTCGGCGTCCGAATGGGCGCGGGCGATGATCTCCAGCGACGGGTTGAGGGCGCGCGCCTGAGAGACGACCTGGCCGGCCTCGAACGACTGCGGAATGGCGACAAACAGCCAGCGCGCCTCGGCCAGGTTGGCGGCGGCCAGCACCTCGGCCGTGGCGGCGTTGCCGCCGATCACCTCGATGTCGCGCGCCCGGAGCTGCTCGATGATGCCCTTGTCCTCCTCGATCACCAGCACAGGGCGGTTGCGGAAGGCGTCGACGATCATGGCGCCGACCCTCCCGGAACCGACGACGACGGCGTGGCCGGTCTTGCTCGTCGGCACCAGCGTCTCGGTGCGTTCCGCCAGTGCGCCGGATGGCGCCTGCCGGCGTTCCCAGCGGTCGAGGATACTGAAGAAGATCGGGTTGGCGAAGATCGACAGCAGGGCGCCGGCGAGGATCAGGTCCTGTCCCTCCTGCGGCAGCATGCCGAGGCCGACGCCCAGCGCCGCCAAGATGAACGAGAACTCGCCGATCTGCGCCAGGCTGGCCGAAATCGTCAGCGCCACGGAGTTGTTGTGGCCGTATGCCCGCACGATCAGGAATGCGGCGAGCGACTTGCCCACCAGGATGATGAACACCGTCGCCAGCAGCGGCAGCGGATGCTCGAGCACGATGCGCGGATCGAACAGCATGCCGACCGACACGAAAAACAGGACGGCGAAGGCGTCACGCAGCGGCAGCGTTTCCTCGGCGGCCCGGTGGCTGAGCTGGGACTCGCTCAGGATCATGCCGGCAAAGAACGCGCCCAGCGCGAACGACACGCCGAACAGCTTGGCGGCCAGGTACGCGACGCCGAGCGCGATAGCCAGCACCGCGAGGCGGAACAGCTCGCGCGAGCCGGTGTGCGCCATGTAATGCAACGTCCAGGGGATGACCCTCCGGCCAACCACCAGCATGAAGGCGATGAACCCGCCGACCTTGCCCAGCGTCAGCGCCAGGGTTTGGGCGATGTCGCCGGCTGTCAGTGCCGGAGCGCCGTTGTCGGCCGGCTGCAGCAGGCTCGCCATCGCTGGCAGCAGGACGAGGGCAAGGACCATGGCGGGGTCCTCGACGATCAGCCACCCTACCGCGATCTGGCCGCGCTCGGTTTCCACCAGCCGCCGTTCCTGCAGCGCGCGGAGCAGCACAACGGTACTGGCGACGGACAGCGCCAGGCCGAACACCAGCCCGGCGCCGACCGACCAGCCCATCGCCCACGCCAGGGCCATGCCGAGCAGCGTCGCGAAGGTGATCTGTCCAATGGCGCCCGGAATGGCGATGGCCCTGACCTTCAGCAGGTCCTTCAGGGAAAAGTGCAGGCCGACGCCGAACATCAGCAGGATCACGCCGATCTCGGCCAGTTCCTGGGCCAGCGCCGCATCGGCCACGAAGCCCGGTGTCGCCGGCCCTACCACCACACCCGCCAGCAGATACCCCACCAGCGGCGACAGGCGCAGGCGGTGGGCGACCGCGCCCAGCAGGAACGCCAGGCCGATACCGGCGACGATGGTGGTGATCAGCGGCGTTGCGTGGGGCAATCCGGCTCCTGGGTCGCTGTAAGTTGTAAGTTTCAAGACAACAATGCCGGACCCAGCTTGAAATATCAATCAATTTGGTTTATTTTGATCAATAAGGTTGAAATTTCATGGGATGCAGCCCGTTGCCTATGTTCGCACCGGCCCAGTGCCGGGCCGCCCGAGGCCTTCTCGACTGGAACCAGGGACAACTCGCCCAGCAGGCCGGCGTGTCGCGTTCGACGGTGCGGGAGTTCGAGGCGGGTCATCACGAGTTGCACCGGTCGACGCAGACGCTGCTGGTGCGGGCACTGCAAGACGCCGGCGTTCGCCTGATCGACGCGGGCGAGGAGGGCTGCGGCGTCAGGCTGGCGAAGCCTTCAATCCCCTGAAATCCGTGGCCCGACCGGCACCGATGCAGTATTGAGGACTGGCCTCCGGAGGGACCGCTGGCCGGTCCCGAAGCCAGCACTGCATAACGAGAAGCCAGCCCTATGAGCACTACCGCCGCCACGGATGACCGGTCCAGCCGCCCGCTGTCCCGGCAGGACATGAAAACCCTGTCGCTGTCCGCCCTCGGCGGCGCGCTGGAGTTCTACGACTTCATCGTCTTCGTGTTTTTCACAGCGGCGCTCAGCAAGCTGTTCTTTCCGCCGGACGTCTCCGACTGGGTACGTCAGCTGCAGACCTACGGCATCTTCGCCGCCGGTTACCTGGCGCGGCCCTTGGGCGGCATCGTCATGGCGCATTTCGGCGACCTGGTCGGCCGCAAGCGCATGTTCACCTTCAGCATCTTCCTGATGGCGGTGCCGACCTTCGCCATGGGCCTGCTGCCGACCTACGCCGAGATCGGCATCGCCGCGCCGATCCTGCTGCTGCTGCTGCGCATCATCCAGGGCGCGGCGATCGGCGGCGAGGTCCCCGGCGCCTGGGTGTTCGTGGCCGAGCACGTGCCGGACCGCCATGTGGGTTTCGCCTGCGGCACGCTCACCGCCGGCCTGACCGTCGGCATCCTGATGGGATCGCTGATGGCGACCTTCATCAATCAGTCCCTGTCGCCCCAGGAAGTGCTGGACTACGGATGGCGCATCGCCTTCGTGCTCGGCGGCGTGTTCGGGCTGCTCGGCGTCTATCTGCGGCGCTACCTGAGCGAGACCCCCGTGTTCGAGGAAATGCGCCAGCACAAGGCGCTGGCCCGCGAGCTGCCGATCAAGACGGTGATCCTCGCCCACCCAGGATCGGTGGCCCTGTCCATGCTGCTGACCTGGATGCTGACGGCCGCCATCGTCGTGGTGATCCTGATGACGCCCAACTTCCTGCAGTCGGCCTACGGCTTCGCGCCCGCGGTCGCCTTCAAGGCCAATGCGGTCGCGGTGATCTGCCTGACGGCGGGGTGCCTGTTCGCCGGCTGGGCCGTCGACCGCTACGGATCGGGCACCACCTTCATCGCCGGCAGCATCCTGCTCGCGGCCTGCGTCTACGGCTTCTATACCAACATCGCGGAGGACCCGACCCTGCTATTCCCGTTCTACAGCCTCACCGGCTTCACCGTCGGCATCGTCGGCGCGGTCCCCTTTGTCATGGTGAAGGCGTTTCCGCCCGCGGTGCGGTTCTCCGGCCTCTCGTTTTCCTACAACATGGCGTACGCGATCTTCGGCGGTCTCACGCCCGTCGCGGTGGCGGCGCTGCTCAAGGAAAGCCCGCTGGCGCCCGCCTGGTACGTGATCGCCACCTGCGCCATCGGCCTGGTCCTCGGCATTTACATGAAACTGACGGGCTTCGGGCGGAGCCCGGTTGACCGTTCCGGCACAGGCCGTACCTAGCCCTTACAGGGCGGAGACGACCTCGTCGCCCAGCTGCTTGATCATGTCGGCGGCCTTGTCCGGCCATACCGCGAAGACGGGCACCGTGAGGCGGTGAACGCCGATGTCCTCGAAACGCCTCACCGCGTCGGTGCCGCCCTTCATCAACCACACGCCGGTGATCTCGATTTCGTTGAAATCACGGCCCACCTCGTCGCAGGCCTTGCGCAGCAGGGCCAGATGTTCGGACAGTTCGGTGACGCTGCCGCTCGGCGAGTACCAGCCATTGCCATGGCGGGCGACCCGCTCGAATGCCTTGCCCTTGTTGCCGCCGATATGGACCGGCAGCGGCTTCTGCACAGGCAAGGGGTATGACTTGAAATTGTGCCAGCTGAGGAACTCGCTTTCGTGCTCGACGACGTCGCCGGACCACACCTTGCGCATGGCCTGGATGTAGTCGTCGAACCGGGCGCCGCGGCGCTCGAACGGCGTGCCCATGGCGGCGAACTCTTCCTGCAGCCAGCCGATGCCGGCGCCAAGCATGAACCGGCCCCTGGACACGAAGTCCAGGCTGGCCACCTGCTTGGCCATCAGCAGCGGGTTGGCCTGCGACAGGATGTTGACGCCGGTGCCCAGCCGCAGCGTCTTCGTCGCGGCGGCTATGGCAGTCAACGCCAGCAGCGGGTCCACGTAGTTGGTTTCCGGCTCGGAGCTCATGCGGCCGCTGACGTTGTAGGGATAGCGGCTTTCATACTCCAGCGGCACGATGACGTGCTCGAAGGTCCACACGGACTCGATGCCGGCCTGCTCCGCCAGCTGGGCGTGGGCGATCATCTCGTCGGGCGACGCGACGCCTTTGTTGATGGGGGCGATGCCGAATTTCATGAAGTCCCTCTCTTTCTGGTGGGCAGGAAGAACATGCCCGCCGCGGCGACCAGCGTGCCGCCGATATAGAATTCCAGCGCCGGATCGTAGGATTGGAAGGCGTCGAACACCCAGCCCGAAATGACCGCGCCCAGCGCACTGACCGTCAGGAACGGCATCAGCAGTCCGGCCACCTTGCCGAACGATGCCGCGCCGAACCGCGCGCCGACCATGGCACCCAGCAGCGCCATGTGCGAGCCGCCGGTGAACCCGGCGAACGCGGCGACGACCAGCATGACCGGATAGCTGGGAAGGCTGATCATGATCGCCATCGCGACCATCAGCGGGATCGACGTGCCCCAGTAGACGTAGCGCAGGTCGACCCGGTCCGACAGGGTGCCGACGGTCAGCTTCGAGGCGACCATGGCGATCGCGACAACCGACATCAGCGACGCGCTCAGCGCCGGCGGGATGCCGACATCCGCCGCATAGGGCCGCAGATTGGCCATGAAGCCGGCGAAGGCCAGCGCGGGCGGCAGGATGCCGACCACGATCAGCCAGAAGGTCCGCTCGCGCAGGATGTCGGCGTAGCTCCAGTCCCGGTGCAGGCCGTCGGCGGACGCCTGCCGCGACAGCGCGCTTTCCGGATCGGGCTCGATTCCCGCGGCTTCGGGGCTGTTGCGGATGATCAGCCAGGCCGGCGGGATGATGGCGAGTGCGGCGAAGGCGGCCAGGATCTGGTGCGCGGTGCGCCAGTCGAACTCCCGGGCAAGCACCGTGACCAGCAGCGGCAGCACCGCGCCGCCGATCGAGCTGCCCAACGAGACGATGCCGATGGCCAGCCCGCGCTTGCCGCGAAACCATTTGGCGGCAAGGGCCTGTCCGCCAAGCGATCCGGCCAGGGTGAAGCCGAGACCCAGCAGCACCGCATAGATGGCGACGATCTGCCACAGCGCCGTCGACACCGAGATCAGCGCCAGCCCGGCGGCATAGGCGACGCCGCCGAGACAGATCAGCACCCGCATGGAGACCCGGTCGAACGCCCATCCGGCCGCTGGTCCCATCACGCCCAGCGCGATGGTGAAAACCGTCGTCGCCCACATCACATCGCCGCGACCCGCGCCGAACTCGCGCATCCAGTGCTCGACCCAGAAGGTGAAGGCATAGGAACCCAGGCCGAAGGTCACCGCCTGGAACAGCATGGCGACGGCGACCACGTACCAACCGTAGTAGATTTTCATGCAGGCACTTCTCCCCGAGGCGGCGATCTTACGGCCTTTGACCGCCAGGAAACCAGCATTCCCGAAGCAGCATTCTGGCGGCCCCGACTGGGGCGTGCGAAACTGCGCGGACGAGGCGGACCGGGAGAACGGATTGCGAGGGTTTCTGATGATGTGCGTGGCGCTCGCGCTGGGTTTCGCGGCCGTGCCTGCGTCGGCGCTGGTCTATGCCGACCGGCCCGCGCCGGTGAGCCAGGACGATCTGGACCGCCTGCTGGCGCCCGTCGCGCTCCATCCCGATCCGCTGCTGGCGCACATCCTGGCCGCGTCGACCTATCCGGCCGAAGTAGGGGAAGCAGTGGTCTTCATGGAGGAGCATGAAGGCCTGCGCGGGCAGGAGCTTGCCATGGAGATCCGCAACAAGGGCTGGGAGCCCAATGTCGCCGCACTGCTGCAGTTTCCCGCTGTCCTGGCCATGATGCGCGACAATCCGGAGTGGGTGCGTCAGCTCGGCGACGTCTTCCTGCGCGAGGAGACGACGGTGCTGGAGACCGTCCAGACCCTGCGCGGCCTGGCGCTCGGGCAAGGGTCGCTGCGCACCAGCCGCGAGCAGAACGTCTATACGTCCGGCGACGTCGTCACCATCGAGCCGGCCAATGCGCGCGACATCTGCGTGCCGGTCTACGATCCGTCGACGATCTATGGAGCCTGGTGGCTGCCGGACACGCCGCCATTACGCTGGAGACCGAAGAGACAGGGACCGAGGGTGCATGACATGCTGTCGGCCGGAATCTCGTTCGCGCCCTGCAACACGCTCGCGGCCGCCTCCCATGCCAGCGCGCGCCCTGACTGGGAAAACCGCCAGCTCGCCGTCACGCGCCGGGGCACGACGGAAACCTGGGTGCATGACCGGGCGCACCGCCGTGATGTGCCCTATCCGACCGCCGCCGTGCGAGCGCGGTTCGAACCGGACGGACCGGGCGCCGGCGGCGGAATCCGCCGCGGCCCCGCGGGATCGTCGGGGGTCACCATCATCCGGCCGAAAGCGGACCCGCAGCCGGAAGCGGAGCGCTAGCAAGGTTTCGAAGTGCGGCGCCGTTCGGGCAATCAGGGCCAGATCGGCTTTTCACCCTCAGGCAGGCGCGCGTCCGCCACGTTCAGCGTGAACGACACCAGGCAGTAATAGCCGACCAGCGCCGTCACTTCGACCAGCTTCGGATAGCCCAGCGCCGCGCTGGCGGCGGCGTGCAGGTCGTCGCTGACACGGCCCGTGCGCACGAGGTCGCGCGCCACTTCATGCACCAGCCGCTGTGTATCGTTCTCGTAGGGCACCGGTGCTCCGGTGCGCAGCGCCTCGATGATCGCCTCCGGCAAGCCCTCGGCGCGGGCCATGCGGGCATGGGCCCAGAACTCGTATTCCGCCCTCCAGTGCGCGCCGACGGTGAGGATCGCCAGTTCGCGCGACCGGCCGTCGAGCAACGAGCCGAAGCGCAGCCGCTCGCCCATCTTCGAGCCGATCCGGCCAAAGGACGGGATCTGCACCCAGGCGTTGAACGGCCCGCCCAGTTCAGCAGTGGGTACGCCCATGCTGGCCTTGCGCGGCCCCTCGACGATCTCGTCCCACAGGGCCGCCTGCTCGTCGTTCAGGTCGCCGCGCCGCAGCTTCGGAAATTCCACCATCGCATCCTCCCGTTTCGCGGAGGCATGATGTCAGCCTTGGCCCACCAGCCGAAGCGGTTTCCGCTGGCCGTCCACCACCAGGGTGCGGAACGCGTCCACGGCGCCGTCGAAATCGGCGAGCGACGGGTGCAGCAGCGTGTAGGCGGCGATGCCGGACATCACCAGCGACGACAGCACAGCGCCGGCCACCTGGACGTTCGTATCCGCCGGCAGCTCGCCCGCGGCCACCGCGTCGCCGACCACCCGCCGGAACGGCGCGTCGAGACGCTCGCGCGCGCTGCGGATCGCGCCGAACCGGTCCGGATCGCGCGCGCACTCGACGAGCGCCGACATGCCCAGGCGCTGCAGCACCATGTCCTCGCGGTAGAGTTCGTGGATCATGCCGAGAACGGCCGTCACCCGCGCCAGCCAGCCGCCGGGCACGGCGACGGTCTCCTCGATGGCGCCTGCGATCTCGTCGAACATGACGCAGGCGGCGGCGATGAACAGGTCGTCCTTCGACAAGAAGTGGTTGTAGATCGCCGGCGCGGTCAGGCCCGCCGCGGCGGCGATCTCGCCCAGGGTCGTGCCGTGCAGGCCATTGCGGGCGAACAGGGCGGCGGCGGCCTGCAAAAGACGTTTACGCGTCTCCTCGGCGGTCGCGCCTTCCGGGCGGCCAAGATTGCGGGCGGTTATGCCGCCTTTGCCTGCCAAGTCAGCGCTTCTTGAACGTGATCGGCAGTTCCTTCATGGGCATGAAGTACAGGCTGGGATTGTGCACCGGATAGGGCAACTCGCGTTCCAGCCTGATGTCGTCCAGCCTTGTCAGCAGGGCGGTGAACGAGCTGACCATCTCCTGCCGGGCCAGGCTGGCGCCGACACAGAAATGCGCGCCGGCGCCGAAGGCGATCTGCGCGCCGGCGTTCTTGCGGTCGATGTCGAACAGGTGCGGGCACTCGAATTTCTCCGGGTCCCGGTTGGCAGCGCCGTAGCGGGTCAGCACCATGGAGCCGGCGGGGATCAGCGTGCCGTTCAGCTCAACGTCGCGGGTCGTCTTGCGCGCCAGGCCCTGCACCGGGCTTTCGATGCGCATGGCCTCCTCGCAGAACGGCTTGATCAGGCTCATGTCGTCGCGGAGCCGCTGCATGGTCTCCGGATGCCGGAGCAGCAGCCACAACCCGTGAGCAATGGCGCTCTGCGTCGTCTCGAAACCGCCGCTGATCAGCTGGTGCATCAGGTTCTGCAGCTCATGCATGGACAGTGGCTCCTCGTCGTCGCCATGGGCGTGGACGAGGGCCGAGATCAGGTCGCCGGTGGGGTTCTTGCGCCGGTCCTCGAATACGTCGAACAGGTAGTGCTGCATCTCCAGTTCGGTCTCGGCGATCTGGCGGATCTCGGGTTCGGTCCATTTGCGGATCGACAGGGCGATCAGCGCGTCGGCCCAGCGCTTGAATTTGGCGACGTCCTTGCGGCCGAGGCCCAGCTGTTCGGCGATGATGATGCCGGGCATCGGCATGGCGAACTCGCGGTTGAACTCGCAGCGCCCGTCGTCGATCCACGAATCGATCAGATCGTTGGCCACCTGGTCCACATAGGGCAGCATCTCGCGGACCCGCTTCACCGTGAACACCCGGTCCAGCAGCTTGCGGTAGCGGGAATGCTCAGGCGGGTCGGTGCGCTGCAGGGTCTGCACATGGGCCCAGCCGCGCTCGGCGATGATCTCCTCGTAGAGCACGCCCAGGTCGCCCTGGAGGCCCTTGCCGTCCTTGGCGCTGACGTCGTTGGAGAAGGTCTCCGTGTCCTTCAGCACCTGGCGCAGGTCGTCATATTTGGTGACCATGTAGAAGCCGGTCTCCGGCATGCGGTAGACCGGGCACTGTTCGTGCAAGGTCGCGTAGAACTCGAACGGGTCGCTCTGTGTCGCGTGGTCCATGAGGCTGTAATCCTCGACCCGGCACTTGACCTCGGCATCCATGGCGTCCTCCCCCGGAATTCGATAGCAGAACCCGTTATGTTAATGACGGTTCATAAAATATGCAACGGCGTGGCTTGCGGCGCGGCGCGCGGGCCGCGATCATGACCGCGCCGCATTCAGGGGAGGCGACCATGGCCGAAGCGAACTTGTCCGACATCATCTTCTCCACCCGCGCCATGCGCCGGCTGAAGCCCGATCCGGTGCCCGACGATTTGATCGAACAGATCCTGCGCGCCGGCCAGGCCGCGCCCAGCGGCGGCAACGCCCAGAACTGGGGCTTCCTGGTGGTCAAGGACCCGGACGTGAGGCAGCAGGTGCAGGTCTACTACCAGCGCGCCTATGACGAGGGCGTCGGCAAGCACTATGCCGAGCGGCTGGCGTCCATGCCCGCGGGCGAGGCGCGCGACAAGCTGGAGCGCCAGGTCGCCGCCGTACACCACCTGACCCTGCATTTCCACGAGGTGCCGGTGTGGATCGTGCCGTGCCTCGACGTGGGGCCGCGCGGTCCGGTCGGCATGAGCGGCTCCTCGGTCTACCCGGCGGTGCAGAACATGCTGCTGACGGCTCGGTCGCTGGGCCTTGGCTCTACGCTCACCTGCCGGCACATGATGTTCGGCAAGGAATGCGACGCCATCTTCGGCCTGCCCGACACCGTGGTGTCGTTCGCGATCCTGCCGGTTGGCTGGCCCGAAGGGAAATTCGGCCCTGTCAGCCGTGGGCCACTGTCGCAGGTGGTGTACAGGGACCGCTGGGGCCAGCCTTACTTCTGATGCCCATGCGCGGGCCGCGGCCGCGGCGATCCGTCAACCCGACCTTGATTTAAGGTGCCACATCGTCTATCCGTTGCGGCGTTTTCCCGGGCCGCTTTAGCTCAGCCGGTAGAGCATCGCATTCGTAATGCGAGGGTCAGGTGTTCGAGTCACCTAAGCGGCACCACTTCCCCCAGCGACCGGCCAGCTGGGCATGGACCGGGACAACATCCACGAGATCGCGGACGGGGTGATCGAGACCGCACCATCGCGCTGTCGCCGATCTCGGTGCTCGCCGGCCGGGCCTGATAGCCCAAGGGCGCGGCTGGCCAAGGTCCCGCTCTGGCGCCCCGTGCTGGCGGTTGCTAGAGTGACCGCCGGGCCGGGAGCGTTTCCATGCGGTACCTTACGTTCGTTTTCATCATGTTGGCTTCATCCTCCGCGCTTGCTGCGCCCGAGGGCGCCTGGGTCTGCCGGTACAAGGACCCGAACCAGAAGCAGACCGTGCGGCTGGACTTCGCCGGCGGCGGGCTGACGGTGGATCGCGGAATCGGCGGCGTGCCGGCAAAGAACGCGGACATCACCGACGACCGCGTGACCTGGAATGACGGCGTGACGTTCGCGTTCTTTCCCCGGGAGAAGCGGATGACCCGCACCTCCGCCAGCGGCACCGACGATCTGGTCTGCATCAGGGGCTAGGAAGGGGCATTCGCGGGCCTGAAGGTCAGCGACAAACCATTCATGCAATACCGCAGCCCGGTCGGCTTCGGCCCATCCTTGAACACATGCCCGAGATGGCCGCCGCAGCGGCGGCAATGCACCTCGGTGCGCACCCATCCGTGAGCATAGTCCGGCTTGGTTCTAACGGCATTCTCCAGCGGCCGGTAGAAGCTGGGCCAGCCGGTGCCGCTGTCGAACTTGGTTCTTGACGAGAACAGCGGCAGGTCGCAGCCGGCGCAGAAGAACGTGCCGACGCGCTTCTCGTGGTCGAGTGGGCTGCTGCCCGCCGGTTCCGTGCCCTCGTGGCGCAGCACCCGCCAGGCGGCATCGCCCAGTTGCGTGCGCCACTCGGCGTCGGTCTTGGTGACCTCGAAGACTTCCGCTTCGGTTTTCGCCAGCGAGCGGCCCGCGCCGATCACCCCGAACAGGGCGAACAGGCCGGCGCCGCCGAGCAACACGGATCGTCTGGTATGCATGGCCATGCTCCTAGCGGGCGGCGACCAGCACGGGCTGGTCGCGGTACTGGGTCGGGAACATCCGCTTCAGGTTGGCGACCTTCGGCAGGTCGTAAAATGCGATGTAGCTGTTGTCGGGGTGCCTGGTCGCGTAATCTTGGTGGTAACTCTCGGCTGGCCAGAACCTGGGGGCGGGCTGCACCTTGGTGACGATGGGCTTCGAATAGACCTTCGCCGTGTCGAGCTGGGCGACATATGCGGTCGCCACCTTCATCTGGCTGTCGCCGCTGGTGAAGATCGCCGAACGGTACTGGGTGCCCCGGTCGGGTCCCTGCCGGTTGAACTGGGTCGGATCGTGCACGACCGAGAAGAAGATGCGCAGTATCTGACCGTAGGACACCTGCTTCGGGTCGAAGGTCACCTTGACCGCTTCCGCGTGGCCCGTCCGGCCCGTCGTGACGTCGTCGTAGCTCGGCGATCTGGCCGTGCCGCCTGCGTAGCCAGAGACGGCGCTGGTGACGCCTATCGTATGCTGGAACACCGCCTGCACACCCCAGAAGCAGCCGCCGGCGACAATCGCGGTTTCCGATGTCGCGGTCGACGGCGTGTCGAGCGAGGGCGGCGGAATGGCGACTGCCTTTTCGGCGGCTCCAGCGGGCACCGCGCTCAGCGTGGCGACGGCCAGCGCCGCGGCGAGCAAACGGGAAAGCGGACGAATGGATCGGTTCATGTGCTCTCTCCTGAAGCAGCCTGGTTGGAACGCGGCTATGTCCTGCTCATTCGACGGACGACGCCCGAAGGTTACAGTCCGTCGCCATTTCGGCCCCACGAGAAAAAATCTGTGACATAGTGTAACCCACAGACCCGCTTCCGGCGAATAGGTCCTCATACGGTCCAGCACCCGGGGAAAACCGCATGTCCGGCGACGCCAAGCCCAAACCAGTCGCTTCCGAACCGCGAAAGCGCCGCGCCATCCATTCTTCTATCGTCCGGCTGACGCATTGGATCAACGCCGCGGCGATGGTCGTCATGGTGACCAGCGGATGGCAGATCTACAACGCCTCGCCGATTTTCGACTTCAAGTTCCCGGCGTGGATGACGCTGGGCGGCTGGCTGGCTGGCGCCATTGCCTCGCATTTCGCGGCTATGTGGGTGCTGGCGATCAACCTGCTGGTTTATTTGGTCTACGGGGTGGTCTCAGGCCATTTCCGCCGCGACCTGCTGCCGATCACGCCGGCCGGCGTCTGGCGCGACACGAGGGCGGCTCTGGCGTTCCGGCTGCCGCACGCGCTGGGCCGCTACAACGCGGTGCAGCGGCTGCTCTATGCCGGTGTCATCGCGCTGATCGTGCTCGTCGTCGTTTCGGGCCTTGCCGTCTGGAAGCCGGTGCAGTTCCAGACGCTGACGTGGCTGATGGGCGGCTTCGACAGCGCCCGCGTCGTCCATTTCTTCGCGATGGCCGGCATCGTCGGCTTCTTCCTCGTCCACATCCTGCTGGTCATGATCGTCCCCAGGACGCTGGCGCCGATGATCGTTGGCGGTACGGCCCCGGAGGCAACACCATGAGCCTGATCCGGCCGCCACGGTCGTCGCTCGACGACCTCAAGCCCGAGCTTGTCGACCTGGAGCGCCGGCTGTTCCTGCGCGGCAGCCTGTCGCTGGGCGCGCTCACCATGCTGACCGGCTGCAACTTGGTCGAGGGCAATTCGGTCGACAAGGCGCTGCTGGCCATGTCGCGCTGGAACGACAAGGTGCAGGCCTGGCTGTTCGATCCGAACAAGCTGGCGCAGACTTACACTAGGGCCGACATCACCACGCCGTTTCCGTTCAATGCGTACTACGGGAAATCCCGCGCGCCCGCCGTCGACGGTGCCGCATACAGGCTGGAGGTGTCGGGCCTGGTTTCGGACCGGAAATCCTGGACCGTCGAAGAGCTGCGCGCGCTGCCGCAGGAAAGTCAGATCACGCGGCTGATCTGCGTCGAGGGCTGGAGCGCCGTGGGCGAATGGTCGGGCGTGCGTCTCGGCGCCTTCCTCGACCGCATCGGCGCCGACAGTCGGGCGCGCTATGTGGGCTTCAAATGCGCCGACGGCTACTATTCCGGCATTGATATGGCTACGGCGCGCCATCCGCAGACCATCCTGGCGCTGGATTTCGGTGGCGGAGCGTTGCCGCGGGAATACGGCTACCCCATGCGGCTGCGCATGCCGACCAAGCTTGGGTTCAAGAATGCCAAGCATATCGCCGCCCTGTTCGTCACCAACGACTATCCGGGCGGTTATTGGGAGGACAAGGGCTACAACTGGTTCAGCGGTTCCTGATCGATCGGGGTTTGCCAAATGCAGGCCGGTATCCTTAGCCTGGAGTCCAGCGCGCTCCGCGCCATGGGAACCAGCTGCGTGGACAGACGGGATCCGGACCAGGCCGACCGCCGGCTCGGCGGGCTGATGGCGTCGGCGCAGGCCGGCGACCGCGCTGCCTATGATACCTTGCTGCGCGAGTCGGTGCCGATCATCCGCGCCGCAGCACGCGGGCGTGGCGTGGCGCCGGATGCCGTCGACGACGTGATCCAGGAAACCTTGCTGACCATCCACCGGGCCCGGCACACCTATGATCCCGGACGTTCCTTCCGTGCCTGGCTGCGCACCATCGCAGAGCGCCGCGCCATCGACCAACTGCGCCGGCAGGGCCGCCTGCGGTCGCGCGAAGTCCATGACGAGGCCGCCTACGAAACCCATCCGGACACGACCCCGGAGCCCGCCGCCGAACTGGACGCCGGTCTGTGCCAGGCGATCGATGGCCTGCCGGAAGGCCAGCGCCAGGCGGTCGAGGAGCTCACGCTGAAGGACAGGTCGCTGGCCGAGGCCGCCCAGGCGACGGGCCGCTCGTCCGGCGCGCTGAAGGTCAACCTCCACCGGGCGCTGAAAACGCTGCGCGCCCGATTGTCGGGGGAGGAGGGCTGATGGCGCGTTCGACCGAAAACCTGATCCGCGAACTGGGCGACGGACTGACGCCGGTACGCCGCATCGCTGCCCCCAACTGCCTCGCGCTGCTATGGCTGGGCTTCTCCGTGCTGATCGCGGCGGGTCTCGCCGTCGTCTTCGGCGTGCAGGCCGGACTGGCAAGGCTCGGCTCCACCCCGGATATGTGGCTTGCCGCGCTAGGCTCCCTGCTCACCGCGGTCCTTGCCGCCAAGGCCGCCTTCGAACTGGCGATGCCGGGGCGGTCGCGGTTCTGGGCGCTGTTGCCAGTTCCCGCGCTCCTGCTGTGGATCGGGGCGAGCGGCATGGGCTGCCTGCGCACCTGGGCGACGGCAGGCTGGGATGGCGGCGTCCATACGGAATGCCTGATATCCATCGTCGGCATCTCCGTACCGCTTGCACTGGCCATGATCGTCATGCTGCGCCGGGCGTTTCCGCTCCATCCGGCGTTGACGGCCATGCTTGCCGGCCTCGCCTGCGCGGCCGCGTCGGCCACCGTGCTCAGTCTCTTCCATCCCGGGGACGCCGCGGCCGCCGATCTCGCCTTCCATGCCCTGGCCGTGATGGTCGTCACGGCTATCCTGACCATCTCCGGGCAACGGCTGCTGCGGCGCTAGGCTCTTCCCGCAGGTCGTGACAGGTTTCTGCCCCGCGAGACGACGTGGTAGAACCTTGCCGCCTGCCGTGTCAGGCCTTGCACAAGGGGAGGACGCCATGCCCTGCATCGAAGACAAGCTGGAAATCCACGAGACCCTCCACCGCTATTGCCGGTCCATGGACCGCATGGACGCACCGCTGGCGCTCGACTGTTTCTGGCCCGAGGCCAATCTGGAATACAGCGGCCTGTACAACGGCTCGCCTGCCGGCTTCGTCGACTGGCTGTGGCCGGTGCATGCGGCCATGGTCTGCCACACCCACCGGGTCTGCAACATGCTGGTGGACTTCACTGGCGACACGGCAGCGGTCAGCGAGAGCATGGTGCAGGTGACCTTGCGCATGCAGCCCCAGGACGAGCTGATCGACCTGATCGGCCATGGCCGCTACCTGGACACCTGGCGCAAGGCCGATGGCCGCTGGCGCATCGCGGGCCGGGTGTTCGTGTCCGACATGAGCAGCATGGTGCCCGTGCGTGCCCGCGACGTCGGTGGTATCCTCTATCCGGGCACGCCCGGACAACAGCCGCTTCCCGGAACGCGCGACACCGCGGACCTGTCCTACCGTCTGCTGCCTAACCTGGGGAGAGCGTGATGAAGCTGGGTGCAGTCTATCCGCAAACCGAACTGAAAGGCGACCCGCAGGCCGTCCACGACATCGGCCTCGCCGTCGAGAAGCTGGGCTACGACCACATCCTGGTGTTCGACCATGTGGTCGGCGCATCCCATGACCGCGAGCCGAAGTTGTGGGGTCCCTATACCGAGAACCATCCGTTCCACGATCCATTCGTGATGTTCGGCTACTGGGCGGGCATCACCCACCGGCTCGAGTTGGTCACCGGCGTGCTGATCCTGCCGCAGCGCCAGACCGTGCTGGTCGCCCAGCAGGCCGCCGACGTGGACCTGCTGTCGCACCAGCGTCTGAGGCTCGGCATCGGCACCGGCTGGAACTACGTGGAATATCACGCGCTCGGCCAGGACTTCGAAAGCCGCGGCGCCCGCGCCGACGAGCAGATCCCGTTCCTGCGCAGGCTGTGGTCCGAGCACGTCATGAGCTTCGAGGGCAGGTTCGACCGGATCGACAAGGGCAACATCCTCCCCCGTCCGAAACGGCAGATCCCGATCTGGGTCGGCGGCTTCACCGAGCCGGCGTTCCGCCGCGGCGGCCGGCTGGGCGACGGCTACCTCTTCGCCGGCAATATCGACCACGCGACCCAGGGCTGGGAGCGGGTGCGCCACCACCTGAAGGAATCGGGACGGGACGAGACGGGCTTCGGGCGCGAACTGATCACCATCCGCGCCACCAATCTTCAGGAAACCGTCGACACCGTGAAGCGCTGGCAGGATCTGGGCGGCACCCATGCATCGGTCAACCCGATGGGTAAGGGCTTCACCACCGCCAAGGCGCATATCGATTTCCTGTCGGAAGTCCGCCACCGCATCGAGGCAGGTGGCGCCGCGCCTATGGTCGTGTGAAGCCCCGGAAACTCTGATCCAGCATCCGGGCCTCGATCCGCTGGCCGGAAGCGATGACCGGGATATAGGCGTCGGCCTGACCGGCGCGCGGCGGGTTGGTGTATTCCCACACGACGGTGCCCCCCTCGTCGACTTCGATCAGCCGCCCGGCATCCGATTCGGTCAGCAGTGTGTTGCCATTGGGCAGCCGCCGGGCCGACAGCCGCGCCGTGCTGGCGAAGGGCTGGTCGGTGCCACCGCCATAAGACCAGACGACCGTGCTCGTCGACATGTCGATCTGCTGCGCCCTGCTGTCCTTGTCGTCGGGCGAGTCGGCCACCATCAGGTCGCCGCCCGGCAGCAGGCGCGCTTCGTGCTGGCCGTCCCACTCGCCCCGTGCCGCCCAGATGATCTGCTTGCCGGGAATGTCCAGCACTGCGACCGCGCCGAGACCGCCGAACGACATCAGCACCCGTTCGCCGGCGCTTTCCGGGACGCCATTCGCCGTATCGCCGCCGATATACTGGACACTGGTCGCGCCCAGCGGGTCTGCAACTCCAGGCGGCGCCTTGCCCAGGAGCGAGGCGAACCGCGAGCGCTCCAGCGCGCCCACCAGCGAGATCTTCTCGATCTCCTGGCCGTCAGCGCCAAGGACCGCGAGGAAATCCTCCAGGAAAGGTGTCTCGATCACGGATTCCGGTTCATTGTCCTGTCGGATATCGTGAACCAGCACGAAGACGCGACCGTCGGGCGCCATGTCGAACGTGCCATGTGCGCGTTGCAGATAGCTCCAGAGGGGCGTCGAGTTCTTGTCCACCTTCGCCATGCCGTAGCCGTCCGGCATGTGGCCGGCGGCTTCGAACACGGCGATCAGGTCGCCGTTCGGCAGCAGGCGCGCGTCGCGCATGAACACCAGGTTGTCGGCTTGCGGCTCCTTCACCGCGGCGGTCTCCATCTTCCAGACCTTGCTGTAGGGGACGGTCCATTCGTGGACCGTCGCGCCGGTCATGGTCACCAGCCGAGCCACCGACCCTTCGCCCGACGTGTACAGGGTGAAGCCGCGCTGGGCGTTGATCGGATCCCAGATCGTCACGCCCTTGTCGGTCACACGGGCCTTGCCCCAGTGATCGGTCGCCAGCGGGTCGGTGATCAGTTGGCGCTCTTCCCGCAGCCTGTCACCATTCCAGGCATCGGTCACCAGTCGCGTAGCCGGCGGCCAGACCGCCACGGTCACGGTGGCGACGGCCACCACGACCGCTGTTGCCAGCGCGATCCAGATTTTCTTTCGCAATACCGATTCCTTCCCGCGCCGTCCGATGCGGCACCATAGAGGTACTGTGCCCGGGCTGCCATATCCACACGCGCCTGAACGAATGTGGCGGAGGGCGATTTTGTCCCAATAGGAGAATGACGATGTGTAGTATTCGATAACCACCATGAAATGAATTCAATGAATATGCGGGAATTCAGAGATTCATCTGATGTTTCTCCGCCTCCACTATCGGGAGCCGTTGCCGCCGCCGAAGCGTTTTTTTGTCATGTGATGCATGTTTTCGCCGTGAGGCGTGGAAGGATAATGACCAGTATCGGAGGGCAGTGCCATTCGCGGTTTCACCCGTCAGCCGCCACCGTCCAGTACGGCCCTGACCTTCTGGGCCATCTCGGCCTTGCGGAAGGGCTTGCTCAGCAGGTTTACGCCTTCGTCCAGCCGGCCATGGTGGACGATGGCGTTGTCCGTGTAGCCCGATGAATAGAGCACCTTGGTTCCCGGTGCCCGCCGCACCACCTCCTCCGCGATTTCCCGTCCATTCATGCCGCCAGGCAGCACGATGTCGGTGAACAGCAACTCGAAACGCAATCCGCCGTCCATGGCGCGCAGCAGATCGGGACCGGTCGGGAAAGAGGTAACGTCGTAGCCGAGCGCCTTCAGGTTCATTTCCGCGAACTGGCGCACCAATTCCTCATCCTCGACCAATGCGACCCGTTCCGTGCCCTTGGCGACCTGCGACTCGCCCGCTCTCAGGGTGTCGGCGGCGTCCTGGCGGTCGCCGGCGCGAGGCAGGTAGAGTTTGACCGTGGTGCCATATCCAGGCTCGCTGTACAGCTTCACGTGCCCACCCGACTGCCTGACGAAGCCATACACCATGCTGAGACCCAGGCCGCTCCCTTTGCCGACCGCCTTGGTGGTGAAGAACGGATCGAACGCGCGGCCGAGGACCGACGCGTCCATGCCGTGTCCGGTGTCGGAGACGGCGATCATCACATATTGTCCCGCGCGGGTATCTTCCTGCTCGGCATAGTTCTCGTCGAGCCGCGTATTGGCGGTCTCGATCGTCAGCTTGCCGCCCTCGGGCATGGCGTCGCGGGCATTGATGGCGATGTTGAGCACGGCGCTCTCGAGCTGGGAACGGTCGACCACCGCCTTCCACAGACCGGCGCCGCGCACCAGTTCCAGGTCGATGTTCTCATGCAGGGTTCGGCGCAGCAGTCCCTCGAGCCCGGCAACGAGCTGGTTGGCGTCGACGACGACCGGCGCCAGCGGCTGGCGACGCGAGAAGGCCAGCAGGCGGTGCGTCAGGTCGGCACCCCGCTCCGCGGCGCTCTGGATCATCTCGGCGATGCCGCGCAGGTGCGCGTCGCTTCCGACCTCCTCGACCATCAGGTCGGCATTGCCCAGGATCACCGTCAGCAGATTGTTGAAATCGTGGGCGACCCCGCCGGTGAGTTGTCCCACGGCCTCCATTTTCTGCGCCTGGCGCAGCTGATTTTCCGCCCGGCGCCGCTCGGTGATGTCCGAGACATAGACGGTCATGCCGTCCTCGGCAGGGAACAGCCTTATCAGGTGGTGACGATCGATGGGCGGGTAATGGTTTTCCAGGGTGGCATGCTCACCCGTTTCCATGGCGCGCTGGAAGGTGGTGTAGAGTACGGTACCGTAGAGCTCCGGGTAGACGTCCCACATGGACTTGCCCAGCACCTCGGCTTCCTTGATGCGGAACATCTCCTCGGCCGCCCGGTTGACCCGTGTGTATCGCCAGTCCCTGTCGAGGTGGTAGAGGCCATCCGACATGGTGGAGAAGATGCTGGTGATCTCTCCCGGGCCTGCTCCGCCAGCGCCAGCGCATGGGTGCGGGCCTCCAGCAGCCGGACATTCTCGATCGCTGCAGACACCATCTGGGCGAGCTGCATCAGCACGGCTTCGTCGCGATCGTCGAAATCGGCGGTTTCCCGGTCCGAGAGCTGGATCAGCCCGAGGTTGCTGCCATCCTGGGCGATCAGCGGCACCGCCAGCCAGCCGCGCATGGGGGGATGGCTGTGCCGTGCGTCGCCAAAGCCTCTCCAGGCCGGATGGTCTTCCAGTTCGTTCTGGGTCAGTCGCATGGCCTGGTTGCTCATGCACACCAGCCGGTAGATGCCCGATCCGTCGGCATGGTCTGCATAGGTTCGCCACTTGCCGTATTTGTCGGAGAGCGAAACGGTGTGGACCGCCTGGGCATAGTCGAGGCCGATGGTCAGGCTCAGGACGGCCTGGTGGCTGGGCACCAGCTCGCGCGCTATCTCCACGGCCCTTTGCAGCACATCATCGGAACTGTGCTGGCCCGAGATGTCGACGGACGCCTCCGCGAGCCGGTTGAGCTGCGCCGTGGTCCGGTCCTGCTCGCGCTGGCGCAACCCGAGTTCGCGCACCGCAAGGCCAGTCGCCCCGATGATGAACAAGGTCAGGACCACGTCGACCAGCGTGCCGATCAGCGCGCGCATCTTCCAGCGTGCGAAGACCTCGCCTTCCGGCAGATGCACGACGACGACCAGGGGCAGGCCTTCAACCCTGGAAAAGACCGCCATGGCCCGCTCGCCGGAGGTGCCGGTGCCGCCGGTCCAGAACCAACCCGATGGGTTGCGGTCGGCAAGGCGGTTCTGGAACATCGCTGCGCTGCGCTGCGCTGCGCTGCGGGCTGAAGGCGCTGGAGGCTTCGCCACTGCCGGACAGCAGCACGCCGTCGTCGCGGAACAGGGCGATGCTGGTTCGGGGCCGGGCGATCATGGACTCGAACAGTGTATGGAAATGCTCGATGCTGATCGTGCCGACGGCCCAGCCCTCCAGCACCCCCTGCGGGCCGATCCGCGGCCGCGCCAGCCGGATGATCTGGGCGCCCGCCGCCTGTCCGAGGCGCGCCACCAGCGGCGGGCTGATGCGCGGCGCCGTCTCGGGTCCGGCAGGCGGGACCGCGAAGGGTTGCTCGCCCGACAGGTCGACGGGCTCGGGCGACGGATCGTATGAGGCCGCGGCTACCTTGCCGGTCGCATCGACGAAGAAGAATTCGGTCACGCCGATCGTCGCGTCCCGGGCTGTCCGCAGGGTCTGGTGGACGACGCTGGCGGGCTGGGTCATGTCCATGCCACTGGCGATCCAGCGCACGCTCTGGTCGACGGTGCCGAGCGTCTGCCTGGTCTGGCCGGCCATCGCCCTGGCGATGTTGTGAAGGTCGGCCTGGACCTGCTCCGCCTCGCGATTCTTGTCGAACCGCATCTGCAGCCCGTGCACCACCAGGAGCGTGATTGAAATCGCGGCGACGAGTGCGACCAGAAGCCGAACAGACGTCGCCAGATGCGGTTTCAAATCGATGCCCCCTTTCGCCTGCAGCTACTCTGTACCTGCGCGAAGCCCCGTTATTCCGGACCGGCGTACAGACCATGCTACACCGATTGCGCCGCGCCTGCCGACTCCGTGCTGTGCCGCCGCATCGGCCTGCTGCGCGGCAGGATAGTCTAGAGGTTGGCCGCATCCGCCGCTATTCTGCTGTCATGGGGCCAAAGATCGACCATCGCCGGACCACGCGGCCACTGATTGGCGCGCTCGCTTGGGCGATGCTGTGCTGCCTTCCGGTCTACGGCGGCCCGGCGCACGCCGCCGTGGGCGAAGTGCCTCGGGTCGACATGAGCGTCGTCGAACCCCAGGGCGCCCGCGCGTTCGATCCGCTTGCGGTGGGCGGCGGCGACAACAGCGACTACCTGCTGGAGCTCAAGACCTTCTCCGAGCTGGAGGACCGCGCCGAGCGGGGCGACGCCGACGCCCAGTGGCGGCTGGCGCTGTCCTATTATCGGGGCGCCGGTACCGCCGCGAACCCGGAAGCCGGGTTCGAATGGCTGACCCGCGCGGCCGAGAAGGGCAACCCGACGGCGGCGGCGATCCTCGGCAGCGTCTATCAGCGCGGCCTGGGTACGCAGGTCGACTACGACAAGGCCGTGCTGTGGCTGCAGAAGGGCGCCGATGCCGGCATTTCCATGGCGCTCTACCAGCTCGGCCTCCACGCCATGCGCGGCTGGGGCATGCCGGTCAACCGCGAGCATGCCCGCACCTGGTTCAAGTTGGCGCATGACAAGGGATTACCGGACGGCTTGTGTGCCCTCGCCCAACTCGAGTTCGAGGACGACCAGAGCCCCGAGGCGGGCAAGCGGATGGCCGAACGTGTCCGGCAGGCCGTGAGCGAGGGCTCGGAGCTGTGCATGATCTCGCTGGCCCAGCTCCAGCTTCAGGGCCGGCTGCTGGAACAGGACGACAAGTCCGCGCGCGAACTGCTGCTGCGCTCGGCGGGGCTGGGCAATGCCTATGCCCAGTACCTGGCGTCGATCCTGCTGATGTCTGGCCGCGGCGGCGACAAGGATCCGGACCGCGGCATGGGCCTGCTGCGCCAGGCGGCCGAACAAGCGGTGCCCGACGCGCAGGCGGCGTTGTCAGCCGCCTACAGCATGGGCGAAGGTGTGCAGAAGGACCCGGGCAAGGCCTTCCAGTTGGCCAGTGCCGCCGCCGGGCAGGGATCGGCCTATGGCCAGCTATTGATGTTCAGCTACTACCGCGAAGGCATCGGCGTCCCGGCCGACGCCGCGCTGGCCCGGTCCTGGCTCGAAAAATGCGCCGAAGCCGGCCAGGCGGACTGCCTCTACAATCTCGGCGTGCTCTACCTGCGCGGCGACGGCGCCGGCAGCGACCCGGCGAAGGCGGTCGAATACTGGACCCGAGCCGCCGAGGCCGGTCACCCGGATTCCCAATACGCGCTGGGCAGCCTCTACATGACCGGCTCGGGCGTTCCCCGCGACAGCGCCAGGGCCCGAAAGCTGATGGAGCAGGCGGCTGCCGGTGGCGTCGACCAGGCCAACACGGCTCTGCGCTACATCACCGCGCAGGACGCCGCCGACGTGCCCGACCCGGCAACGGTGCCCGCCTCGAGCAGCCTTTACCAGGGCCAGGCGCTCACGCCGGCGGCGCCGGACGGCGCCGAAGGCCGCATCGCCCGCGCCCGCGACCTGCTGACCAAGGCCCGCCGCGCCGATGCCGCCGAGGCGCCCGCCCTGGTCGATAGGGCGATCGCCGAACTGTCCACCGCGTCCGACATGGGCTCCTCGGAGGCCGACTACATCCTTGCCCGGCTCTACACCGATTCCAGGTTCGGCCGCGTCGACGACGCGGCCTCCTTCGCCGCTGCCCTGAAGGCGGCGCAGAAGGGCAACGCGGACGGCCAGCGGCTGGCCGGCGTCGCCTATTACCTGGGCAAGGGCGTGGCGCAGGATGCCGCGGAGGCGCGGCGCTGGTTCGCCGCGGCGGCCGAGGCCGGCAACCTCGGCTCGCTGGCGAACCTGTCCTATATGCAGCTCAGCGGCGATGGCGGGCCGCGCGACAATGACGCCGCCTACAGGGGCTACCGCAAGGCGGCGGAAGGTGGCATCCCGGTCGCCCAGTTCTGGGTGGGCCGCCTCCTGCTGCAGGGCGTCGGCGTGGCGCGCGACGACGCGGCCGCGTGCCGCTGGCTCCAGAAGGCGCTCGACAATGGCTGGAAAAGCGCGGGGCTGTGGCTCGGCAAGTGCCTCTATTGGGGCTGGGGCGGCACCCGGGACACGGTTCGCGCCCGGGCGCTGTTCGAAGCGGCGGGCGACGCGGAATCGCTTTGGTACCTGTCGCAGCTCCATGCCAGGGGCGACGGCGTCCCGGCGGACCGCGACGCTGCCCTGCGCTACCTGAGGCAATCGGCTGACCGGGGCTATCTCGGCGCTGTCGCGGGTGTCGGCGAGGCCTATTACTACGGCAATGGCGTGCCGAAAGACGCCGCTATCGCCAAGGAGTGGTTCCTCAAGGCGGCGGAGAAGGGTCATCCGGGATCGCAATATGCGCTTGGCATGCTCTACACGCGCGGCGAGGGCGTGGTGGCCGACCCCGAACGCGCGCTGGAGTGGTTCCGCCGCGCCGCCCGCAACGGCCATGTCGATGCCCAGATCCGACTGGGCAACCTCCTGGCCGGCCAGCCCGGCGCGCCTGCCGATGTGCAGGAAGAAGCGCTGTTCTGGCTTGGCGTTGCCATCGACAAGCTGAAGCCCGGCCCGCTCCGCACCCAGGCGGAAGCGGCCGCCCGCTCGGTCGAGCAGCGGCTGACACCCGGCCAGATCGACGAGGTGCGCAAGCGCCGCGCCGACCGGGGCGCCGAACCGTCGGCCAGCGGGGACGACGAAGGAGTGCCTTCGGGCCAGAACTGAATCGTGGCATAATCCCGTGTCTCGGCGGGCGATTTCTGCGATGATCCGGGGCAGAATGACTTATGTGCCGCAAGCACCCGCCGCCTGTATGGTCGGTCACGATGGCCGCAGACACAAGAATGACCGTTGTAGCGACTCCCGCAGACTTGGCCGACAGGATCGGCCACATCCTCGCTGAGCATCAGGGGACAGATGGCGCGTGCCTGCTGGTGCTGCAGGCGATCCAGCGCGCGTTCGGCTATGTGCCGGCGGCGGCGCTGGAGCCGGTGGCCAAGGCGCTTTCCCTTTCCCATGCCGACGTCTACGGCGTGCTCACCTTCTATCACGACCTGCGCCGCGCGCCGCCCGGCCGCCATGTCGTCCGCGTCTGCCAGGCCGAGGCGTGCCAGGCGATGGGCGCGCGAGGCCTTACCGAGCAGCTCGCCAGGCGCTTCGACGTTGCCTTGGGGGACACCACGAAGGACGGCGCGGTCACCCTTGAGCCGGTCTATTGTCTCGGGAACTGCGCGTTGTCGCCCGCCGTGACCGTGGACGGCGCGCTTTACGGCCGGGCGACCGAGTTCCTGGTGCTGGAACGGCTGGGAGCGGTGCGGTGAAGTCGGCGACCTTCTTCGTCTCGGGCGATTCCGCGTCGGTTTCCGTGGGCGCCGACGACCTGGTCCGCGCCATCGCGGCCGAAGCGAAGCGCCGCGGCATCGAGGCGCGGATCGTCCGGACCGGCAGCCGCGGCCTCTATTTCCTCGAGCCGATGTTCGAGGTGGAAACCGATGAAGGCCGGATGGGCTTCCGTCCATCGGGCACCATGGCCGAGTGCGTCACCGAGATGTTCGACAGCGATATCAGTCCCAAGGCGCGCACCTGTCTCGGGTTGATGGACGATCTGCCGTGGCTGCGGCGGCAGGAACGGCTGACATTCGAGCGTTGCGGGATCATCGACCCGCGATCGGTGGGCGACTACCGATTCCATGGCGGGTTCCTGGGGCTCGAGCGGGCGCTCGGCCTGACGCCAGAGGAAATCGTCGCGATGGTCACCGACTCCGGCCTGCGCGGCAGGGGCGGCGCGGGTTTCCCGGCCGGCGTGAAGTGGAACACCGTGCTCGGCGCGCCTGGCGACGTGAAATATATCTGCTGCAACGCCGACGAAGGCGACAGCGGCACCTTCGCCGACCGCATGCTCATGGAGGGCGATCCGTTCCTGCTGATCGAGGGCATGACCATCGCCGCGCTGGCGACGGGCGCCGCCAAGGGCTTCCTCTACATCCGGTCCGAATATCCCGCGGCCATCGCGATGATGCGCCATGCCATCGACGCGGCGCGTGCGGGCGGCTGGCTGGGCGTGGACATCAGGGGCTCCGGCAAGGCCTTCGACATCGAGGTGCGCGAGGGCGCCGGCGCCTATATCTGCGGCGAGGAAACCGCCATGCTGGAAAGCCTGGAGGGCAAGCGCGGCATGGTCCGTGCCAAGCCGCCGCTGCCGGCGCTGGAAGGCCTGTTTGGCAAGCCGACCGTGGTCAACAACGTGCTGACGCTCGCCGCCGTGCCGCTGATCCTGTCGCGGGGCGCCGCCTATTACCGCGATCTCGGCATGGGCCGGTCGCGCGGCACCCAGCCGTTCCAGCTTGCGGGCTGTGTCCGCAACGGCGGGCTGGTGGAAAAGGCGTTCGGCATCACCCTGCGCACGCTGGTCGAGGACTTCGGCGGCGGCACGGCGACCGGCCGGCCGATCAAGGCGGTGCAGGTGGGTGGGCCGCTCGGCGGCTACATTCCGGAGGAGTTGCTGGACCTGCCCGCCGACTACGAGGCACTGGCCGAGGCCGGGTTCATGCTGGGTCATGGCGGGCTGGTGGTGTTCGACGACCGGGTCGACATGCTCGCGCAGGCGCGGTTCGCCATGGAATTCTGCGCCCACGAATCCTGCGGCAAGTGCACGCCGTGCCGGATCGGGGCGGTGCGCGGTGTCGAGGTCATCGACCGGATTGCCGCCGGCGCCGAGCCTGCGAAGAATCTCGCGCTGCTCGAGGACCTCTGCACGCTGATGACCGATGGGTCGCTCTGCGCCATGGGCGGGCTGACGCCCATGCCGGTGCGCTCGGCGCTGCGCCACTTCCCCGACGATTTCCGGCGGTCCGCCGCCGCGGCGGAGTGAGCCGATGGGCCTGATCCACGAGACCGATTTCGGCACGCCCGGGCGCGACGGCGCGGCGGTGACGCTCGAGATCGACGGCATGGCGGTGACCGTGCCGGAAGGCACCTCTGTCATGCGCGCCGCCATGGAGGCGGGGGTGAGTGTCCCTCGGCTCTGTGCCACCGACAGCCTGGAAGCATTCGGCTCGTGCCGGCTGTGCCTGGTCGAGATCGAGGGCCGCAAAGGCACGCCGGCATCCTGCACCACGCCGGTTGCGCCCGGCATGAAGGTCGCCACCCACACGAAGCGGCTCGCAGACCTGCGGCGCGGCGTGATGGAACTCTACATCTCCGATCACCCGCTCGACTGTCTGACCTGCGCCGCCAACGGCGACTGCGAACTGCAGGACATGGCGGGCGCGGTCGGCTTGCGCGAGGTCCGCTACGGCTATGACGGCGCCAACCACTTCGATGCGCCGAAGGACGAGAGCAACCCGTATTTCAGTTTCGACCCGGCCAAGTGCATCGTCTGCTCGCGCTGCGTCCGGGCCTGTGACGAGGTGCAGGGGACGTTCGCGCTGACCATCGACGGGCGCGGCTTCGCCTCGGCGGTGTCGCCGGGCGGCGACGATTTCCTCGACTCCGAATGCGTCTCCTGCGGCGCCTGCGTGCAGGCCTGCCCGACGGCGACGCTGATCGAGAAATCCGTGATCGAGAGGGGCCAGCCCGAGCGCAGCGTGCTCACCACCTGCGCCTATTGCGGCGTCGGCTGCTCGTTCAAGGCCGAGATGCAGGGCAACGAGGTGGTCCGCATGGTCCCGTACAAGGACGGCGGTGCCAACGAGGGCCATTCCTGCGTCAAGGGCCGCTTCGCCTGGGGTTACGCAGTGCACCAGGACCGGGTGCTGAACCCCATGATCCGCGAGCGCATCACCGACCCCTGGCGCGAGGTGAGCTGGGACGAGGCCATCGCCTACACGGCGGATCGATTCCGTGCCATCCAGGAGCAATATGGGCGCGGCGCCATCGGCGGGATCACGTCGTCGCGCTGCACCAACGAGGAAGTCTACGTGGTGCAGAAGATGATCCGCGCCGCGTTCGGCAACAACAACGTCGACACCTGCGCCCGCGTCTGCCACTCGCCCACCGGATACGGCCTGAAACAGACCTTCGGCACCTCGGCCGGCACTCAGGACTTCCGCAGCGTCGCCAAGTCCGACGTGATCATGGTGATCGGCGCCAATCCCACCGACGGACATCCGGTGTTTGCCTCGCGGATGAAGCAGCGGTTGCGCCAGGGCGCGAAGCTGATCGTGCTCGATCCGCGGCGCATCGACCTGGTCGACGCGCCGCGCATGCCGAAGGCGCTGCACCTGCCGCTCCGGCCCGGCTCGAACGTCGCCATGATCAACGCGCTCGCCCATGTGGTGGTGACAGAAGGTCTGGTCGCGACCGACTTCGTCGCCGAGCGCTGCGAGGACGGCAGCTTCGCGGCCTGGACGGATTTCATCGCCGAGCAGCGGAATTCGCCGGAGGCGCTGGAGGCGGTGACCGGTTTGCCTGCCGCGCTGGTGCGCGAGGCTGCCCGGCTCTATGCGACCGGCGGCAACGGCGCGATCTATTACGGCCTGGGCGTCACTGAGCATTCGCAGGGCTCGACCATGGTGATGGGCCTCGCCAACCTGGCCATGGCGACCGGGAATATCGGCCGCGAGGGCGTCGGCGTGAACCCGCTGCGCGGCCAGAACAACGTCCAGGGCTCGTGCGACATGGGCTCGTTCCCGCACGAGTTGCCCGGCTACCGCCACGTCAGCGACGACGCCACCCGCGGCCTGTTCGAGAAGGTGTGGGGCGCCCGGCTCGAGTCCGAGCCGGGCCTGCGCATCCCCAACATGCTGGACGCAGCGCTCGACGGCAGCTTCCGTGCCATTTTCATCCAGGGCGAGGACATCGCCCAGTCCGACCCGAACACAAAGCACGTCACCGCCGCCCTCAGGGCCATGGACTGCGTCGTGGTGCAGGACCTTTTCCTGAACGAGACCGCCGCCTTTGCCCATGTGTTCCTGCCGGGCACCTCGTTCCTCGAGAAGGACGGCACGTTCACCAATGCGGAACGCCGGATCAACAGGGTGCGCCCGGTGATGGCGTCGAAGACCGGCCTCGACGAATGGGAGGTCGCCTGTAGGCTGGCCACGGCGCTCGGCTACCCGATGAGTTACTCCGGCAGCGCGGCCATCATGGACGAGATCGCCAGCCTGACGCCGACCTTCTCCGGGGTCAGCTTTGCGGCGCTGGACCGGCTGGGCAGCGTACAATGGCCCTGCAACGAGGCGGCGCCCGAGGGGACGCCGATCATGCACATGGACCGCTTCGTGCGGGGCAAGGGCCACTTCGTTGTGACCGAATTCGTGCCGACACCGGAGCGCGCGACCCGCATGTTCCCGCTGATCCTCACCACCGGCCGAATCCTCAGCCAGTACAATGTGGGCGCCCAGACCAGGCGGACCGGGAACCTGGTCTGGCATACCGAGGACGTCCTGGAGATTCATCCGCACGATGCCGAGGAGCGCGGCATCGCCGACGGCGACCGGGTCATGATCGCCAGCCGCATGGGCACGACCACGCTGCATGCCATCGTCACCGACCGCATGCCGCAGGGCGTGGTCTACACCACGTTCCATCATCCGGTGAGCGGCACCAACGTCATCACCACCGAGTTCTCCGACTGGGCGACGAACTGCCCCGAATACAAGGTGACCGCGGTGCAGGTCACCCGGACCAACCTGCAGGTGGACGCCGAGGCGGCGGAATGAGCACGCCGGTGCTGCGGCCGCCCCGCTTCCGCGGCGGCGATGCCTTGGCCGACGGCCGGCTCCGCGCGGGCAAAGGCGTACGCTGGCATCTCGCCGAGGAAGTGCCCGCCGCGCTGACCTTCAACCAGGAATCGAGCGTGGTGATGATGGTCACGCCCGCCGACCTCGAAGACTTCGCCGTCGGCTTCGCGGTCAGCGAGGGCATGGTCCCGTCGGCGTCCGACATCACGAAAATCGACGTGCTGGCCAGCGCCAACGGCTATGTCATCGACATCAGGGCAAACCGGCTGACCGAGCGCGCCGGACGTGAAAGGGTCATCGCCGGCCGCACCGGCTGCGGCCTGTGCGGCGTGGATTCGCTGGACGACGCGGTGCGGGCGGCCAGTCCCGTCACCCGTCGCTTCCAGCTCGAGCCGGTCGCCGCCGCCCGAGCGCTTGCTGCGCTGCCGGACCACCAGCCACTCAACCGGCTGAACCATTCGGTGCACGCGGCGGCCTGGTGTTCGCCGGAAGGGGAGATCCTGCGCGCCCGCGAGGACGTCGGCCGACATAACGCGCTCGACAAGCTGCTCGGCTCGCTGCTGCGCGACGGACTGGACCCGGCTGATGGGTTTATCGCCCTGTCCAGCCGCTGCAGCTTCGAGCTGGTGCAGAAGGCGGCGGCTGTCGGCGTGCCCTATCTGGCAAGCATTTCCGCGCCGACCACGCTGGCGCTGTCCATGGCTAAAGACGCCGGCATGGGCCTGGCGTGCCTGTCGCCGGACGGGATCGTCACGTTTGGAGCAGAATGATGGAGTCCGCGACCCTCGTCCGCATGGCCAACCAGATCGCCGACTTCTTCGTCGCGTCAGGCCATGACGAGGCTGTGAACGGCATCGCCGGCCATATCAGAAGCTTCTGGGATCCGAGAATGCGGCGGGCGCTCTACGCCCATGCCGAAGCGGGCGGGGAAGGGCTGGCGCAGCTTGTAATTGATGCGATAGCTGCACTCAGGTTGAGCGACAGCAAGATCCCAACTTCCTAGTCGGACGTCACACCCAGTTTACCGAACGCAGGCCGGGCATCCGTGAGAATTCCCGCATGTTGTTCGTGACCACGATCAGCCCTTCGCTGCGCGCGTGGGCGCCAATAAGCATGTCGTTCGAGCCGCATTGTGTACCTGCCCGGGTCAATTCGGCACGGATCTGTCCGTAGTGCATGGCCGCCTTCGCCGAGAACGGCAGGACTTCGACCCTGGCGATGAATTGTTCCAGCCCGCGCAGGTTATCCTCGCGCTGCGCCGACTTTTCGACGCCGAAATACAACTCGGCGAGGGTGATGCTCGAAATGCAGAGTTGCTCCGCGGTGTCGTTGAAGCGCGATTCAAGGGCGGCCGGGACATGCTTCATCACGTAGATGCAAATATTGGTGTCCAGCATGAACTGGAGCATCAGAGGGGTTCGCGGTCCTCGGGAGGCGGATCAGCGCGCTCGGTCATGAAGTCGTCGCTGACCGCCGGTCCATTCCGGAAAAACTCCGTCCAGCGCTGGCCCACCGGCGTGATGATCCGGCTGTTGCCGACCTTGACGATTTCTACCTGATGCACATCGTCGGGAAAGGCGACCGCCTTTGGAAGCCGCACGGCTTGGCTCTTGTTGGTCGTGAACAAGGTGGATTTGGTCATCGACGTTTCCGGTATATCCCTTGGGGATATACATATGCCGATCTCAGATCGGTTGCAATGGCGTTGCCATCTCTTCCTTGCGGACGGCCGTCCACTCCAGCGTCGCGAAGCTGCCGCAGCTGCCGCACAGCTCGGACCATATGCTCTGGCGGTAGCCGCAATTGGTGCACTGCCACGCCGGATCGCGCGGCGCCGATGCGGCCTTGGTGGCGGCGAAGCGGGCGGCCGTGTCGTTGCCCAGCTTCTGCTCCAGCACTTCCAGTGTCTGATACACGCGCCGCTGCGGATTCAGCTCCAGCGCCGCGGTCAGGTGGCCGCGGGCCGGCCCGGGCAGGTCGGCGGCGATCGCCTGCCTGGCCAGCGCCAGATGGCCCTCGACGGTCTGTCGCTCGGCAACCAGTGCTTCCAACTGCTGGTACTGGTGTCCGGCTGAATTGTCGTCGGCCATGTCCAGCCATGCCGCGGACAGATCGGGATGGGGCGCGTGCCGCCAGCCCTCGCGCACCGTGGCGCGGGCCCGGCGCAGGGCGCCATTCTTGCGATACTGCGCGGCGGCCAGCAGCCGCGCAGGCACCAGTTCTGGCTCCAGCTTGATCGCTTCGCGCGCCAGTTTCAGCGCCTCGTCGTTCCGGCCTTCCGTGTCGGCCTTGCGCGCTTCGGCCAGCCTGATCGTCGCGCGGCGATGGCGGAACTCGGCGTCGGATACCCGCTTCGACCGATAGGCGGCGAGCAGCGCCTTGTCGGCGGCCGGCCAGTCGCCCAGCGCGGCGGCGCTCTCGAACAGGCCGGTCTGCGCCCAGTCGGCACGGGGAAGCTGCTCGATCGCCCGGCGCGCCGTCGCCAGCATGGCCGGCCGGTCGCCTTGCACGGTATCGGCGGCGAACAGCCCGTGCAGCGCCAGCGCCTTGGTGCGGCGGTCGCCTTCCAGCGCGCGGAAGCGCTTGCGGGCGGTGGCCATGTCGCCCTCGGCCAGCGCCGCCTGGCCGGCAAGCACGTCGGACAGCGCGGTCTGGCCGACCAGCTCCTCGAACTTCTTCGCATGTCGGGTGGCGCGCTTGCCGTCGCTCTCCATCAGCGCCGACAGCCCCCAGGCAAGCTCGTTGTAACCGCGCCGGTGGCGCGACAGCGCCTGGCGCTCCCACAGGCCGGTGGTGATCCAGCGCCACGCCAGCATCAGCAGCGCCGACAGCAGCATCAGCACGGCGACCGCGACTGCCAGCATGGCGATGGACGTGTCGAGCCGGTGGTTGTCGAACTCGATGGCGACGCGGCCCGGATTGTCCGCCACCCACGCGCCCGCCGCCGCCAGGGCGGCCGCGACGGCGAGGGCGAAGAGCAGCCGGATCATGCCGTCTGGATCTCCTTCGCATAGCCGACCGACCGGAGCGCGCGGGTGACATCGTCCAGCGTCGCCGGATCGTCGATGGTGGCGGGCATCTTCCAGGGCTCGCTATCGGCGATCTTGCGCATGGTGCCCCGCAGGAGCTTGCCCGAACGTGTCTTGGGCAGCCGCGGCACCACGGCGGCGGTCTTGAACGCGGCCACGGGGCCGATATGCTCGCGCACCCGGTCGACCAGCTCACTGACGATCTCGTCATGGGGCCGGTTGACGCCCGCCTTCAGCACGACCAGCCCCAGCGGCGCCTCGCCCTTGAGCGGGTCGGCCACGCCGAAGCAGGCGCACTCGGCAACGTCGGCATGCCCGCCCAGCACCTCCTCGATGGCGCCGGTGGACAGCCGGTGGCCGGCCACATTGATCACGTCGTCGGTGCGGCTCATCACGTACAGATAGCCGTCCTCGTCGATATAGCCCGCGTCGCCGGTCTGGTAGTAGCCGGGGTACTCGGCCAGGTACTTCTCCACATAGGCGTCGTCGTTGCCCCACAGCGTCGGGAAGCACCCCGGCGGCAGCGGCAGGCGGATGACGATGGCGCCGGTCTGGCCGGCCGGGACGGGCACCGCGTGCTCGTCCACCACCTGCACGTCATAGCCCGGCGACGGCTTGGTCGGCGAGCCGTGCTTCACCGGCAGCAGGCCCAGGCCAGCGAAGTTGCCGTTGATCGCCCAGCCGGTCTCGGTCTGCCACCAGTGGTCGATCACTGGCACGTTCAATGTCTGCTCGGCCCACTGGATGGTGTTGGGATCGCCGCGCTCGCCGGCGACGAACAGGGTAGCGAAGCCGCTCAGGTCGAAGCCCTTCGCCAGCTTGCCTTCCGGATCCTGCTGCTTGATGGCGCGGATCGCGGTCGGCGCGGTGAACATGGCCTTCACGCCGTGCCGCTCGATGATCCGCCAATAGGTGGCGGCGTCCGGCGTACCGACCGGCTTGCCCTCGAACAGGATCGAGGTGTTGCCGTTCAGCAGCGGGCCGTAGCAGATGTAGGAGTGGCCCACCACCCAGCCCACGTCGCTCGCCGCCCACCACACGTCGCCGGGCTGCACCCCGTAGATGTTCCGCATGGACCAGGCCAGCGCGACCATGTGGCCACCATTGTCGCGCACGATGCCCTTGGGCGTGCCGGTGGTGCCGGACGTATAGAGCACGTAGAGCGGGTCGGTCGCGGAGACGGTCACGCAACCGACGGGCTGCGCGGCGCTTTCCCAGTCGAGCCAATCGTGGTCGCGCCCCGCAGTCATGGCGGCGAGCGACTGCGGCCGCTGGAGGATGACGCAGGCCTCGGGCTTCTTCGCGCTCAACTCGATGGCCGCGTCGAGCAGCGGCTTGTAGGGAACAACCCGGCCCGGCTCGATGCCGCAGGAAGCGGACAGGATCACCTTGGGCTCGGCATCGTCGATCCGGCTTGCCAGCTCGTGCGAGGCAAAGCCGCCGAACACCACCGAGTGGACCGCGCCGATGCGCGCGCAGGCCAGCATAGCGATGATCGCCTCGGGGATCATCGGCATATAGATGATCACCCGGTCGCCCTTGGCGACGCCCAGCGCCTGCAGGCCGCCGGCGGTCTTCGACACGCGCTCCAGCATCTCGCTATAGGTGAAACTGCGGACGCTGCCGGTGATCGGGCTGTCGTGGATCAGCGCCTTCTGGTCGCCGCGACCGGCGGCCACGTGACGGTCCAGGCAGTTGTAGCAGGTGTTCACCTCACCGCCCGCGAACCAGCGGTAGAACGGCGCGTTGCTGTCGTCGAACACCTTGTCCCAGGGCTTCACCCAGTCGATATGCGCCGCCGCTTCGGCCCAGAAGCCTTCCGGGTCGGACATGGCGCGCGCATAGGTCTGGTCGTAAAGGCTCATTCCACTTCCCCGTCGTCCTTCGGCGCCGCTCCCTCGAGCAGCGCGGTTTCCAGCGTATCGACCGCGGCCAGCACGGACTGCCGGGTCTGGGCCTGCTGCAGCCAGTCGGCGGCGGCCAGTGCGGCGTTGGGCGACAGGCCCTGCAGCTCGGCCACAGCCTTGTCCACGTCGCCCCGGTTCAGCGCCGCCTCGGCCCGGGCGACGATGGCGGGTGCGTCCTTTCCCTGGACGTCGCCGGTCGGGCGGACGGTGACCATGCTTTCCAGCCGTGCCAAGGTCCGGTCCCACCACGATGCATCGTCGGGCGCGGCCTCGGCGTCGATGATGTCGTCGATCTTGCCGGCGAACCGGTCGCGCAGGGCAAGCGCCGAGGCGACGCCCTCGTTCTTGTGTGCGTCCAGGGTCAGCAGCGCCGTGTTCGCGGGCTCGGGCAGGGCGGTCCTGTCGAGCAGGCGGTGCACGCCGTCGAGCGCGCCGGCAAAGGACGAGCCCTGCTCCACCGCCTGACGCAGCCGCGCCACGCCCAGGATCGTCATCGGCGTGACCAGCGCCTGGGAAGAGGTCTGCTCCAGCGTGGTCAGCCGCTGCTGCTGCTCGGTCAACTGGTTGAGCACGTGGGCGATCTGGGCGCCCATGGAAGTCACTGCATGGGACGTCTCGTCGTCCGCCGCTTCATCGCCCTGCAGGCGGGATACCTCGGTTTCCAGCGCCGCCAGTTGCCGGGCAAGCTCGGCGACATCGGGGACCGGCGCCGCGGCGGCGGGCGGCTCGGCGGGCGACGGCGTGGGCGCTGGTTCGGCCGGGGGCGTGGCGGGAAGCGCGGCCAGCGGTTGGGGCGTGTCGCCGCCTGTGATCCAGGCGGGCAATGCGGCCATGATCCTCGGCGCGAGCACGACCCCGGCGACGAACACGCCGGCCAGCAGGATCAGGATCAGCCAAGGCAGTATCCGGCGCTTCCTGCGCACGGGCGGGCGCTGGCCGCTCAAGGGGGCGTCGGTCATCGGATCAGGTCGATCAGCGCGGTCTGGGTCGGTTCAGCGGCCACAAGCACTCTCCTTCTCGGCAAGGCGCCGAGCGCCTCCGCCACCGCGGCGCTCAGGCACAGCAGGTCGACCGTGTCGAGCATGCCGCCGAGCCCCGCCTCCTGCACGATCCTAGCAAAGGTTCGGGCCGTCCGTGGTGAAAACAGCGTCACCGCGTCGATACGCCGGCCGGCCAGCGCCGCCCGTGCCTCGTCGGAAATGCGCTCCGCGGGCACCGCTTCATAGACAACCGCACGCCGGACCTCGAAGCCCGACGCCGTCAGGTCGCCGGCCAGGTCGCCTGCGGAAACACTGCCCGCCACATGGAGCAGCGGTCCACCGTCAGGGCGGCATGTCGCGCGAACCAGCGCGGCGAGACCATGAACGTCGCCAGAGGCGCTCTCGACGCGGGTGAATCCGGCCTCGCGTGCCGCCTTCGCCGTCGCGTCGCCGACGCAGAGGGCGGGAAGGTGCCGACTGGTCGTCAACTGTGCGGCGGCGCGCACGCCGTTGGCGCTGGTGAACAGCAGTGCCTGCGCATCCGCCGTGTCCAGCGCCGCGCCGTCGTGAAGGCGGACGCTCAGCAGCGGCTCGACCCGCACCTCGTGGCCCAGTCCGGTCAGGATGTCGGCGAGGGACGCCGCATCCTCTTCCGGCCGGGTGATGAGGATGCGGGCCACGGCTCAGGTGGTGAAGAAGCTCGGGCCGCCGCGCCGCTTCAGCTCGGCGCCGGCGTCGTAGCCAAGCGCGGCGGCATCGCTGACCGGGCCTTCGCGTTCGACAAGGTGATGCTCGCGGCCGTCCGGCGTCAGGATCTCGCCGCGCAGGCGGATACGGCCGTTCTCCAGCGTGGCGAGGCCGGCGATCGGCGTCCTGCACGAGCCGTCCAGCGCCGCGAGCAGCGCCCGCTCGGCGTTCACGCAGTGGTGCGTCGCTTCGTCGTTGATCGGCAGCAGCAGCTCGGCCATGGCGGCGTCGCCCAGCCGCGCCTCGATGCCGATGGCGCCCTGGGCGATGGCGGGCAGGAAAGTCTCGATCGGCGAGGCGACGACATGCTCCAGCCCCAGCCGCCGCAGGCCCGCCATGGCGAGCATGGTCGCGTCGGCCTGGCCTTCCTCCAGCTTGCGCAGCCTGGTCTGCACGTTGCCCCGGAACGTCGCGACCCTCAGGTCGGGCCGCAGCCGAAGCACCTGGGCCTGGCGCCGCAGCGAGGCGGTGCCGACCAGCATGCCGGACGCCAGTGTCTCGAGGCTGGATGCCTTGCGGCTGATGAACGCGTCGCGGGTGTCCTCGCGCGGCAGCAGGCAGGGAATGCCCAGCCCGTCGCAGATCACCGTCGGCATGTCCTTCATCGAATGCACGGCGATGTCGAGCGAGCCGTCCAGCAATCCGTTCTCGATCTCCTCGGTGAACAGGCCCTTGCCGCCCAGCTCCGACAGCGGACGGTCCTGGACCCTGTCGCCCTTTGTGGAGAGGGGGACGATCTCGATGTCCGCGTCGCGCAGATGCGCGTGCGCGGCCAGCAGCCGGTTCTTGGTCTCGTGCGCCTGCGCCAGCGCCAGCGGGCTGCCGCGCGTGCCGATACGGATGGTGCGGGTTGTCTCGGTCATCAATGTGCCTATAACAGGCCGCGAACGGAACTTGAAGCGTCAGGGAACGGTTTTGCGCGTCCTCGGCATCGAAACCAGCTGCGACGAGACCGCCGCCGCCGTCGTCGACAGCGAACGGGGCATCCTCTCGAACGTGGTGCTGAGCCAGCTCGACGAGCACCGCCCCTATGGCGGCGTGGTGCCGGAGATCGCCGCCCGCGCCCATATCGACCACCTGGACGGGCTGATCGCCCAGGCCATGGCAGAAGCGGGGATTTCTTACGGAGACCTGGATGGCGTCGCGGTCACCTCCGGCCCGGGCCTGATCGGCGGCGTCATGGTCGGGTTGATGACGGCCAAGGCGGTCGCCAGCGCCCACAACCTGCCCTTCGTCGCGGTCAACCACCTGGAAGCCCACGCGCTCGCGGTGCGGATGACGGAGAAAGTGGCGTTTCCCTATCTGCTGCTGCTGGTGTCCGGCGGCCATTGCCAGTTGCTGATCGTCGAGGGCGTCGGGAAATTCCACCGGCTCGGCACCACCATCGACGACGCGGTGGGCGAGGCGTTCGACAAGACCGCCAAGCTGCTCGGCCTCGGCTATCCCGGCGGCCCTGCGGTAGAAGTGGCGGCCAGATCCGGCGATCCGAAGCGCTTCGACCTGCCGCGCCCGCTGATCGGCCGCGACGATTGCCATTTCTCGTTCTCGGGCCTGAAGACCGCCATCCGCCGCGAGGTGGAGAAGCTGTCCGGCCCGACAGACCAGGACAAGGCCGACCTTTGCGCCGGCTTCCAGGCCGCCGCCGCCGACGTGCTGATCGACCGGTCACGCCGTGCCATGGAGATTTTCATCCGCCGCACCGGCGGCAAGGGCGCCTTCGTCATTTCGGGAGGCGTCGCCGCCAACAGGTACCTGCGCGAGCGCCTCTCGGTGCTGTGCGAGCGGGAAGGCTTCCCGATGGTTTGCCCGCCGCCGTCGCTCTGCACCGACAACGGCGCCATGATCGCCTGGGCTGGAGTGGAGCGGCTTTCGCTGGGGATCACGGACACGCTGGAAGCGCCGGCCAAGGCAAGGTGGCCGCTCGATCCGGATGCGCCTGCGGCAATGGGCGCGGGCGTAAAGGCCTAGCTATCGCTTCTGCAAACCCGTCAGCAGCAGTTGGATGACGCCTTCCAGGTGCGGCTCCAGTTCCTGCACGTCGCAGGGGTTGTGGAGTTGCGGATAGCGGAAGCGGAAGGTGGCGTCCTGGATGTAGGAGGCCGCAGCGTCCGGGTCCTCGACGGTGAACTCGCCGGCGGCGACGCCCGCCTTCAGGATCTCGGCCAGCAGGCCGCGAGACTTCGCCAGGTATTCCTGCGCCAGCATCGGGCCCTTGCCCTGCGGGTCGCGCACCTGCTCCTGCAGGGTCGGATAGGTCTCGAGCTGCTCGAAGGTGAAGTGCAGCTCGCGCAGCACGAACTCGCGGAACTGTCCGGCGATGGTCAGGTGCGGCAGCGCGAACACCGAGCGCAACTCCTCCAGCACCTGGTCCATGGCCTCGCGCATGATCACTTCGGCGATGTCGGCCTTGTTCTTGAAATAACGGTAGAGGTTGCCGGGCGACATGCGGCAGTCCGCGGCGATCTCCGCCACGTTGGTCTTGCCGTAGCCATACTGGCTGAAACGGCCGCCGGCGGCATCGAGGATGCGGCGGCGGACGTCGTCGACGGATTTCAGTGTGCTTGCCATGGGCCGACATTACGGAGGCTTGTTGTGGCGTGCAATCTGGGATTTGGAACGCCGGTCATGCGTTGGCGCGCGGCTTGCGGCGGCTTGCCGCAGCGGGCATAAACGTGCCATCGGAGGACGCGATTTGAACCATGTCGGGATCATCGGCGGAGGCGCGTGGGGGACGGCGCTGGCGGCGAGCGCGGTGCGCGCCGGCCGGCGCGTGACGCTCTGGGCGCTGGAGGCCGAGGTGGTCGAGGCGGTCAACGCGTCGCACGAAAACCCGCTCTATCTGCCCGGCGTGGCGCTCGATCCGATGCTGCGCGCCACCGGCGACATGGACGAGGTCGCGCGGGCCGACGCCCTGCTGCTGGTCTGCCCGGCCCAGCACATGCGCGCGGTCAGTGCCCAGTTGGTCGATGCCGGCGCCGACGCGCCGCTGGTGATCTGCGCCAAGGGCATCGAGCAGAAGACCCTCCAGTTGATGAGCGACGTGCTCGCCGACACCGCACCCGGCATGGACGTGGCCGTGCTCTCCGGCCCCACATTCGCGGCCGAGCTGGCGAAGAATATGCCGACCGCCGTGACGCTGGCCGCCGGCGACGACAGGCTCGCCCGAGCGCTGATCGACGCGCTCGGCCACAACCGCTTCCGGCCGTATCAGTCCCATGACGTTATCGGCGCCCAGATCGGCGGCGCGGTGAAGAACGTGCTGGCCATTGCCTCGGGCATCGTCGCCGGCGCACGGCTCGGCGACAACGCGGCCGCGGCGCTGATCACCCGCGGCCTGGCCGAGATCATGCGCCTCGGCGCGGCGCTGGGCGCCCGGCGCGAGACGCTGATGGGCCTGTCCGGCCTGGGCGACCTGGTGCTGACCTGCGGCAGCACCCAGTCGCGCAACATGTCGCTGGGCAAGGCGCTGGGCGAAGGCCGCAAGCTGGCCGACATCCTCGGCGAGCGCCGGTCGGTCGCCGAGGGCGTCTATACGGCGAGCGGCGTCGCGGCGCTGGCGGCACGGCACGGCATCGACATGCCGATCTGCGCCGCCATGGACAGGGTGCTGAATCACGGGGCGGCGGTGGGCGACGAGATCGAAGGCCTGCTTAGCCGTCCGTTCAAGGTCGAGACCGTTTAGGAGAACTCCATGCTTTACGTCATCTACGCGCCGGACAAGTCCGATTCTAAGGAACGCCGCGCCGCCACCCGGCCACGCCATCTGGAATACTGGGGCAAGAGCGCGCCGCTGAAGGTGATCCTGGCCGGCCCCATGCTCGACGAGGATACCGGCGACATGCAGGGCAGCATGCTGATCGTCGAGGCCGACGACATCGAGACGGTGCGCGAGAAGGCGTTCGACGATCCGTACTGGACCGAGGGCGTGTTCGAGCGGATCGACATCACCGCCGTCCGGCTGCCGCTGGGCGTGCTCGCGGACAAGCTGTGATGGCGCACTGGCTGGTCAAGTCGGAGCCGGGGGGGGGGGGGGGGGGGG
>CAMDTB010000002.1 GCA_945907245.1 Rhizobium sp. Q54
CGCCGCAACGCCACCCCGTCAAAATCATCCCGCAAGCCGATCGCTGATCCCATGGTCACGCCCTCCAAATGCAGGACGCCATTGATTCAGACTTTCGTCAGTTTGGGAATCCCTGACGCGAGTCAGCCTCACCGCAGGTTGGTATTAGACGGGAGCGTCACTTATGAACCCTTTACTGAAGTCATTGCTGAGTAATGGAACGGCGTTCGGTCAAGGCTTTGCATTCGCAACGTCACCTTTCTCGGAATTCATCGTGACTGAGTATTACGACGGAGAGGTTGAGGGTTTTGCGCGAGCACGGGGCGCCGAAGCGATCCTCTATTTCAGGAAAATCTGGTGGGATGAGGGACAGGACAATCGCTTGTTCGAGGCCTTCCTTATCCGAGATACAGAGCTAGGGGAGCAGAGTGCCCAATTTCTAGCCTTTCTAGAGATGTACGGTTCGGGCTCCTGCGGCTACGGACCATTTTTGGAAGTTGATCTAGGAACGGCCGAGTCTCTGGCGCGGTTCTTGATGCAAGCCGCTTCAAATGCGCGTCTGCACATATTCTCCCGAGATATCACCAAGGAGATATTCGTCTTGCCAGCATTTGAGGACTAATCCGCGGCGCCTTAACGAGGCGCTAGACCTGATCAGACCGAACCAATCACCAGCGCCTGACGCGGCGTTGCTGACGGGGCATTATTGGCCGGCGCCCTGCCGCTCCAGCTCACGCCAGCGCTGCACGTTGCGCTGATGTTCGGCGTACGATTCCGAGAAGGCGTGGCCGCCGGTGCCATCGGCGACGAAATACAGGTCCTGCGTTGCCATGGGGTTCAGCACCGCCTTCAATGACTCAATGCCCGGATTGGCGATGGGTGTCGGCGGCAGGCCGACGAACTTGTAGGTGTTGTAGGGCGTATCGCCCTGCAGTTCGGACAGCCGGATCGGCCGCCCCAGCGGTTCGCCGCGCGTGATGCCGTAGACGATGGTCGGGTCCGACTGCAACGGCATGCGCGCGCGCAGCCGGTTGACGAACACGCCGGCGATGCGCGGCCGCTCGGCCGGCACGCCGGTCTCCTTCTCGACGATGGACGCGAGGATGAGCGCCTGTTCCGGGGTCTGCAACGGCAGGTTCGGCACGCGCTTTTCCCACAGCGCGGCCAGGTTCCGGTCCATGGCGGCGCGCATCCGCGCCATCACGCCGGCGCGGCTGTCGCCGAGGCTGAAATGATAGGTTTCGGGCAGCAGGCTGCCTTCCGGCGGTATCGGCCCCGGGTCGCCGTCGAGCGCCGGTTCGGCGCGGATCAGCGCGTCCACCTGCCTGACGCTGAGGCCCTCGGCGACGGTGAAGCGCCGGATCACGGTCTTGCCGGAGCGCAGGAGTTCCAGCACGTCCCGCATGGTCGACGACGCCGGCACCCGGTACTCGCCCGCCTTCAGCTTGCGGTCGGCGCCGGTCAGCTTGGAGGCGGCGAGGAACAGCGTGGTGCTGTCGATGACGCCTGCGCCGCGCAGCACAGCGGCTGCGCCGCGCACGCCGGAGCCTTTGGGGATGACCACGGTGATCTCGGACGCCGGTCCCTTGGCCGCCTGGAACGCCCAAAGACCCCAGGCCGCGACGGCGATGCCGGCGATGACGGGCAGCAGGAGCAAAGCCGCCAGCCAGCGGTGACGGCGCAGAAATCCGGGTTGCGGCCTGGAGGGGTCAGGCGTCGGCGTCTGGGTTTGCCCGGCAGCGGTCGGTTGTTCCTCCGCCATGGGCCGTCGTCAGACGTCCTTCTTGAAGATCACGCTGGCGTTGGTGCCGCCGAACCCGAACGAGTTCGACATCACGGCGCGCACCTCCCGCTGCTTGGCGGTATGCGGCACCAGGTCCATGCCCAGGCAGTTCTCGGACGGGTTGTCCAGGTTGAGCGTGGGCGGCACCACCTGGTCGCGCATGGCGAGCAGGCAGAAGATCGCCTCGACCGCGCCGGCGGCGCCGAGCAGATGGCCGATGGAGGACTTCGTCGACGACATCGACAGCCGGTTGGCCGACGCGCCGAACAGCCGGCGCACGGCGCCCAGCTCGATCTCGTCGCCCAGCGGCGTCGAGGTGCCGTGCGCATTGATGTAGTCGATGTCGTCGAGGCCCAGGCCCGAGCGCTTCAGCGCCGCCTGCATGGCCCGGAACGCGCCGTCGCCTTCCGGCGATGGGGCGGTGATGTGATAGGCGTCGCCCGACATGCCGTAGCCGACGATCTCGCCATAGATCTTGGCGCCGCGGGCCCTGGCGTGCTCGAGCTCTTCCAGGATGACGATGCCCGCGCCCTCGCCCATGACGAAACCATCGCGGTCCTTGTCATAGGGGCGCGACGCCTTGGTCGGCTGGTCGTTGAACTGGGTCGACAGCGCCTTGGCCTGGCTGAAACCGGCCATGCCGATGCGGCAGATCGCCGCTTCCGCGCCGCCCGCCACCATCACGTCGGCGTCGTCCAGCATGATCAGCCGGGCGGCATCGCCTATGGCGTGGGCGCCCGAGGAGCAGGCCGTGACGACTGCGTGATTCGGGCCCTTGAAGCCATGCTTGATCTGGATCTGGCCAGAGACCAGGTTGATCAGACGGCCGGAGATGAAGAACGGGCTGACCCGGCGCGGCCCTTTCTCGTTCAGCGTGGTGACCGCTTCCTCGATGCCCGGCAGACCGCCGATGCCCGAGCCGATCATGCAGCCGGTGCGGATGCGCTCGTTCTCGTCGGTCGGATGCCAGCCGGCATCTTCCAGCGCGATGTCGGCGGCGGCGACGCCGAACAGGATGAAGTCGTCGACCTTGCGCTGTTCCTTCGGCTCCATCCACTGGTCAGGATTGAACGAACCATCGGTGCCATCGCCAAGCGGCACGTCACACGCGACTTTGGCCGCGTAGTCCGTCGTGTCGAATTTGGTGATGGGCCGCGCGCCCGACTGACCTTCGATCAGCCGGCGCCACGGAATCTCGATGCCCGCGCCCAAAGGCGTGACCAGCCCCAGGCCTGTGACCACTACTCGACGCATCAATCCTGTCCGTTCCTTTGATCCCGAGTAGGATTTAGCTCGCCTGCTCGATGAAATCGACCGCGTCCTTCACGGTCAGGATCTTCTCGGCGGCGTCGTCCGGGATCTCGATGCCGAACTCTTCTTCGAATGCCATGACGAGTTCGACGGTGTCCAGGCTGTCCGCCCCCAGATCGTCGATGAAGCTCGCGCTTTCGGTGACCTTGTCCTCGTCCACGCCCAGATGTTCGACCACGACCTTTTTCACGCGTTCAGCAACGTCGCTCATTTTCAGTATTCCCTTGAAGGTTTGTCGTTAAACCGTTGAACTCGCTGCCAAAGATTTTGGCAGAATTTACCCGGCAGGTTACCCTTGTTTGCCGTGTCGTATCATAAATCCACAACCTTTGCCAGCAGGCTGGAACGGTTTCAGTCGGGACCGAACCGCTCCAGCGTTTTTCGTCGCGGCTTTCGGACGGCAAGACGATTCCGCCTTGCCTGAAAGCACTCTAGATCATCGCCATGCCGCCATTTACATGCAGCGTCTGGCCCGTCACGTAGCCCGCCTCGTCCGATGCCAGGTAGACCACCGCGGCGGCCACGTCCGGGCCGGAACCCATGCGTCCCGCGGGAATGCGGCCGATCAGCGTCTCGCGCGCCGGACCGGCGATCGCATCCGTCATGGCGGTCTCGATGAAGCCCGGCGCCACGGCGTTGACTGTGATATTGCGGCTCGCCACTTCCTGCGCCAGCGATTTTGACATGCCGATCAAACCGGCCTTCGACGCGGCATAGTTGGCCTGACCCGGATTGCCGGTGACGCCGACCACCGACGTGATTGAGATGATGCGGCCGAACCGGCGCTTCATCATGCCGCGCAGCACATTGCGCGACAGCTTGAAGGCGGCCTTGAGGTTGATGTCGATGACCGCGTCCCAGTCCTCGTCCTTCATGCGCATGGCCAGATTGTCGCGGGTGACGCCGGCGTTGTTGACCAGGATGTCGAGCTGGCCCATGGCGGCTTCCGCCTGGCCGACCAATGCGTCGACGGCGGCGCCGTCGCCCAGGTTGCACGGCAGGACGTGCACGCGCTCACCCAGCGCCGCGGCCACCTCCTGCAGCGCGGCTTCGCGGGTGCCGGAGATGGCGATCGTGGCGCCCTGGGCATGCAGCGCCTCGGCGATCGCGCGGCCGATGCCACCGCTGGCGCCGGTCACGAGGGCCGTCTTGCCGGTAAGGTCGAACATCGAAGTCTCCTAGAGGCTCTTGAGCAACGCGTCGATCTCGTCGGGCGTTCCGGCTGCACTGGCAATAAGGTCCTTGTTGATGCGCTTGGCCATGCCGGTCAGCGCCTTGCCGGCGCCCAGCTCGATCACCTCGGTGACGCCGTTCGCGGCCATGTACTCGACGCATTCGCGCCAGCGGACCGAGCCGGTGACCTGCTCGACGAGCAGCTTGCGGATTTCGTTCGGGTCGGACACCTGCGAGGCGGTGATGTTGGCGACCAGCGGCACGGCGGGCGCCTTGATGGTCACGGCGGCCAGCGCCTCGGCCATTTCATCGGCGGCGGGCGCCATCAGCGCGCAGTGGAATGGCGCGCTGACCGGCAGCAGCATGGAGCGGCGGGCGCCCTTCTCCTTGCCGATTTCGATGGCGCGCTCGATGGCCTCGCGGTGACCGCTGATCACCACCTGCCCCGGCGCGTTGTCGTTGGCGGCGGTGCACACCTGTCCCTGCGCCGCCTCGGCCGCGATCTCGCGGGCCGTGTCCAGGTCGACGCCGAGCAGCGCCGCCATGGCGCCGACGCCGACGGGTACGGCGCGCTGCATCGCCAGCCCGCGGCGCTTCAGCAGCCGGGCGGTGTCGGCCAGGGTGAAGCTGCCGGCGGCGGCCAGCGCCGAATATTCGCCCAGCGAGTGTCCGGCGACGAAGCGCGCCTTCTGCGCCAGGTTGACGCCGGCTTCCTTCTCGAGGATGCGCATGACCGCTACGCTCACCGCCATCAGCGCGGGCTGGGCGTTCTCGGTCAGGATGAGCTGGTCCTCGGGCCCGGTGAACATCAGCTTCGACAGGCTCTGGCCCAGCGCCTCGTCGACCTCCTGGAACACCTCGCGCGCCGTGGCCGAAGCCTCGGCCAGCGCCTGGCCCATGCCGACGGCCTGGCTACCCTGGCCGGGAAAGGTGAATGCTCGGGTCATGGTGGTCCGATCCGTTGTTGCGGGTCCCCAGGAAGCGCGCCACAGATAACGCCTCCCCGTCTCGTGTCAAGCGCGTGACAGAGAATGCAGTGCAGGCTTGCCAGCGCAAACATTTTCCGTATAGTGCGCGCCTTCGCTCCTTGCCGGTACATGCCGGCTATGCCTGTGCGGCCCCATGGCGGCAGGCAGTGTAACAGCCAGAAGGAGTCCATATGGCTTACTACGAGCACGTGCTGATCGCGCGGCAGGATATTTCCAGCCAGGCGGTCGACCAGCTGGCGGAAGAATTCGCCGGCATCATCACCGCCAACGGCGGTCAGGTCACCAAGACCGAAAACTGGGGCCTTCGGACCCTCGCCTACCGGATCAAGAAGAACCGGAAGGGCCATTACGTCATGATGAACATCGACGCGCCGCCTGCCGCGGTGTCGGAGATGGAGCGCCTCGAGAAAATCAACGAGGACGTCATCCGCGCCATGACCATCCGCGTCGAAGAGTTGGATGTGGAGCCCTCGCCGGTTCTGCGCAGCCGCGACGATCGTGACGACCGCCGCGGCGGTCGTGAAGGAGGACGCTTCTAATGTCATCCGCCGCCCGTCCGCGCACCGCGCGCCGCCCGTTCTTCCGCCGTCGCAAGAGCTGCCCGTTTACCGGCCCGAACGCGCCGAAGATCGATTACAAGGACGTAAAACTGCTGCAGCGTTACGTTTCCGAGCGCGGCAAGATCGTCCCCAGCCGCATCACGGCCGTCTCGGCCAAGAAGCAGCGTGAGCTTGCCCGCGCCATCAAGCGCGCCCGCAACATCGCCCTGCTTCCCTACGTGCTGCAATAGGAGAGCCCGATGCAAGTCGTACTGCTTGAGCGGGTCGAAAAGCTCGGCCAGATGGGCGACGTGGTCACCGTAAAGGATGGCTTCGCCCGCAATTTCCTGCTGCCGAAGAAGAAGGCGCTGCGCGCCACCGCCACCAACCTCGAATCCTTCAAGGCGCGTCGCGCCCAGCTCGAGGCGTCGAACCTGGAGCGCCGCAAGGACGCCGAAGCCGTCGCCGAGAAGATGGACGGCGCCCGTGTCGTCATCCTGCGCCAGGCCGGCGAGAGCGATCATCTCTACGGTTCGGTCAGCCCGCGTGACATCTCGGACGCGCTGAAGGAAGCCGGCTACACGGTCGAGCGGAACCAGGTCGACCTGGACCGTCCGATCAAGACCACCGGCCGTCACGAAATCCGCGTGTTCCTGCACCCGGAAGTCGCCATCACCGTGGCCGTTGTCGTCGCCCGTTCCGAGGCCGACGCCAGCAACATGGACCGCAAGCCCGAAGCCGCCGCCGCCGAGGACGTGTTCGAGAGCGAGGAACTCGCCCGTCATGCCTCCGATGACCTGAGCGAGGACGAGCCGGAAGAAGACGAATAGGCCTTAAAAAAGGAAGACGACCTGAACCAGCGTCTCCAACAACAAAACAAAAACAAGAAAACTGAGGAAACTCCCGAAGGGCGGCGCAAGCCGCCTTTCTTTTCGTCTGCCCCCCTTCGGCGGAGCACCTTTCGCGCTTGTGGGAATACGTGGATCACGGCTAATTCTGGTCGATCGATCAACAGGGGAACCCAATGGATTATCAGGTTGAAACGGCCGGCGCCGAGCTGTCGCCGTCGCAGATTGCCGCGCAGCTGGCGTGCGCCAACGTACTGACGGTGTTCATTCACCTGATCGACGACAACCGCTCGCTCGAACTCGTCGAGTTGTTCGCCGAGGACGGCGTGATGGAGGCTGTGCCGCACACCTTCAGCGGCCGCACGCAGATCCGCGAGTTCCTGGCATCCCGGGCCGGCGGCGCGCCCACCCGCCGCACCCTCCACGCGCTGTCGAATTCCGTCTTCCGGCACGTGTCGGAGCGTGAGGTGCACTGTACGTCCGTGATGACGGTGTTCGCCTTCGACGCGTCGCAGCCGCGGGCCGACCTGACGCCGGACTCGCTCTGCAAGCTGGAGGACAGGTTCGTCAGGGATACGGACGGCGCGTGGCGCTTCGCGCACCACCGGCGCAGCTTCATCGTCCAGGCGGCCTGAGCAGCCTTTCCAGACTCGCCTTGGGCGACACCGACGAGAAACTCGTGGGACCATGGGACCCACGGCGCCCTTCCCGGCGTTGAGTTCGTCGTCGGGCATGGTCATCGCCACCCGGTTCGATCACCTGTCCCCGTTTTTCCACACCTGTGGATAAATCCCCTGTGTAGGAAATCGAGTTCCTGATATGTTCACGTGACGGGGTGCCTGCGGTCGTGCTCAATGGCGAGTCTTCCGCTCAAGCCAACGAGGATACGCGCCCATGCCGTCAGGATTTCAGGATAGCGCCCAGCTTGCCGGCCTCGACGCGCCGCAGGGCTATACTGGTCTGCCCCACAATCTGGAGGTGGAACAGGCGCTTCTGGGCGCGATCCTCGTCAACAACGACGCCTCCAACCGGGTGTCGTTCCTGACGTCGGATCACTTCTTCGACCCGCTGCATCAGCGCATCTACGCCACGGCCATGCGGCTGATCGAACGAGGCCAGCTGGCGATTCCCGCCACCCTGAAGACCTACCTTGAGGCAGACCCGGGACTCAAGGAAGTGGGCGGACCGCAATATCTGGCCCGACTCGCCGCCGCCGCGACCTCCTTGCTCCATGCCGAGGAATATGGCCGGACGATCTACGACCTGTCGCTGCGCCGCCAGCTGATCCTGATCGGCGAGGAAACCGTTCAGAACGCCACCGACGGCGATACCGAAAACCCGGCCATCCATCAGATCGAGCATGTCGAGCAGAAGCTGTTCAACCTTGCCGAGAGCGGCCAGGCGGAAGAAGGCTTCAAGCCGTTCTCCCGTTCGCTCGGCATCGCCATCGAGAACATCGAGGCGGCCCACAAGCGCGAGGGCAAGCTGACCGGCGTCTCCACCGGCATGCGCGCCATGGACGACCTGCTGGGCGGCCTGCACAGGTCGGACTTGATCATCCTCGCCGGGCGCCCGTCCATGGGCAAGACGGCGCTGGCCACCAACATCGCCTTCAACGCGGCGCGGCGCTGGCAGCGCTCCAAGCTCGAGGGCGAGGATCCGGCGAAAGGCGGCGGCGCGGTGGTCGGCTTCTTCTCGCTGGAAATGTCGGCCGAGCAACTCGCCGCCCGCATGCTGTCGGAGCAGGCGGAAATTCCGTCGGAGAAGCTGCGCCGGGGCGACATGACCTCGGACCAGTTCCGCGCCCTCGTCCGCGCGTCCCAGGAGATCGAGGATATCCCGCTGTTCATCGACGACACGCCGGCGCTGTCGATTGCCGGCGTGATGTCGCGGGCGCGGCGGCTCAAGCGTCAGCACAATCTCGGCATGGTGGTGATCGACTACCTGCAGCTTGCCCGTCCATCCGGCCATCAGAAGACCGAGAACCGGGTGCAGGAGGTTTCCGAAATCACCCGTGGCCTCAAGGCCTTGGCGAAAACACTTAACGTTCCAGTGCTGGCCCTGTCGCAGCTCAGCCGCTCGGTCGAGCAGCGCGAGGACAAGCGGCCCCAGCTTGCCGATCTGCGCGAATCCGGCTCCATCGAGCAGGACGCCGACGTGGTCATGTTCGTCTACCGCGACGAGTACTACCACGAGCGCCGCCAGCCCGAGATGGGCACGCCCGCCCACCAGGAGTGGCTGGAGCGCGGCGAACGCATCCGCGGCGTGGCCGAGGTGATCATCGGCAAGCAGCGTCACGGCCCCACCGGCGTCGCGCGCTTGCACTTCACCAAGGAAACCACCAAGTTCGGCGATCTCGCGGAGATGGACCACTTGCCGGATCGCACGTTTTGACCACAGTCACCAATCCCGTCGCCAATGTCGGCCGCGCCACGCTGGAATTCCTGGCCGACGTGGGCCGGCTTTGCATCTTTGCTGCCCAGTCGATCCTCGCGGTGTTCACGCCGCCCTTCTACTTCGCCAATCTGGGCCGGCAGCTGCTGTCGGTGGGCTTCTATTCCCTGCCCGTCGTCGGGCTCACCGCCCTGTTCACCGGCGCCGTGCTGGCGCAGCAGATCTATATCGGCACCGGCCGGTTCAACGCCGAATCGACGGTACCGACGATTGTCGTATTCGGCATCACCCGGGAACTGGGCCCGGTGATCGCCAGCCTGATGGTGGCCGGCCGAGTCTCGGCCGCCATGGCCGCAGAACTTGGCACCATGCGGGTCACCGAGCAGATCGATGCCCTCACCACCCTCGCCACCAACCCGTTCCGTTACCTGATCGCGCCACGCGTGCTGGCCGCGACGCTGATGCTGCCCATCCTCGTGCTGATCGGTGACATCATCGGCGTGATGGGCGGCTGGGCGCTGGCGACCACCGTGCTCGAGTACAACTCGGTGGGCTACCTGCAGCGGACCGTCGACTTCCTAGAGACCTGGGACGTGATCTCGGGCCTGATCAAGGCCGGCGTGTTCGGCTTCATCATCGCGCTGATGGGCTGCTACCAGGGCTTCAACAGCAGCGGCGGCGCGCAGGGCGTCGGCCGCGCGACCACCAACGCAGTGGTCTCCGCGTCGATTCTCATCCTGGCCGCCAATTACATCATCACCTCCATCGTGTTCACCGACTGATGGCCACGCCCAAGCTCAGCCTGCAGCACATACACAAGCGCTTCGGCGCCAAGGTCGTGCTCGACGGCGTCAACCTTGACGTCGATGCCGGCGAATCCGTCGTGGTCATGGGTGGCTCCGGCACGGGCAAGTCGGTGATGCTCAAATGCGTGCTGGGCCTGATCCAGCCCGACAGCGGGCGCATCCTGCTCGACGGGCAGGACATCACCCATGTCCATGGCCGCGAGCGCGAGCAGCTGTTGCGGCGCTTCGGCATGCTGTTCCAGGGCGGCGCGCTGTTCGACAGCCTGCGGGTCTGGCGCAACGTCTCGTTCGGGCTGATCTCGGCCCAGCGGATGAGCAAGCGCGACGCGCGCGCCAAGGCTGTCGAGATCCTCGCGAAGGTCGGTCTCGGACCGGAGGTCGGCGATCTGCGGCCCGCCGAGCTGTCGGGCGGCATGCAAAAGCGCGTGGCGCTCGCCCGCGCCATCGCGACCAACCCGGAGATCATCTTCTTCGACGAGCCGACCGCCGGCCTCGACCCGATCATGGCCGACGTCATCAACAAGCTGATCATTGAGCGGGTCCGCGAAATGGGCGCGACCGCGCTCACCATCACCCACGACATGGCCAGCGCTCGCAAGATCGCCGACCGCATCGGCATGCTGCATGGCGGCAAGATCATCTGGATCGGACCGGCGGCCGAGGTCGACCGTTCCGGCAACCCCTATGTGGAGCAGTTCATCCACGGCCGCGCCGAAGGGCCGATCACCATGGCCGTGCGGAGACAGTAGGTGGCAAAGACCGCGGAAAACTTCGTCTGCCAGAACTGCGGCACGTTCTACCGCAAGTGGCAGGGCAAGTGTGACGGCTGCGGCGAATGGAACACCATCGTCCAGGAGATCGGCGCCGAGCCGATCCCGCGCGGCCTGACCATCGGCAAGGGCAACGTCATCGAGTTGACCGGCCTGACTGGCGAGACCGAGCAGGCGCCGCGCCTGATCACCGGCATCGCCGAGTTCGATCGGGCCTGCGGCGGCGGGCTGGTGCCGGGCTCGGCCTTGCTGGTTGGCGGCGATCCGGGCATCGGCAAGTCCACCATCCTGCTGCAGGCGGCCGCGCTGCTGGCCAAGCGCGGCGTTGCCTGCGTCTACATCTCAGGAGAGGAAGCCGCCGCCCAGATTCGCTCGCGGGCGGTCAGGCTGGGGCTGGCGGACTCGCCGCTGGAACTGGGTTCCGAGACCAGCTTGCGCAACATCCTGACCACGCTGGAAGCGCGCCGGCCCCAGGTCGTGGTGATCGATTCGATTCAGACCGTGTTCGCCGACAACGTCGAATCGGCGCCCGGCTCGGTCAGCCAGGTGCGCGCCTGTGCCCAGGAGCTGATCCGCTTCGCCAAGCGGCGCGGCTGCACCGTCATCCTCGTCGGCCACGTGACCAAGGACGGCCAGATCGCTGGCCCGCGCGTGCTCGAGCACATGGTCGACACCGTGCTGTATTTCGAGGGCGAGCGTGGCCACCAGTTCCGCATCCTCCGGGCGGTGAAGAACCGCTATGGCGGGACCGATGAGATCGGCGTGTTCGAGATGACCGACAAGGGTCTGGCCGAGGTGCCTAACCCGTCCGCCCTGTTCCTGACCAACCGGCGCGAGCCGGTGAGCGGCGCGGCGGTGTTCGCCGGCATCGAGGGCACCCGGCCGGTGCTGGTCGAGATCCAGGCGCTGGTCGCGCCCTCGCCGCTCGCTACGCCGCGTCGCGCCGTGGTCGGCTGGGATACCGGGCGGCTCGCCATGGTGATGGCGGTGCTCGACGCCCGTTGCGGCCTGGGCTTCGGCGGCCAGGATGTCTACCTCAACGTGGCCGGCGGCCTTAGGGTGACCGAACCGGCCGCCGACCTTGCGGTGGCCGCGGCCCTGGTGTCGTCGCTGACCGACATTCCCGTGCCGGCTGAAACGGTGATCTTCGGCGAGATCAGCCTCGCCGGCGAGGTCAGGCCGGTGGCGCAGTCCGACGCGCGTCTGAAGGAGGCCGAGAAGCTGGGTTTTGCCCGGGCCTGGCTGCCGCAGTCGTCGAAGACCGCCAAGTCCAGCCTGCGCCTGACCGAACTTGAAAAGCTGCAGGCCGTCAAAGACCTGTTCCTGTCCTGAGGGTCCATGGAAAGTATCGCCACTCTCGATATCGTCATCGTCGCCGTGGTCGGATTGTCGGCGATCATCGGCATGTATCGGGGCCTCGTCCGCGAGATCCTGTCGCTGGCGGCATGGATCGGCGCGGGCTGGATCGCCCTCACCTTCTTCGATCCGGCCAAGAAGCTGCTCGAGCGCTGGATCGACGATCCGCAATGGGCGGGTATCATTGCCGGAGCCGGCCTGTTCATCCTGGCCCTGGTGGCGTTGCTGATCGTCGCGGGCTACCTGTCGCGCAACACCAAGCGCGCCAGCTTGCTGGGCCCGGCCAACCGGATGCTGGGGATCGTCTTCGGTATCCTGCGGGGCGGCGTGGTGGTGGCGCTGGTCTACATCGCCACGGTCCACGTCATCGGTCTTTACGATGAAGGAGGCGACGAGGAAAAGACGGACGCCAAATGGGTGGAAAGTTCCCGGTTGTTGCCCCATGTAAGGGCCGCGGCGGCGGCGATCGAACGTCTAGTGCCGGAGAAGATGCGGCCTGCCCCCAAGGAAAAACGACAGGACTCCCGCGAGGAATCGGGGGTGCTGTAGGTGCATTCGGGAACTGACATGGTCGGGGAATCGAGCTATACACCCGCACGACAGCAGATACCGAACCTGCTAGAGAGGCAACCGGCGGAGTCAGGGCCGAAGTGACGGTATCCACCAATCCATTCGACGACGACAAGCTGCACGAGGAGTGCGGCGTATTCGGGATTTATGGCCATCCGGACGCCGCCGCGTTGACGGTGCTGGGCCTGCATGCCTTGCAGCACCGCGGCCAGGAAGCGGCTGGCGTGGTCAGCTACGACGGCAAGCAGTTCCATTCCGAGCGTGCGCTGGGCCTTGTCGGAGACACGTTGAGTTCAGAAAGCGTCATCGCCTCGCTCCCCGGTGACTCGGCGATCGGCCACAACCGCTATTCCACGTCGGGCGGGACCGTGCTGCGTAATGTGCAGCCGCTGTTCGCCGAATTGTCGGGCGGCGGTTTCGCCATCGGGCACAATGGCAACCTGACCAACGCCATGACCCTGCGGCGCATGCTTGTGAGCAAGGGCGCCATCTTCCAAGCCAGTTCCGACACCGAGGTGATCATCCACCTGGTGGCGCTGAGCCAGCAGCCGCGCCTGGTCGACCGGGTGGTCGATGCGCTGCGCCAGATCGAAGGCGCCTATTCGCTGGTCATCCTGACCCAGAAGAAGATGATCGGCATCCGCGATCCGCTCGGCATCCGCCCATTGGTGCTGGGCGAGATGGAGGGCGGCGTGCCGGTGCTTGCCTCCGAATCTGTCGCCTTCGACATCATCGGCGCCAAATATGTCCGCGAGATCGAACCGGGCGAGATGATCGTCTTCACCGAAAACGGCATTCAGAGCCTGCACCCGTTCCCGCAGCTGAAGGCCCGGCCCTGCATTTTCGAGAACATCTATTTCTCGCGTCCGGACACGCTGACCAGCAACGGCAGCGTCTATGAGATTCGCAAGCGCATCGGCGCCGAGCTGTCGCGGGAAATGCCGGTCGACGCCGACCTGGTGATCCCGGTTCCCGATTCCGGCACACCGGCGGCGATCGGCTATTCCCAGGAGTCCGGCATCCCCTTTGAGCTGGGGATCATCCGCAACCACTATGTGGGTCGGACCTTCATCGAACCGACGGATTCGATCCGCCACCTCGGCGTGCGCCTGAAACACAACGCCAACAAGGCGCAGATCGCCGGCAAGCGGGTGATCCTGGTGGACGACAGCATCGTGCGCGGCACCACCTCGATCAAGATCGTGGAAATGATCCGCAGCGCGGGCGCCCGGGAGGTGCACATGCGCATCGCCAGCCCGCCGACGACCCATTCCTGCTTCTATGGTGTCGATACGCCTGAGCGGCACAAGCTGCTGGCGGCGCGCATGAGCGTCGACGACATGGCGCGGCTGATCGGCGTCGACAGCCTCGCCTTCCTCTCCATGGACGGCCTTTACCGTGCCGTGGGCGAGACCGGCCGCGACGCGCGCCAGCCGCAATATTGCGACGCCTGCTTCTCGGGCGAGTATCCGATCCGTCTGGTCGACCATGACGGCGGCCAGCAGTCCCAGCTCTCGCTGCTCGCGGAAGCATGACCCAGCCATTGTCGGGAAAGATCGCGCTGGTGACAGGCGCCTCGCGAGGCATCGGCTATCAGGCCGCGCTGGCGCTGGCGAAGGCCGGGGCGCATGTCATCGCCGTCGCCCGCACCGTCGGCGCCCTCGAGGAACTCGACGACGAGATACAGGCGGCAGGCGGTTCGGCGACCCTGACCCCGCTCGACCTGAAACAGGGCGATCTCATCGACCGGGTCGGCGGCGCCGTTCACGAGCGCTGGGGTCGGCTCGACATCCTCGTCGGCAATGCCGGTATCCTCGGTGAGCTGGCGCCCATGCACCACATTGCGCCCAAGGTGTGGGACGAGGTGATGCAGGTGAACCTGACCGCCAACTGGCGCCTGATCCGCGCGTTCGATCCGCTGCTGCGGGCTTCGGAGGCCGGCCGGGCGCTGTTCATCTCCGCGACGCTGGGACATGTGCCGCGCGCCTATTGGGGCGCCTATGCGGTTTCGAAGGCCGGCCTCGACATGATGGTCAAGACCTACGCCGAAGAGCTCGACGGCACGCCGATGCGCGTCAACCTGCTGAATCCGGGCCGCACCCGCACCGCCATGCGCGCGAAAGCCATGCCGGGCGAAGATCCCGCAACCCTGCCGATGCCGGCCGACATCGCCCCCAGCATCGTCCGGATGGTGTCGCCCGACTGGACCGGTCAGGGCGAGTTGGTGAACTGGCGGGAAACGCGTTAGTCGGAAAGATCCGCAGCTCTGACTTTATCGGCTGCCGCCGCCTCGGTTTGTCCCATCGCCTCGTAGATCTCCGCCCGGGTGCGGTAAGCCGCCGCCGATCCACGGTCTTGCGCGATGGCCTTGTCGACAGCATAAAGCCCTTCGCTCATGCGGCCGATGCGGCCATAGGCGGCGCCGCTCAAGATGTCGATCTGGACTTGTGCCTGTTTGCGGGCCGACTTGCCGATCTTGCCGACGCGAGTCAGGCTTTCCGCCTGTTGCAGGCTGCCGATCGCCGCCTCATACCGGCCAAGCTCGAATTGCACCTGCCCCCGCAGCAGATAGACATAGTAATCGGGAAACACGTCTCGTTTCTTCCCAAGTGGCTTGCCGGAGTCGATCTGCAGACGGTGGACGGCCTTGTCCAGGTCCGACAACGCCTCCTGATTGCGGTTCGCATCGTGATGGATCGAAGCGCGGGCCACGTAGGGATCGCGCAAGCGGAACTCGGCGCGTGTGAGATTTCCCGCTTCGACAAGCGAAACCAGGCTCGTGCAATAGCCGAGCCTGGCGGCAGAGTCGGCTTCGCGGTCCGTGCACGCCGCATAGGACGTCAGGATGTCCGGCGGCGTCTCGGACGCCTGCGCCCCGTCAGCAGCCAACGAGGCCATCAGACCGGCCGCAATCGCCACAACGCATTTTCCAGCCAACATATCGGGTGTACCGGCTTCATCCTTGTGTCCGCGGCCGCCGCCCATGCGAAGCCCGGTCACTATTCCTTATAAGACGCCGGTTGCTTTCGGCGGCTGGCGAGCCGGATTTATTCGCCGCCGTCCGCGTGCCAGTGACTTGACGGTCGCGAGCCGGTTCAGTCCTTGTCGGCGAACGGGTTGTCCGATTTCTTCAGCCGGATGCGGATCGGCGTGCCCCACATGTTGAACGTGTCGCGCAGGCCGTTCTGCAGGTAGCGGATATAGGACTCCGGCACATCGTCCGGACGCGAGCAAAAACATACGAAGGTCGGCGGCCGCGCCTTGACCTGGGTCATGTAGCGCAGCTTCAAGCGGCGGCCCGACGGGGCCGGCGGCGGATGCGCCTGGATGGCGCCGTCGAGCCAGCGATTGAGCCGGGCCGTCGAGATGCGGCTGTCCCACGCGTCGTAGGCCTTCATCACCGCCGGCATCAGCGTATCGAGGCCGCGGCCGGTCAGGGCGGAAAACTGCACGAGTTGCACGCCGCGGATTTCAGGCATGTCGAGGTCGAGCATGTCCTCGACTTCCTTGAGAACCTCTTTCTTGTTCTCGACCAGGTCCCACTTGTTGAGCGCGACGACCAGCGCCCTGCCCTCGCGGGCCACCAGGCTGGCGAGGACCCGCTCCTGCCGGTCGAGCGGCGACGTGGCGTCGACCAGCAATACGACGATCTGGGCGAACTTGACCGCGCGCAGGCCGTCGGCGACCGACATCTTCTCCAGCTTGTCGATCACCCGCGCCTTGCGGCGCATGCCAGCGGTGTCGAACAGCTTGATCCGCTTGCCGTCGTACTCCCATTCGACCGAAATCGAATCCCGGGTCAGCCCGGCTTCCGGCCCGGCCAGCAGCCGTTCCTCGCCGATCAGGGTATTGATCAGCGTCGACTTGCCGGCATTCGGTCGGCCGATGATGGCGAGATGCAGGACGCCGTCCTCATGGTCGGCGTCATCTTCCTCGCCGTACTCGTTCGGAACGATGATTTCGGCATGCTCGGACAGCGCGTCGTAGAGTTCGCCCATGCCCTGGCCATGCTCGGCGGAAATCTGCACCGGCGTCCCGAGGCCGAGCCCGAAGGCCTCGAGATAGCCGCTCTCGCCCGCGGAGCCTTCGGCCTTGTTGGCGACCACGACGACCGGCTTGCCGGTCTGGCGCAGCCACTGTGCGAAATGCTCGTCGAGTGGCGTGACGCCCGCGCGGGCGTCGATCATGAACATGACCACGTCAGCGGATTCGACGGCGCGTTCGGTCTGCTGCCGCATGCGCGCTTCCATGGAGTCGTCGTGGACATCCTCCAGGCCGGCGGTATCGATCAGGGTGAACTCGAGCCCGGCGATGCGCGCCGCTGCTTCGCGGCGGTCGCGGGTGACGCCCGGCCGGTCGTCGACCAGCGCCAGGCGCCTGCCGGTCAGCCGGTTGAAGAGCGTCGATTTGCCGACATTGGGTCGGCCGATAATGGCTGCGGTAAAGGACATCTCCGCATCGTTACCGCATCGCCAGCAGTTCGCCATCGTCACCCATCAGATAGAGGGTGCCGTTGGCGACCACGGGTTCGATGTAGTTCTTCTTGCTGGGAATCTCGATACCGCCGAGAAATTCGCCGGTATAGGGCGAGAACGACGCCAGCATGCCGTTGTTGGTGACGACCAGCAGGCGGTCTCCCGCCAGCACCGGGCCGGTCCAGGTGATCAACGCCTTCTTCTTGTTGTTCTTCTTGTAGCGCAGCATGTCGGTGACCCACTTCGCCTTGCCGGTCCGGCGCGACAGGCACATCAGCTGGTTGTCGGCGGTCACCACATAGAGGTAGTCGCCCGCCACCCAGATCTTCTGGGCGCTCGGGACGTCGTTCTCCCACAGCCGCGAGCCGGTGGTCAGGTCGATCGAGGCCATGCGCCCGGAATGGCCCACCGCGAATACCGCGCCGCGGTCGATGACCGGCGAGCCGTCGATGTCGTTGAGCGTCGACAGAGCGGTCATGCGGCCGACCCGGGTGAGCGAATCCGCCCAGGCGACGCGGCCGTTGCTGGACTGGAGCGCGAACAGTTCGCCGGACGAGAAGGCGGCGACGACCGTGCCGCCGATCACCGCCGGGCTGGCTGAGCCCACCAGGCCAGCCGCTTCGGCGATGGCCACATGTGTCCACACCGTGGCGCCGGTCTCCGCATTGAGCGCGTAGAGCTGGTTGTCGTGGGTGGTGACGTAGACGAAGCCTTCCGAGGCCGTCGGCGCGCCGCGCAGCGCCACGTCGAACTTCACCCGCCACAACTCGCCCCCGGTGCGCGGATCGAGCGCGAGCGCCTCGCCGGTGCCCAGTGTCACGTAGAGCTTGCCGTTTTCGTAGGCGACGCCGCCGCCCGAGGCGGTGTCTTCCTTTTCTTTTTCCTTGGGCGCCTTCAGCCGCTGGCGCCAGGCAACCGCGCCGCTGTCGGCGCTGAACGCGGAAATTTCCCAGCCCGAGCCGAGCGCGAACACCATGCCCTGCGCGACGACTGGCTGCGAGAGCAGGTTGCGGTTTGCGGTGGACCCTTCCACACGGGCGCGCCAGATGATACGCGGCGATGAGCCGAGCGCGAGATGGTGCATGGCGTGGGTAGCGTAGCCGCCGGCCTGCGGCCATTCCGGGTTGGCGTAGGGCTGCGGCAGCGTCACCGGCACCGCCTTCAGCGCTTCGTCGGGCGTGACCACGTCGTTCAGTTCGACGATGGACTTGCGCTCGCCCTCGAGGACGATCTTCTTCTCCTTGCCACCGCAGGAGGAAAGCAGGGCGAGCAACGCGACCGCCGTGACGGCGGTCCAGCCGACGCTGCGCGTATAACCGGAATTGCGACGGGACATCGGCATCAGGCGCACCACCTACTTGGTCTTGTTTTCAGTCTGGATTTCGTCGGCCGGGACGCCGAGGACGGCCAGCATCTGTTGCGCCCTCAGCTTGAAGCCGGAATCAGCCGGCGCCTTCTCCAGCAATTCCTTGAACGTCTTCACCGCGGCGTCGCGCTGATCCATCTTGTAGTGGTTCAGGCCCTTGAGTTCCTCGACCGACAGATGCCAGACATTGTCGTCGCCGGACATGGCATGGACCCGCTTCTCGAGCTCGGGACCGCCGCCGCTTTCCAGCAGCAGCGACGCGGCATAGTAGGCGGCCAGGTCGCGGTAAACCTTGTCGACGCCCGAATCCGCGGCGATGGCATCGTAGGTCGCCTGCGCGGCCTTGGTGTCCTTGGCCTGGTTCTGCAGTTCGGCGACGCGGAAACGCGCCAGCAGGCCATAGCTGTCGGCACCGCCTTCCTTGGAGACCGCCTGCAGCTTGGGCAGCGCTTCGGCGGGCTTGGCGTCATCCACCAGCGCCACCGCCGCATCGTAGGCGTCGCCCTGCGCGGCGTGTTCGCGATGCTGCCGGGTCTCGAGGTAGCGGTATCCTGCGACAAGGGCGATGGCCAGGACGATGACGGCCGCCAGGTACTTTCCATAACGCTTCAGGAAAGTGATGACCTGCTCTTGGCGGACTTCTTCATCGACTTCGCGGAAGATGTCGCTCACTCAGTAACCTCCTACTCGGGAACGGGCGGCTACCTTAGCTTGCGGCCCGTGGGATCGCAAACGCTGAGGCGGCCGGAAACCGCGTCGCGGGGCTAATCCCGCATGGAATATGTATGCTCGCGCGCCGGGAAGCGCCGGGCCTTTACTTCTTCGGCATAGTGGGCCGCCGCCTCGTCGATTGCCGCGCCCCATTCTGCATAGCGCTTGACGAAGGTCGGCGTGGTCGCGAACAGGCCGATCATGTCCTCGGTGACCAGGATCTGGCCATCGGTCCCTGCCCCGCCGCCGATGCCGATGACCACGTTGGGCACGCTCTGGGTGACTTTCTCGCCCAGTTCCGCAGCGACCGCCTCGAGCACGGTGGCGAACGCACCCGCCTCGGCGACCGCCTTGGCGTCGTCGATCACGTCTTCCCATTCGGCGCGCCGCCGGCCCTTGGCCGCATAGCCGTGCATGTTCACCTTCTGCGGCTGCAGGCCGACATGGGCCATCGTCGGGATGCCACGCTTGACCAGGAATTCGATGGTCGGCGCCATTACCTGGCCGCCTTCGAGCTTCACCGCCGCGCAGCCGGTTTCGCGCATGATCCGGGATGCGTTGAGGAAGGCCTGCTCCGGCGAAGCCTCGTAACTGCCGAACGGCATGTCGACGACGATGCAGGCACGCGGCGCGCCGCGCATCACCGCCTGGCCATGCAGGATCATCATTTCCATGGTCACGCCCACCGTGTTGGGCAGGCCGTGGATCACCATGCCGACGGAATCGCCGACCAGCAGCAGGTCCACATAGGGATCCAGCAACTGGGCGACGAGCGCGGTGTAGGCGGTCAGGCAGACCACCGGCTCCTTGCCCTTGCGCGCCGCGATGTCGCGCACGGTGACGTTGCGCTCTCTCTCGAACTTGGACATGCCTTCTTCCCCGTTCGCCTGTGCGTCGGCCGCCCGGTCGGGCGTCCGGCGCCTTCATAGCATCTGCGCGCGGCCACTCCAACGAAGATGACCGATCCATCCGGTTGACACCGCCGAGTGGTTTCTTTATTTAACCAAAGGGTAATTTAACTGACTGGTACATCTCGGTGCCGACCGACAGCCTCAGCGCCACCTTCTCCGCTCTCGCGGATCCCACCAGGCGGGCGATCCTGGCGCGGCTCACCAAAGGGGAAGCCTCGGTGACCGAACTGGCACAACCCTTCGACATGACCATGCCCGCCATCACCAAGCATCTGAAGGTTCTGGAACGTGCTGGCCTGGTCGCCCGCGGACGGGAGGCGCAGTGGCGGCCAGTCCGGCTGGAGGCGGGGCCGCTGCGCGAGGTGTCGGGCTGGCTGCAGCACTATCGCCAGTTCTGGGACGAGAGCTTGGACCGCTTCGACGACTATCTCCAGGCCATCCAGAAGGGAGACCGCGATGCCGGACGTCACTGAGACCATCGCGAGCAACCTGATCATCAGCCGCGTATTCGAGGCGCCGCGCCGCCTGGTGTGGAAACTGCACTCGGAAGCCGAGCATCTGGCGCGCTGGTGGGGCCCAAAGGGCCTGACCTGGGTGAGCGGCACCCTCGACTTCCGCCCCGGTGGCCGCTTCCACTATTGCATGCGGGGCGGCGACGGCTATGAGCTGTGGGGCAAGTTCGAGTATCGCGAGATCGAGGAGCCGCGGCGGATCGTCTGGGTGAACGCGTTTTCGGATGCCTCGGGCGCAACCGTGCGTGCGCCGTTCATGGCCGATTTTCCACTGGAGGTCCTCAACGTGGTGACCCTCAGCGAGGATACCGGTCGCACGACGCTGCGCCTGCAGAGCGCGCCGCTCGATGCGACGGCAGCAGAATGGGCCGCCTTCAAGGGGTTGCATGACTCCATGCGACAGGGCTTCGGCGGCACCTATGACCAGCTGGAAACCTGTCTCCAGACCATTCAGGACGACGGCCAACAAGGAATGTGACCGAGCCAATATCAAGAGCCACGCCAGCCTGGCCTTCAAGCTCAGCCATCTGGGCTTCTCGAACTATACCGCCCGGTTCGCCAGCTTCGACGCCAAACTACAGTTCGACCCGGCGACGCCCACGGCCGCGACGGTCGAGGCCACGATCGACGCCAGTTCGCTCGAGCTACCCTCGCCGCCCGCCGGGTTCACCGAGACGCTGAAGGGCGAACAGTGGCTCGATACGGCGAAATACCCGACCATCTCCTTCAAATCCACGAGGGTGGAGCCGTCCGGCGACAACAAGGCCAGGATCACCGGCGATTTCACCCTGCACGGCGTGACCAAGCGGGTGACACTCGACGCCACCTTCAACGGTGGCTATGGAGGCCATCCCATGGACCCCAACGCCCGCTTCGGCTTCCCGGTGGAAGGTACGTTCAAGCGTTCGGACTTCGGAATCGCCTACGGTATCCCGGCGCCCGGCACGACCATGGGCGTCGGTTACGAGATCTCGGTGATGATCGAGGCCGAGTTCAGCGGTCCGCCGCTGCCCGGCGCGAAGCAGTAGGCGCTTCGGATCAACGGTGATCCTGCGGCGTTCAGGTATTCCGCGGTGTCAATTGAACCGGAGTGAAGACCCATGAGCCTGCAGGACCAGCTTCTCGATATCGAACGCGCGCTATGGATCAACGATCCGATCGCATACCGTCGGCACCTCATCGAGGAAGCGGTGCTGGTGTTTGGCGAGACCGGACCCATCGGCCGCGACGCGGCTATCGACGCCATCCACAAGGAAGTGGCCGAGGGTGACCAGTGGACGGACGTCGACATCGCGAACGTCATCTCCATGAGCCTCGACACTGATGCCGCACTGTTGACCTACAAGGCGTCGGCCCGGCGGAAAAGCCAGGTTGTCACGGTGCTGGCGACCAGCGTCTATGTCCGCCGCGGCGAGGACTGGAAATTGGCCCTGCACCAGCAGACGTCGGTGGATTAGTTGGCGCCGCGGCGGCGTAGCCCGCTAGGATGCCGCCATGATCTATCTCCTCGCCCTGCTCCTCGGGATGGTCTCGGGCCTGCGGACCTTCACCGCGCCCGCTGCCGTGGCTTGGGCGGCGCATCTCGGCTGGCTGCCGCTCCAGGCGACCTCGTTCGCCTTCCTCGGCCACAGCGTGACGCCCTGGGTGCTCGGCGCTCTTGCCCTTGGCGAACTGATCACGGACAAGCTGCCCGTCACGCCCAGCCGCAAGATCCCGATGGCATTCGCGGCAAGGCTGATCTCCGGCGGATTCTCCGGCGCGGCCCTGGGCTCGGCGGTCGGCGCAACGATTGCGGGCATGGCCCTCGGTGTCGCCGGCGCGGTAATCGGCACCTTGGGCGGCTATGAAGGCCGCAAGCGCCTCGCCGCCCTCTTCCGCCGCGATCTGCCAGCGGCGCTGATGGAGGACGCGGTTGCTGTCGGCGGCGCCCTGCTGATCGTCCGCGCGGTCGCCTAGGGTCACGGCAGGGCTTTCAGGCGCCTCCTGGCTTCGCCTCTGTCATGGATTCGTCATTGAGTTAATTGGACACAAGTGGCAGAGTCCTTTTACGGGAGGACTACCATATCTATGCGCTTGGCCGGATCGCTTTCGGATTCCGGCCCGAAGTCCATCCTGCGGAAGCATGCCTCCGCTACGTGCCGTCTGCCTTGTTTCACTCGAGGAGAAGAAAGCACATGACTTCACGAACCTGCATCCTGACCATAGCCGGCGCACTGACCATCGCGGTTGCCGCCCCGGTATTCGCGGAACCCGTTGCCGCGGCCAACATGGGCGCCTATTGCCGCGGCCAGGCGGCCAAGGCGTTCGACGCCCGGCCCACCTATGTGAAATCCACCAGGGCCATGCCGGTCCCGGATGGTTCGTCGACCGTCAACGGCACATACGTCGACGGTGACGGCCGAACCAAGAGCTTCACGTGCCGGTACGACGCCAAGGGCAATTTCCTGGACGTCAAGCCCGCGACGGGCAAGTCCTAGGCCGAGACGGATCGCTGCGCGGGCTAGGCGAGGCTGACTGTCAGACGCACGCTTCCGCGGTTGTTGTCGTATAAATGCCAGGCGTCGTTGGCGAAGCAATGCAGGTAGCCGTCGAGCAGCGGGGTGAAAGTCGCCTCCCTGCCGATCAGGAAGGTCTGGTGTGGCAGGGTGTTCCTGTCGTCGTCGGGACGCCAGCCATGGGCCACCGTGCCGACCAGCGAGAACCACGGAAACCGCTCTTGCCGCCGCGTGCCGAAGAAATCCGCCTGCTGGTTGCGCGTAAGCCGCTTGAACAGCGCTTCCGCCTCGCCGAACAGGGCGCCGGCCAGGTGGACCATCTCGCCGACTTCGAACCGGCCGTCGGCGGTGCCGCCCGGGCCGCACGCGATCGAGCCATCGAGCCACTCGCCCTCCGCGGTGAACCGATAGGTCTTGCCTGCCTCCAGGAACAGGCTGGTTGCGTTCCAGCGCTCGCGCGCATAGACGCTGACCTGCACGGGTTTTCCGGGTGATAGCGCCTGCGTCGGCCAGTAGTCGCCCTGATCGAGCGGCGGATAGAGGTGACGGTCGAGCGCCGAACTGTGGAGACGGCCCTTGGCGAGCGCCTCCTGCGCGATCCGGGGGATTTCGCGCGGGCGGGTCTTCAGGCGCGCGAACAACCCGATGCATGAATCATGCAGCAAGCCGCGCGCATCTGGTCGCACCTGCTCGATCACCCGGTCGCGGAACACGAGGCCAAGGTCCTGCGCTTCCTCGATCATCCACTTCAGGGCCCCGTCGGACAGACCGCAATGCGCGTAGCCGCCGCCCACGTCGCTGTGCACACCGGGGAACCACACCTGCTTCACGGTTGGCCGGTCATCGATGTTGGTCCACAGCGTCGGCATGAAGCTCTGGCGGGTTTCGTCGATCGCCAGGGCGTGCCGCGCATGGGCGACCTTCGGGCTGAGGTCGGTGTCGTGGAAGCTGTGCTTGGCGGGGTCGTCGATCAGGTTGCCCATCTATCCCTCCCCTTGAAAAGAGGGAGGATAACACGGTGAAATACGGGCGGGCACGGTGTCGGCGGAATTATGCATCCACCAGGATGGCCGGCTCGGTTTCGCGGCCGGACTGCCGCTCGAACAGCCGGCGGTAGATGCCGTTCCGGTCGCCCAGCAGCGCCCTATGGTCGCCGTCCTCGACGATTCGGCCGCCGTCGAACACCAGGATGCGGTCGAGCGTGCGCACCGTCGACAGCCGGTGGGCGATGATGATCGACGTACGCCCCCTCATCAGCCGCTCCATGGCCTGCTGGATGAGGTGCTCGGATTCGGAATCCAGGCTCGAGGTGGCCTCGTCGAGGATCAGGAATATGGTCCGGAACCAGCGCAGGACCAAGTCGGCTTCTACCGCGGAATTGGGCCGGAAGCGCAGCCGAGGAGGCCCGCGGTTGCAGCCCTGGCGTGGAGGGGCCTACGGCGTCACACCGACAGCGAGTGTCTGGCGCCGCCCTGCGGGTTCAGGTAGGCGTCGAAGCGGGCGCAAATGTTGCGCACGAACGGACGGCCCCGCGGCGTTAGCCGCAGCCGGTCGGCCATCGGCTCGACGAAGCCGTCCTCGTTCTCCTGGATGATGGTGGCGGCGATGTCGCGCACGTCCCTTCCCGCCTCGCCGAAGCGGTAGGACACTTCGCTCAGCGACAATTCGAAGTCGCACATCAGCCGCTCGATGGCGAAGGCGCGCGCCCGGTCGTCATCGGTCAGCACCCGGCCCCGTACCGTCGCCAGCCCTTCCGCCACCCGCGCTTCGTAGTCGTGGGCGGCTACGGCGTTCTGCACATAGCCCTGCGGTAGCCGGCCGATGGCGGACGCGCCCAGGCCGATCAGGGTTTCGGTCCTGTCGGTCGTATAGCCCTGGAAATTGCGGTGGAGCGACCCGCCGGCCAGCGTGTCGTCCGGCCGGGCGAAATGGTCGAGGCCCAGCGCCAGGTAGCCTGCCCGCTCCAGCAACTGGGCCAGCAGCCGCGCCATGGCGAAGCGCTCGACCGCGCCCGGCAACGCCTGTTCGTCGATCAGCTTCTGGTTGGCGACCCGCTGCGGCAGGTGCGCATAGCCGAACACCGCGATCCGGTCCGGCGCCAGCGACAGCACCCGGTCGACGGTCGCGCGCAGCGTCTGCTCGCTCTGGTGCGGCAGGCCGTAGACCAGGTCCAGGTTCACCGAGCGCACGCCGCGGTCGCGGAACATCTCCACGGCGCCCTTGGTCACCTCGTAGTCCTGCATCCGGCCAATGGCCGCCTGCACCGCCGGGTCGAAGTCCTGCACGCCCACCGAGATGCGGTTGACGCCGATGTCGGCCAGCGCGTTGGCCTTCTCGGGCGTCATCAGCCGGGGATCCACCTCGACGGCGAACTCTGCTGCCTGCTCGACCTGGAACCGCCGGTGCAGCGACGCGCCCAGATGATGGATGTCGTCGGGCTTCAGGATGTCGGGCGAGCCGCCGCCCCAGTGGATGTGGCGCACCGCGTGCTCGCGCGGCAGCAGCGAGGCGACCGTCGACATCTCGACGTCGAGCGCACCCAGATAGCGCTCCACCGGCGCATATTGCCGCGTCGCCTTGGTGCTGCAGGCGCAGTACCAGCACAGCGAGTCGCAGAACGGGATGTGCAGGTAGAGCGACAGCGCCGTGCCGTCGGCCAGTTCACCGAGCCAGCGCCGGTAGTCGGCCGGACCGACCGATGCCGAGAAATGGTTGGCGGTCGGATAGGACGTGTAACGCGGCAGCGCCGCGGCCCGTTTTTCGACGAGCGCCGGATCGACCGGCGTGATGGAGCTGACGTGATTCATGGCTGCGACTCTCGGCCCGTGGACTATGGGGCGATTCTGCGGCGGTTGCGGTGCACCGGCATTGAGCGAACGCAATCGTCGCGCCGCCGGCCGCCTAGTCGGCCTCGCCGTCACCGTCGAGGCTGTCGAGGAACGCCTCGATGTCGTCAAGGTCGGCGCAGTAGGGATAGTCCTTGTCGCCGAACACGATCGCGTGGGTTTCCGGATCGCGCAGCATGTAGCCGCCATGGGCCAGCACCCGCTTGTCGGGCTTTTCCGCCTTCATCATGTGCCAGCCGCGCCGCACGACCAGGCGGCGGATCCGGCGCTCCACGGCGGCGAGGCTGTCGCGTCGGCTCATGACCCGTCTCTCCGGTCAGCGCTTGCGCACGAACTCGGTGCGCAGGACGAGGCCCTTGATCCCGTTATGGCGGCAGTCGATCTCGTCCGGGTCGGCGGTGAGCCGGATCGACCGGATGACCGTGCCCTGCTTCAGCGTCGTGTTGGTGCCCTTCACCTTCAGGTCCTTGATCAGCGTGACCGAGTCGCCGTCCGCCAGGGTGCTCCCGGCCGCGTCGCGGACCACGATCCCTTCGACAGCGGCGGGCGGCGCCGCCTCGCCGGCCGGACGCCACTCGCCGGTGGCCTCGTCATAGATATAATCGTCGTCGCCGGCCATGGGTGCCTCCGTGATGGATGCCGCGTTCTGACAGGCGCGGGCACCGTGCGCAACGTCGAATGCGGACTCGGTCATCGAGGACAGGGCCTTGTTCGAGCCGGAGCTGGGCCGGAACACTCAGGCATCGGGTCTGCGCTAGTTCTTGGGGCGTCCGCGCGTGAACGTCCAGTCAACGTACAGCATGCCGCCCTGGACCGCGACCTCGCGCTTGCCGCCGCCGATCGGCCCCTCGAGCGTGAAATCCATGACGGCCATGGGCGCCGCGGACGCCTTGACGAGCTTGGCCGGATAGCCGGGCGCTTCATGCTGCTGGAAGCCGCCCGCGCTGGGCGAGAGGAACATGTAGCGGGTGCGCGCGCGGTTCAGGTCGGTCTCGACCGTGAGCGGCGTGTCACCGGTGCTGAGCGGGCGGGTTCCGGAGGTGTGGACGATCGGCTCCGGGCCGGCGATCGTCGGGTCATCCAGATGATAGGTGTCGTCGATCTTGAGGGTTCCGGTGCAGTCCTCGTTGAACCAGGGCTGGTAGGAGCCGGTCGCGGCGAAGGGATCGCTGCTGTTAGGATTGTCGTAGGTGGCGAAATAGGAGGAAGCGGATTCGCCGCTGGAGGTGACGGGGCATTCAAGCGCCGCGATGCGCTTGTAGACCTGCGTCATGACGCCCTCGTTGGGGTTTCCGGTGACGATCTCGGACGCCCACCGGATCTGGATGGACAGGGTTCCTTCCAGGCCGGATTCCTCGGCGACAAGGCCGCCGCCCGGCTTCGGCGCCTGCCCCGCGCCCGCGGGCGGTTGGCCGGCGTCGGACGCCGAAACCGTTGCCTGACCTGCGGCGGGTGTCGCGGGGCTGGCCGCTGACGCGGGGTCGGCGGGGCTCGGCGCCTCGCCGCAGGCCGCCAGAACGCCGATGCACGCCAACGCCAGAACTCCTGCTGATCCCCGACCCATGCGAAATCCCTCCACCCGGACCGGCCAATCCCCCCGGAGGTGTCAGCTTACAGCGATTCCTTGCAACGGTGAACGACACCAGCGCTCAGGGGCTTCAATCACGCATGCTTCGGCCATGGCCGGCGAGCCCGGGCATCGACGTGCCCAGGGCCGCCGCCCCGACTTGGCGGATCGCCGACGGCATGGCTTCGTAACATTTTCCCTGTCACCGAAGGTCGGAAATGCTGTTGGAGGAAAGTGCCGGACCATTGGCATTTCAAGCCAACCAGCCTATATTGCCTGCAATGAAGGCATGTCAGTGAAGGCAGATTGATGGCTCAACTCACCGTTCGGAACGTCACCGATCAGGTCGTCAAGGCCCTGAAGAGGCGCGCCGCGGAACATGGTCGTTCAGCGGAGGCCGAGCACCGCGAAATTCTGCGGTCGGCACTGTTGGAGAATGAGGTTTCCTTTGCCGAGCGTGCCGCCGCGCTGCGCGAGCGCCTCCGCTCTCCCGGCGACAGCGCGGACCTTATCCGGGGCGACCGGGATCGCGATCACGCCCCATGACCGGCTATGTTATCGACGCCAGCGTCGCGGTGAAGTGGTTTGTCGCCGAGGAGCACTCCGACCGGGCCACGGCACTGCTGCGCGACGGCATCACGCGCGTTTCGCCGGAGCTTGTTTTCGCCGAGGTCGGCAATGCGCTGTGGGCCATGTGCCGCCGCGGCAATTTCAGCGCGGAAGACTACGCCGAGGCCATGAGCGTCCTGAAGGCAATGCCCTTGGGCGTCCCCGTTGCCATGAGCAGTCTGATCGGAGCCGCCGCGCGCCTCGCGCTCGATCTCGATCATCCGGTCTATGACTGCATCTACCTGGCGCTGGCGTTGCAGGAGGGGTATCCGGTCGTTACCGCCGATCGCCACTTCCACGACGCGGTCAAGCGGCACCCATACCTCGCTGACCGGATCATGCATGTCGGGGACGTGACGAGCGGTTTGTAAGGTGTCGCCTTCGCGATCCTCAACTATGCGCCGTAAACTCGACCCCTGGCCTAGCCATGACGGTCGCGATACTGTTCGAGCCAGACAGTTCGAAGAGACAACATCGCGGATGGCTGCTGACTGGACCGATGCGCAGAATGATGCAATCGTCGCGGATTACTTCGCGATGCTGGCCGATGACATCGTTGGAAAACCATACAGCAAGGCCGAACATAATCGCTTGCTTCAAGTAGCGATCGACCGGCCGCGCGGCTCCATCGAATACAAGCACCAGAACATCAGCGCTGTATTGAAGGGACTCGGGGAGGATTGGATTCCCGGCTACAAGCCCGCGTTCAATTTCCAGGCCTCGCTAGTCGACGCAGTGGTGCGGTGGCTTGGGCAGCACTCGGAATGGTTAGCGCCGGTGGTCCGGGCGGGGCCATATCACGCGTTGCCCGCATTCTCCGAAGCTTCGGCGCTCTGGATCGGGCCACCACCGACGCACAGGAACTTGCCGCCTCCTGTCGAACTGGAGCAGATGAACTCCATCGCGCGGAAGTACGATGTCGCCGAGCGTGATGCGCGCAACCGCGCGCTCGGGCGCGCTGGCGAGGAGCGTGTGCTGGCTCACGAACACGCGAATCTCCGCGCGGCCGGGCGCACCGATCTTGCTAGCAAAATTCGTTGGACATCTCATGTAGAGGGCGATGGCGCCGGCTATGACATCGAAAGCTTCGAACCCGACGGCAACCGCCGGTTGATTGAGGTTAAGACAACGAATGGCTGGGAACGCACGCCGTTTCACATCACGCGCAACGAACTTGATATCGCCGAAGCCTGCCGCGAAGTTTGGCGACTGGTACGCCTGTGGAATTTTGCCCGGGAACCGCGCGCCTTTGAACTGCGCCCGCCGCTAGACGCCCATGTGTCGCTGATGGCGACCAGCTTTCAAGCGACGCTCCGCTAGGGCGGCGTCAGGCCGGCGCGGTTTACAGTTCGCCGGCAACACCCCTCACTCCCACTCAATCGTCCCCGGCGGCTTCGACGTCACGTCGTAGACCACGCGGTTGATGCCCCTCACCTCGTTGATGATGCGGCTCGACACCCGGCCCAGGAACTCGTGCTCGAACGGGTAATAATCCGCCGTCATGCCGTCGGTCGACGTCACCGCCCGCAGCGCACACACATAGTCATAGGTCCGCTCGTCGCCCATCACGCCCACGGTGCGCACGGGAAGCAGCACGGCGAAGGCCTGCCAGATGGCGTCGTAGAGGCCGGCGCGGCGGATTTCCTCCAGGTAGATCTTGTCGGCCTTCTGCAGCAGCGCGATCTTGTCGCGCTCGATGGCGCCGGGGATGCGGATGGCGAGGCCCGGGCCGGGGAAAGGGTGGCGGTCGACCAGTGTCTCTGGCAGGCCCAGCTCGCGGCCCAGCACCCGCACCTCGTCCTTGAACAGCTCGCGCAGCGGCTCGACCAGCTCCATGTTCATTCGCGCCGGCAGGCCGCCGACATTGTGGTGCGACTTGATGGTGACGCTGGGGCCGCCGCCGAACGAGACGCTCTCGATCACGTCGGGATAGAGCGTGCCCTGGGCGAGGAATTTCGCGCCGCCGATCTTCTTCGCCTCGGCCTCGAACACGTCGATGAAGGTGGCGCCGATGATCTTGCGCTTCTGCTCCGGGTCGCTGACGCCTTCCAGCTTGCCGAGGAACAGCTCGGCGGCGTCCACATGCACCAGCTGGATGTTGTAGTGGCCGCGGAACAGGCTCACCACCTGCTCGGCCTCGTCGGCGCGCAGCAGGCCGTGGTCGACGAACACGCAGGTCAGCTGGTCGCCGATGGCCTCGTGCAGCAGCACGGCGACCACCGAGGAATCCACGCCGCCGGACAGGCCGCAGATCACCCTGCCGGTTCCCACCTGAGCGCGCACCTCGGCGATCTTGCTCTCGAGGAACGCGGCCATGGACCAGTCGGCGACGCAGCCGACGATGTTCAGCACGAAGTTCTTCAGCAGCTTGCCGCCGTCGGGCGTGTGCATCACCTCCGGGTGGAACTGCACGGCATAGATGCGCCGCGCCTCGTCGGCGATGGCGGCGAACGGCGCGCCGTCGCTGACACCGACGACCTTGAAGCCATCGGGAATCGCGTTCACCCGGTCGCCATGGCTCATCCACACCTGGTGGCGCTCGCCCGGCGCCCAGACGCCCTCGAACAGGGCGCAGGGTTCGGTGACGGTGAGGAACGCGCGGCCGAACTCGCGGTGGTCGGAATTCTCCACCGAGCCGCCGAGCTGGGCGCATAGCGCCTGCTCGCCATAGCAGATGCCGAAGATCGGCACGCCCCGGTCGAGCACCTTCTGCGGGATGCGCGGCGCGTCGTCCGCGTTCGCGCTGGCTGGGCTGCCCGAGAGGATGATGCCCTTGGGGTCGAAGGCGTCGATCATGCCGTCGACCTTGTTGAACGGCACGATCTCGCAATAGACGCCGACCTCGCGCACGCGGCGGGCGATCAACTGGGTCACCTGGGAGCCGAAATCGACGATGAGGACATGTTCAGTCATGGTTTTTGGACCCTATGGCGAGCGTTCGAGGACGGCAACGAAAAAGCCGTCGGTCTGATGGGCGGCGGGGCTGAGGACCAGGTAGTCCGGCCAGTGCGACAGGGTCGCGGGCGGCGCGCCTTCCGCGGCCGGCCAGTTCTCCTTCCACGAGACGCTGGCGAAGGCCGGATTGCGGGCGACGAACGCGTCGACGCGGGCCTCGCATTCCTCGGGCAGCAGCGAGCAGGTCATGTAGACCAGCTGGCCGCCGGGCTTCACCAGCGCCGCGCCGCGGTCGAGCAGGTCGTCCTGCAGCCGGGTGAGTGCGGCGAGCCGCTCCGGCGTTAGCCGCCAGCGCAGCTCCGGGTTGCGCCGCCACGTGCCGGTGCCGCTGCACGGCACGTCGAGCACGACCCGGTCGAGGCCGGACGGCAGCTTGGACGGGCTGTCGACATACTGGATATTGTGCGCGTCAGCCCGCTTGGCCCGCGGGCGCAGCTTCTCCAGCCGGCGCCGGTCGGTGTCGAAGGCATAGATCTGGCCCGAATTGCCCATCTGCGACGCCATCGCCAGCGTCTTGCCGCCGCCGCCGGCGCACAAATCGAGCACCTGCATGCCCTTGCCCGCGCCGGTCAACAGGGCTCCGATCTGCGAGGCCTCGTCCTGGATCTCGACCAGGCCGCCCAGATAGGCGATGTGGCGGGAGATGTCCTCGCTGGTCGGCATCCGCAGGCTGGTCGAGATCATGCCGCCGCGCGAGGCCTCCGGCAGCAGCTTCAGGGCATCCTCGGGCGTGCCGCGCAGCAGGTTGACCCGGAGGTCGAGCGGCGCCCTGCCCGCCAGCGCCGCCATCTCCGTCTCCAGCCGGTCGCCGAAGCGGTCGCGAAGCGACGGCTCGATCCAGGCCGGGAAGTTCAGCCGCGCCCAGCATGGCGCGCTTGAAGGATCGGCCGCAAGCACCTGTTGAAGCTGCGCCATTTCCGGTTCGTCGATCGGCGACGGCGCGTGCGGGTCGCCCTCGAACTCGGCGTTCATCGTCGACAGATCGGCGCCGGACAGCGCGGCCTGGGCCAGCACCGCGAGCCGCGCGCCGCCAGTCGCGTCGCCGAGCCGCCAGTTCAACTCGCCGCGCCGGCGCAGTACGGCGTAGAGCAAATCGCCGACGGCGCGCCGGTCCTTCGAGCCGGCATAGCGCCGCTGCCTGAAATACTCGCGCAGGATGGTGTCGGCGGCGGCGCCGCCGTCGCGGGTCGACGCGTCGACCGCCGCAACCAGGTCGATCGCGGCCTGGATGCGGGCGCCTTCCCTCATCTCAGGTCACGAGCCCGGATAGTTGGGGGATTCGCGGGTGATCACCACGTCGTGGACGTGGCTCTCGCGCAGGCCCGCATTGGTGATGCGCACGAACTGCGCCCGCTCCTGCAGATCTGGCACCGTCGCCGCGCCCGTATAGCCCATGGCGGCGCGCAGGCCGCCGACGAGCTGGTGCACCACGCTGCCGGTCGGACCCTTGAAAGGCACTTGCCCTTCAACGCCTTCCGGGACGAGCTTCATGGTGTCCTTCACTTCTTCCTGGAAGTATCGGTCGGCCGAGCCGCGGGCCATGGCGCCCACCGAGCCCATGCCGCGATAGGCCTTGTAGGAGCGGCCCTGATAGAGGAACACCTCGCCCGGCGCTTCCTCGGTGCCGGCCAGCAGCGAGCCGACCATGACGCAGTTGGCGCCGGCGGCGATGGCTTTCGCCACATCGCCCGAGGTCTTGATGCCGCCGTCGGCGATCACCGGGATGCCGGCCTTGCGGGCGACGCTGACGACGTCCATCACCGCGGTCAGTTGCGGCACGCCGATGCCGGCGACGATGCGGGTGGTGCAGATCGAGCCCGGGCCGATGCCGACCTTCACCGCGTCGGCGCCCGCGTCCATCAGCGCCTTCGCGGCGTCCGCCGTGGCGATGTTGCCGGCGATCACCTCGACATTGCCGTTCTTCTTCAGCCGCTCGACGGTGTCGATCACCCGGCTGGAATGGCCATGGGCTGTGTCGACCACGATCACGTCGACCTCGGCGTCGACCAGCGCCGCGGCACGGTCCAGACCCTCGTTGCCGACGGTCACCGCCGCGCCGACGCGCAGGCGGCCCTTGGCGTCCTTCGACGCGTTGGGGTGAAGCTGGGCCTTCTCGATGTCCTTGACCGTGATCAGGCCGATGCAGCGATAGGCGTCGTCGACCACCAGCAGCTTCTCGATGCGGTGCTGGTGCAGCAGCTTTTGCGCATCGTGGGTATCGACGTTGTCTTTCACGGTGATGACCTGTTGGGTCATCAGGTCGCTGACCGGCTGCGCCTGGTTGGTGGCGAAGCGCACATCGCGGTTGGTCAGGATACCGACCAGCTTGCCGCCCTTCTCGACGACGGGAATGCCGGAGATGCGGTGATGCTTCATCAGCTCCAGCGCATGCGACAGCGGCTGGTGCGGCTCGATGGTGACGGGGTTGACCACCATGCCGGATTCGAACTTCTTCACCTGCCGGACTTCCTCGGCCTGCTGCGCCGCGGTCATGTTGCGGTGGAGGACGCCCATGCCGCCGGCCTGGGCCATGGCGATGGCGAGCCGGCTTTCGGTGACGGTGTCCATGGCCGCCGACAGCAGCGGGATGCCAAGCTCGATGGATTGGGTGAGACGGGTCCGGGTGTCGACCTGGCCGGGCATGACGCTGGACTCACGGGGCACAAGAAGGACGTCGTCGAAAGTCAGTGCCTCGCGAATGTCCATCGGGCCTCCTAGGTCGCCTGCGCCGAAGTGGCGCGGAATATGACATCGGGAGCCCTAAGGTACAAGACCTAGATCATCCCACCTTCAGCGGCTTCGCTGAAGGTGGAAAGATGATCTATTTCAACGTGCTAAAGCAGTTTCCCGCGCTCAAGCGAACGCGGGCTGCTTTAGTATCAGGTGTCCTGAAGCCCATTGAAACCCGTCGCAACCACGTACGCTTCGGCGGAGTCCTGCCGGCTGGCCTTGGGCTTTGCATGGCGCACGGACCTGAAATGCCGCTGCATCATGGCGAGCAATTCGTTCTCGGTGCCGCCCTTGAGCACCTTGGCGACGAAGCTGCCGCCGGGGGCGAGCACGTTCACCGCGAACTCGATGGCGGCCTCGCACAGCGCCATAATCTTCAGGTGGTCGGTCGGTCGGTGACCCGAGGCCGACGCCGCCATGTCGCTCATCACCAGGTCGACAGGACCGCCGGCCATGGCGATCAGCCGGTCGGGCGCTTCGGGGTCGAGGAAGTCCATCTGGGTGATCTCGACGCCGGGAATGGGATCGAAGGCGTTGATGTCGATGGCGATGATCCGCCCCGACGGACCGGCCTTCTTCACCGCCACCTGGCTCCAGCCGCCGGGCGCCGCGCCCAGGTCGATGATCCGCGCGCCCTTCTTCAGCAGATGGTACTTCTCGTCCATCTCGATCAGCTTGTAAGCGGCGCGCGAGCGGTAGCCCTCGCGCCTGGCGGCCGCCACGTAAGGATCGTTGAGCTGGCGCTGCAGCCACAGCGTCGATGACAGGGTGCGGCCGGAGGCGGATTTCACCCGCACGCTCAGCTCCCGCTCTCCGGGTCCCTTGATCACGGCTTTTCCCGGGGCGCTCGGGCGCGAGCCCCTAGGCGGACGCGGCGCCATGCCCGTTCCGGCGTTGTTCGGAGTCGGCGTCGATCATCAGGTCGAGCAGCAAGCCTTCGCGCAGGCCGCGGTCGGCGACGCGCAGCCTGGCGCACGGCCACATGTTGGCGATCGCCTCGTAGATGGCGCAGCCGGCGACCACCAGGTCGGCGCGGTCGCGGCCGACGCAGGGTTCGGCCATGCGCTCCTCGTAGCTCATGCCGCTCAGGCGGCGGGAAATGTCGTGGATGTGCTCGCGCTCGATCCACATGCCGTCGACCCGGCTGCGGTCGTAGCGTTTCAGGCCCAGATGGATGCCGGCGATGGTGGTGACCGTGCCCGAGGTGCCGATCATCTGCACCTGGTGGCCGGCGACCCGGTCGCGCAGCCGGTGGGCCTCCTCGAATGGCCGCAGCAGCGCCTCGACGTATTCGACCATCTCGCGGTACCGGTCGGCGGTCACTTCGTGGCCGCCGAACGTCTCGGCAAGCGTCACCACGCCGCAGGGCAACGAGGTCCAGGCGCGGATGTCGCAGGCCTTGTCCGGCGTCGCGGCAACCCAGATCAGCTCGGTGCTGCCGCCGCCGATGTCGAACACGAAGGCAAATTCGGAGCCGTCGTCGAACAGCGAAATGCAGCCGGACACGGCAAGCCGCGCCTCTTCCTCGGGGGTGATCACATGCAGCTTCAGGCCGGTCTCGCGGCGCACCTTGTCGAGGAATTCCTCGTGGTTGCTGGCGGCGCGGCACGCCGCCGTCGCCACGTGGCGCTGGCGGGTGACGCCGCGGCGCTCGATCTTGTCGGCGCAGATCTTCAGCGCCTCGATGGTGCGGTCCATGGCGTCCCGCGACAGCGCGCCCTTGTTGGCGACGCCCTCGCCCAGCCGGACGATGCGCGAGAACGAATCGATGACGCGGAAGCCGGCCCCCGTGGGCTTGGCGATCAGCAGCCGGCAGTTGTTGGTGCCCAGGTCCACAGCGGCATAGGTATGCCCCCAACGGCCGGCGCCCTGCCCGTTTCCGGGCCTGGCTTGGATATGGTCGGCCGCGTGACTCACCTGACTTTTGGGCTCCGGTTCAAAGACTTGGGAATTCACCCCAATGTAACGCGGTTTGCCGGGCGCGCAAGGCCGCGTCGGATTCGGCCGTCGGGGCGACCCTGGACAGGACCGATATTCCGGTGGCGGAAACACCGCTCAAGGCGTTGACAGGATGCGCCTCTCTCCCTATGTTCCGCCCGCCTTCGTTGGGGGATCGTCTAACGGTAGGACAGCGGACTCTGACTCCGCCAGTCTAGGTTCGAATCCTAGTCCCCCAGCCAAATCTCTCCCATACCATCGCGCAGGTTTGCCACCGGGTTCACCCGGGCGCCCAGCTATGCAAATCTCGGCGGCAAAACCTCTTCCAACGCACCGGGCATCAAATCCACATGCAGGCGCAAAAAATCCCGAAGATCGTGGCTTCGGTGAACGCACCCTACATGCGTCTGCTGCGGCTGTGGCTGGCCCAGTCCGCGCCATACATGTGGGGCGATCTCGAAGTCGGCTGCATGGACGATGTCTCGTTCGAGCAATGCCTGGCCCTGGACCGAGTCACGCCGACGGCACTGCCTCAGCTGGAGATTTCCCGGGACAGCCGCCATTCCCTGCTGGTGCGCCACATGGCGTTCTTTCGCGGCTTTCTCGATGCCGGCCACGACATCCTCCATACCGACATCGATGCATTCTGGCAGCGCTCGCCCTGGCCGCTGCTGGGCGATCATCCCGACGACATCGTCTGCTCGGTCGAATACGGCATTCCCCGCGATCTTGTCGCCAAATGGGGCTTCGTGCTCTGCGCCGGCTTCTACCGCGCCCGCTCCACGCCAGCGACGCGCGCCTTCTTCGGCCGCTGGCAGCAACGGCTCGAGTATCACAGCCGCGAACAGGTCGCGTTCAACCAGCTCCTGGCGAGCCTGAATCCTGTCTGGGAGCCGGCCAAGATCGATGGCCTGAATGGCCATCGCTGCCATGTCGAGATCGAGGGCCACCGCCTTTCCGTGCTCGCGGTTCCTTACGGGACGTTCTCTCGCGACCTGCCTTGCATCGCGCCGGAAGCGGCCGTGGCCCATCCGTATTTCGAACGGCCATTCTTCACCAGCCATGTCGAGTTGCTGGAGTACATTCTGCACGAAACCGGATCGGTCAACGGCTATGCGGTTTCGGCGGAGGAGATGGCCGGCGTCGAGGGCCTCGGGCCGCGCGATGCGGCCTCGCTGTGCGCCTTGCGCTGGCGTCTTGCCGCCAGTCCCGCCAGCGGACCTAACTGGACGCATCTGGGGTGCCTGCAACTGCGCATGGGCGACAGGTCGGCCGCAGCGGCGTCCTTCGAACATGCGATGGTCCACGGCGTCGCCGATGCCAACACCCAGCTCGCGCTTGCCCTGGGGCTCAAGCAGCTCGGCGACTCCGGCCGGGCGCGCGAGGTGCTGCGGCGGCTCGCCGCACTCGACCGGCTGGAGGCGCTGATCAGCCGGCCAGCCGCCATGTCACTGATCTCGCTCGGCGCTGTCTCGGAAGGCATCGGGCTCGGACTTCGCTCGGTGCGCCGCGCTGGCCTTCGCGAAAGCGTTCGGCTGCTGCCGCTGATGATCCGCAACAAGCTGCGAGGATCGATCTAGCCAGCCGCCAGCCAGACAAAGCGGGCAGCGAACAGCAGGGCCAGCAGCATCATCAGCCAGTCGCCGCGCCCCGCCCGTCCGCTCGCAAGCTTCAGCGCCACATAGGCGATAACACCGAAGGCGATGCCGTTGGAGATCGAAAACGTCAGCGGGATGCCGACGAGAACAAGGAACGCGGGGATCGACGTCATCGGGTCGTGCCAGTCGACCCTGGCGAGCGGCGCCATCATCATGGCGCCGACCAGGATCAGCGCGGGCGCTGTCGCCGCGGCCGGGATCGCCTGGGCATAGGGCGCCGCGAACAGGGCGGCGAGGAACAGCAGGCCGACCACCACGGCGGTCAGCCCGGTCCGCCCGCCCGCCGATACGCCAGCGGCGCTCTCGATGTAGTTCACCACCGGACTGGTGCCGGCGACCGCGCCGGCCATGCTGGCCGCGGAATCGGCGAACAGCATGCGCCTGAGACGCGGAATGCGGCCGTCGGGCGTCATCAGCCCGGCGCGCTGGGTGACGGCGACCAGCGTCCCCACATTGTCGAACAGGTCGACGAACAGGAAGATGAAGACGATCTCGACAAGTGCGATGCCCGTCCCGTGCCCGCCCAGGCCCAGCGCCGCGGGAATGTCCAGGCGGAAGGCGGTCGAGGTCAGGGCCGCGACGCTGTAGTCGACCGGCTTCATCGTGACCTGCCCCAGCGCCCACGCCAGCGCGGTGGTCGCCAGGATGCCGATCAGGATGGCGGCGCGGACCCGCCATACCAGCAGTGCGCCGGTCAGCGCCAGGCCGAACACGGCGAGTCCCGCCGAAGGTGTCGCCAGGTCGCCCAGCGCCACGGTGGTCACGGGATTCGCCACGACGATCCCCGCACCGTGCAGGCCGATGAACGCGATGAACAGGCCGATGCCGGCGGCGATGGCCGCGTAGAGTGACTGTGGTATGGCGGCGATGATCAGCTGCCTGAGCCCGGCGACCGTCATCAGCAGCATGGCGAGGCCCGACAGGAACACGCAGCCCAGCGCCGTCTCCCACGGCAGGCCCATGCCCTTGACCACCGTGTAGGTGAAATAGGCGTTGAGGCCCATGCCCGGCGCGAGGGCAATGGGCGTGTTCGCGGCGAGGCCGATCAGGATCGAGCCCAACGCCGCGCCCAGACACGTGGCGGCGGCCGCGCCGGCGAAGGGCATGCCCGCGTCGGCGAGAATCGTCGGGTTGACGACGATAATGTAGGCCATGGTCAGGAAGCTGGTCAGGCCCGCCAGCACCTCGGTGCGGACAGTCGTGCCGTTCTCGGATAGGCGGAAGAACCGGTCGAGCAAGGCGGACCCGTTCAGGCGGCGACGGACACGGGACGGAAGCCCTTCGTCACATGGAACGTGGTGAATGCGCCTACAGACAGTCCGAGAATCATCCACTAAACTCCATGCTGGCCCGCGATCGATAGTCCGGTTTTTTCCGGCGGTTGCCAAGCGGTCACATCCCCAGAAATCTGAGTACAACGTGCCTGGCTGTGCGGCCGGGCCTGGAGCCGATCGTTGCCTATCGAAGACACCTACCAGCCCTCGCTCGTCGAAACCGCTGCCGACCATCTGGTGATCATTTCCGGCTGCTCGGGCGGTGGCAAATCCACGCTGCTCGCTGAGTTGGCCCGCCGGGGCCATCCGGTCTACGAGGAATCAGGACGGCAGGTCGTCAAGGAGCAGCTCTACATCGGCGGTGACGCGCTACCTTGGGCAGACGCTGGCAGGTTCATTGAACTGACCATATCGCGCACAATGCACAACATGATCCTGGCAGCGCGAACGGGTCGGCTGACTTTCTTCGACCGCGGCATCGTCGATCAGATCGCGGGCGGCGAGCAGACCGGACTGCCGGTGCCCGAGCAATTGCGGGAGGCGTCGCGGCGCTTCCGTTGCCATCGTTCAGTTTATGGCGCCGCCTTGGCCAGAGATCTTCCGCAACGACGCCGAGCGGCGGCGTGACTTCGAGCAAGCGGCGGCGAGCTACATCCCGCTACGCGCGGCATACGAAGGGTTGGGATACGACATTGTCGATCTGCCGAAGGCCGGCGTGGGTTCGAGAGCCGACTTTGTCGAAGCGTGGATTGAAACCGCGACCCAAAATCGGTATATAAAGAAATAGAATCTATCTATACCAAAAGGTCTATACCATGGCATTTCATGTCAAGGACAGTCGTACCGACCAGGCTGTGCGCCGTCTCGCCAGACTGAAAGGGACCTCCCTCACGGAAACCATTCGCGACGCTGTCGAACAGGCTTACGAGCGAGAACGCGGGTCAATTCCGCTGGTGGACCGGCTGAAACCGCTTCAGGCCAAGGTGGCCGCGCTATCGAGACCCGGCGCCTTGCCGGCCGACAAGGCATTCTATGACGACTTGTCGGGTGACGTCTGATGTTCGTGGACGCGTCGGCAATGGTTGCGATACTGGCAAGCGAAGAGGACGCCGGGGCTCTGGCGGCGCGTCTTGGGCAGGCGCAAAGAGCCTACACGTCGCCTGTGGCGATCTACGAGACAGTCCTGGGACTGGCACGCGTCACAGGCATGCGGGTCGTCGAGTCCAGAGCGCTGGTCTCGGAGTTCCTCGACGAGGCCGGCATAGAGACAATTCTGATAACCGACAGCATCGCCGACCTGGCGATCGATGCATTCGACCGGTTCGGCAAAGGCCGTCACAAGGCGGCACTCAATCTGGGCGATTGCTTCGCCTATGCCTGTGCCCTGGCCCTCGAAGAACCGCTTCTGTTCAAGGGCCAGGATTTCCCGCAAACCGACGTTACGGTGGCGTAGCCAACCGCGCTTGTCGGCCGTGCGGCGCTGTGGAATGCTGGTCACCTCCGGTGTTTCCTGCCTGGAGGGAGCGGTGTTCAGGACGCATCTCCGGTTGGTTGGTCTGGATCCGGCGCATCGTCAGGCCGCCGTATAGCCGCCGTCCATCACCAGCTCGGAGCCTTGCATGTTGCTCGATTCGTCGCTGGCCAGAAAGCGGATGCCAGCGGCGATTTCCTCGGGTTTGCCCATGCGGCCGATGGGATGGGCGGCCACCGACGCGTCATAGGCGGCCTGTGCCGACGGCGCCATGCCGAGTTCGTGGACGCGCTGGAAGATCGACTCTAGCATGCCGGTATCGATGCCGCCGGGATGAACCGAGTTGACGCGGATCTTGTAGCCCAGCGCGCTGAATTCCATGGCCAGCGCCTTGGTCATCAGCCTCACCGCACCCTTGCTGGTGCAATAGGCGACGTTGAGCGGTGCGCCGATCAGCCCGGCGTTGGATGACAGGTTCACGATCGACGCTCCGCCCTTGCGCCGGTCGCCGGCCTTGCGCAGCAGCGGCAGGCAGCTTCGGACGCCGAGATAGACGCCGTCGACATTGATCGCCATTACCCGGCGCCAGGATGCGAGCGTGCTGCCCTCGATCGGCTCGACCACCGAGATACCGGCGTTGTTGACCAGGATGTCCAGGTGGCCGTGCTGGCGCTCGATGGCGGCGACTGCGGCCGCCCAGGCATCTTCGTCGGTCACGTCGAGGTCGAGCCAGTCGGCGCCGGCGGGGCGCCGGCCGGCGGGCGTCGATGCGAGGTCGGTGGCGACGACCTTGGCTCCTGCCTCGATCAGCGCGGCGCAGGTGGCGCCGCCGATGCCGCCGCCCGCGCCGGTAACGAGCGCGACGGTGCCTGCAAGCGATACGGTCATGTCAATGAATCTCCCCCTTGGTTCAGGGGCAGCCTAGCATCCGGCGTGGCCGAGGGCCACGGCTGCTCAATGGGCGGCAGCCGTTGCCGCGCGACGGCCGAGAAGCTCGTCGCGGACGCCGTCGATCAGTATCTGGCGGGTGCGCTCGACGATGTCGTTGAGGTTGGGCGTATGGGCGAACATGTTCGCCGCCTTTTCCCGCAGCTCGGCCATGCTGGGCATGGTCGGCACATGAATGGCGTGGAACAGCTCGTCGAGATCATGGCGCAGGTGTTCCATCCTCTCGTCGAGCTGGTGATGCCAGCGATCGACCAGTTCGGCCAGCTCGTGCTGGACGTGGCCGCGCTTTTCGGCGAGCCGTGCGCGCAGGTCGGCGGCGATGCTTTCCACCGGAAAGCTGGCGGCGAGTTGCCCCGCGGCCTTCTCGACGACGGCCGGCGTCAGCTTCTGGTCGTACTGGATGGCGCGCTCGGACGGCATGCGCAGATCCCAGACCAGGCCGACCGCCGCCATGCCGCGCAGCACATAGAAGCTGATGTCGATCTCGTACCAGCGGAAGCCCTGGCGGACCGAGCCCTGGTAATGGTGATGGTTGTTGTGCCAGCCCTCGCCGAAGGTGAGCAGCGCCAGCCACCAGTTGTTGCGCGACTGGTCGCCGGTCACGTAGCGACGGCTGCCGTGAACATGGGCGAGCGAGTTGATGGCGAAGGTGGCGTGCCAGCACAGCACCGTCGACCAAAGGAAGGCAACGACCAACCCGGACCACCCAGCCAGCAGCCATACCGCGAAGCCGGTGATGATCGCCGGCAGGTAGGGATGGCGCTCGAGCCACCGCAGTTCGGGGTATTTGGCCAGGTCAGGCACCAGGCTCATATCCGTGGTGTGATAGCGGTCGCTGAAGATCCAGCCCACGTGGGAATAGACGAAGCTGCGCCGCACGGGGGAATGCACATCCTCGGGACCGTCGGAAAAGCGGTGATGGTGGCGGTGCGTGCCTGCCCACCAAAGGATGCCGCGCTGGGCCGAGCTTTGCGCGAGGAAGCCGAGGATGAACGCCATCACCCGGCTGGTCTTGTAGGTCTTGTGCGAGAAATAGCGGTGATAGCCGCCGGTCACGCCGAACATGCGCGCCGCGTAGAGGCCGGCGCAAAGCACTAGGTCGGCGACCGAGACGCCGGTCCATATCGCGGCCAGACAGGCCACATGCGCAAGAATGAAGGGAATGGTGGTGCCGAGCAGATAGCGTTCTTGGCTTTGGTCGCGGCTCATCCGGAAGCAGGTCTTTCAGCGGAGAATGTGGCCTGGTCCCGGGAACGCGCCCTCTCGCTGGCAGCAAGTCTCCTGGAGGATCGAGTGATCCGGTCCCTTATATAGGATCGAAACCCGATCTCTCAAAACGTTATTGCGGAAGCCCCTGCTCACGGCGGCTGCGGAGCCAGTGGACACCCAGCCCGCAGCCCAGCAGCAGCAGACCGAGCAGGTCGCTATACAGACCCGACGCGAGCAGCATGAGGCCGCCAACCGCGCACAGCACCCGCTCCACGGCAGTCGCCCGCGCCAGCGCGTAGCCCGTCAGCCCCACGGCCAGGCCCAGAAGCGCGACGCCTGACTTGACGAACGTCAGCAGGATGCCGCTCCAGTCTGCCCAGCCAGCCGGATCGAGGCCCTCCGGGGTCAGGGACAGCAATTGCAGTCCGGACGGCGTGAGGCAGAACATCACCGGAATGACGAAGGCAGGCAGCGTGTACTTCCACGTCTGCATCATGGTGCGGAACGGCTGACCGCCGGTGATCGCCGACGCGGCGAACGGCGCGAGCGCTGTTGGCGGCGACACCTCGCCCAGCACGGCGTAGTAGAACATGAACATGTGCGCTGCCGGCTCGGGAATGCCCACCTGGGTCAGCGCCGGCACCAGCATCACGGCCGCGATGATGTAGCTTGCGGTCACCGGCAGGGCCGCGCCGATCACCCACATGGCGACCGCCGCAAGTAGGATCACCAGCAGCCGGTCGCCACCGCCGGCGCTGACGATCATCGAGGAGATCGTCAAACCCAGCCCCGTCAGATTGACGACCGAGACGATCAGCCCGGCGCAGGCACAGGTGGCGATGATGCCCAGGGTCGACACCGCGCCGTCATGCAGGGCGCCGACCATGCCGAGTGCGCCGGGCTCGGGCGGCGAGTCACGCCGCAGCGCCAGGGCCGCCTGCAGCGCCGACACCAGGATCGCCGTCATCATCATCCAGAACAGGGAGACCGACACACGACCGTCGAACAACTCGCCCAGGCCATGGCCGGCGGCCGTTCCGGTGACGCCATACAGATGCACCGCGAGCCCCGCCGCCCCGCCGATGGCCAGGGCGGACGGCGTCACCAGCCGGTCCTCCCGCCGCAGCATGGACAGGAGAAGCGCCAGGATGATCGACCAGAAGACGGCCATGAAGGCCGAGAAGCCCATGGTCAGCAGCAGGGCGATCGTCAGCAGCGACAGGAAGTGATAGCCGTGGCCTTTCGTCAGGCGCCACAGCGACAGGTCTGACGTGCGCACCGGCGCTACGCCCAGCCGCCTTGCATCGGCCTCCGTGGTCAGCCAGCACGAGAAATAATACAGCACCGCCGGGATCGCCGCGTAGATGATCACCTGCAGGTAAGGCACCTGCAGGTACTCGGCGATGATGAACGCCACCGCGCCCAGCGTCGGCGGCGCGACAAGCGCGCCGATGCCTGCGGCCGACAGCATGCCGCCGGCGACGTTCGGCGGGTAGCCGCTGCGCTTCAGCATGGGCCAGGACAGCGAGGCGAGAGTCACCGTGGTCGCCACGCCCGAACCCGAGACGGTTCCCAGCAGGAATCCCGACGCCACGACGGCTCGTCCCGGCGCGGCCGGCGACGGCTTCCTGCCGAACAGCGCGAACGCCCAGTCGATGAAGAACTTTCCCGCGCCGCCGCGCGCCAGCACGCTGCCGAAAAGGGAAAACACGATAATGAAGGTGGCGGCGACGTCCATGGGGGTCGAAAACACGCCTTCGAACGTCAGGTAGTTCTGCGCGATCATTCGGGTCGCCGAGAAGCCCCGGTGGTCGAAGGGGATCGGCACATAGGGACCGAGATAGCAGTACGCCAGGAACACCAGCGTGATCGCGGGCAGGATCCAGCCGATGGCGCGCCGGGTCGCCTCGAGGATGAGGACGATCAGCACCAGCCCGAGCGCGATCTCTTCCGAGGTTGGCCGCGTGGCGCGGTTCTTGTAGAGGTCGATCTGGGTGGCGAGATAAAGCGCGCTCCAGACCGCGAGACCGGCCAGGATCCAGTCGGCGATCCGCAGGCGGGCCACGAAGGGTACGGAGACCGCCAGCGGATACAGCAGGAACGGCAGCGCCAGGATCGCCAGGATCAGGCAGGATTTGGGGTCGCCGGCCAGCATGCCGGTCTCGGCCAATGTCACCGCGATCATCCCCAGAGCGACGAGCGCCGTCAGCCACTCTTCCAGCGTCGCGCGGCGCACGACAGACGGCGGCGCGAGCGGCCGGCGCAGGAACACGAGCACCAGCGCCGCGGCCAGGAAGCTCGCCCGGTACCAGGTCGTGTTGATGGCGAACTGGGTCCAGTACAGGGCATAGCACGCGAGCAGGAAGGCGCCGGCGCCGGTCGCCCATTTCAGCCAGCCCTGGACGTGTTCCGGCTCGCCCTCCTCCGACAGCGCGGCGACGGCCAGCGGTGCCTGGTCGGCGTTCCCCAGCGTACTCATGCCAGCACGCCACGGGACCGGTAGAATGCTTCGGCCGCCGGATGGAACGGCACCGCCGTACGCCGCGCGGCGCCCGCGAGGGTGAGCTTGCGCGCCTCCGGATGGATCTTGTGCAACTGGTCAAGGTTGCCGAAGAAGGTCTCGAGCACGCGGGTCACGAATTCCCCGTCGATCGCCGACGGCACCAGCAGCAGGTTTGCCACGCCCAGCCCGGGCACCGCCTCGTCCTGGGTGCGATAGGTTCCGGCCAGCAGATCGAACGGCGAGTAGATGCCCGGCCATGCCGCTTCCAGGGCGGGCAATTCGCCGGCCGTCGGCACGAACCGCAACGCCGGCTGACCCGAGATGGAGAGATCGTTGATCGCCGAGGTGGGAATGCCGCCGACCCAGAACAGGCCGGCGATCTTGCCGTCCTTCAGCGCCGAGACCGATTCCGCGACGCTCAGATTGTCGCGCGTGACGTCCTTCAGCGGATTGAGGCCGGCCGCCTGCAGCACGCGGTCGGCAAAAGCCTCCGTGGACGAGCCCGCCGATCCGATGGAAACGCGCATCCCCTTGAGGTCCGCCGTGCGGTGGATCGGCTTGGAGGCATCGACCACCAGGTGCAGGAAGCTGTCGTAAAGCACGGCCAGCGTGCTGACCTTCTGGCGGCCGACGCTGTCATAAGGCGCCCTGCCCTTGATCGCCTCGAAGGCCGAATCCAACGTGGAAAAGCCCAATTCGGCCTGGCCAGCGTCGAGCAGCATGATGTTGTCGACCGAGCCGCCGGTGACCTGGGCGGTCGCCTGGAGGTTGTCGCCATGCTCGGTCAGCAGCTTGGCCAGTCCGCCGCCATAGGGATAGAAGACGCCGCCCGTGCCGCCTGTGACGATCGCCATTCTCAGGCGGCGGGCATGGACGGATGTCGGCAGCAGGGCGAACGACGCCGCCAGCGCCGCGCCCAGCCCCAGGATGCGCCTGCGGGAGACGCGCGGGCTATGTCGGCTTGTCGTGAGCAACAAGGAAGCTTCCGTCTGGTTGGCGAGCGACCTCATCAAAGCACACCAGTCCAGCCGAGTCAGGTCAACATTAGCGTGGCATTGCATTGCCGGCGGCCCTATATGTGCGCCCGACCCAAACGGCATTGCGAGACCGATGACGGATTCCAGCATGGCCGCCGCGGTGCGTGAGCGGAACGGCTCCGCCCCCTATGCCTCGCGGCGGACCTTCGCGATCATTTCCCACCCGGACGCGGGCAAGACCACGCTGACCGAAAAGCTCCTGCTGTTCGGCGGCGCGATCCGGCTCGCCGGCAACGTGCGCGCCCGCGGCGAGCGGCGGCGCACCCAGTCCGACTGGATGGAGATCGAGCGCGCCCGCGGCATCTCGATCACCAGTTCCGTGATGACCTTCGAGCGCGACGGCATTACGTTCAACCTGCTCGACACGCCGGGCCACCAGGACTTCTCCGAGGACACCTACCGCACGCTGACCGCGGTGGATTCGGCAATCATGGTGATCGACGCCGCCAAGGGCATCGAGGCCCAGACCCGCAAGCTGTTCGAGGTCTGCCGGCTGCGCGACATCCCGATCATCACCTTCATCAACAAGGTGGACCGCGAGGCGCGCGATCCGTTCGAACTGCTCGACGAGATCGAGAGTACCCTCGCCCTCAATGTCTGCCCAATGACGCTGCCGATCGGCTCGGGCTCGGCGTTCCACGGACTCTACGACCTGCGGGCCGGCAAGCACCTCACCTCGTCGATGGGCCGCGACGGCAAGTACGACCTGGCGGTCGACGCGCCCTCGCCCACCGGGCCGGAGCTGGAATCGCGCGTCCCGGCCGACGTGCTGGAGCCGTTCCGCGAAATGGCCGAGCTGGCGCAGATCGCCTACACCGACTTCGACATCGACGCCTATCGCGAGGGCCATCTGACGCCGGTCTATTTCGGCAGCGCGCTGAAGGACTACGGCGTCGACCGGCTGATCGACGCGCTCGAGGCGTTCGCCCCGCCGCCGCAGCCCCAGCCGGCCGAGCCGGCGCCGGTCGAGCCCTCCGAGAACCGGGTGACCGGTTTCGTGTTCAAGGTCCAGGCCAACATGGACCCGAACCACCGCGACCGCATCGCCTTCGTCAGACTGGTCTCCGGCAACTTCAAACGCGGCATGAAGCTGAGACAGGTGCGCAGCGGCAAGCCGCTCGCCATCGCCAACCCGATCTTCTTCTTCGCCCAGGAGCGCGAGCTGGCCGAGGAAGCCCTGCCCGGCGACATCATCGGCGTGCCCAACCACGGCACGCTGCGCGTCGGCGACGCGCTGGTCGAGGGCGACGACGTCAGGTTCACCGGCATCCCGAGCTTCGCACCCGAAATCCTGCGCCGGGTGCGGCTGGAAGACCCCAGCCGCTCCAAGCAGTTGCGCAGTGCTCTGGAGGACCTGTCGGAAGAAGGCGTGGTGCAGGCGTTCCGGCCCCTGCTCGGCTCGAGCTGGATCGTCGGCGTGGTCGGGCAGCTTCAGCTCGACGTGATGGCGTCACGCGTCGCGGCCGAATACAAGGTCGCCATCAGCTTCGAGCCGGCGCCGTTCGAGACCGCCCGCTGGATCGACAGCGACGATCCCGTCCAGCTCAAGAAGTTCCTCGACGAGCGCCGCTCTGTGCTGGCCGAGGACCGCGACGGCGCGCCGGTCCTGCTCGCCCGCAACATGTGGGAGCTGAACCGCACGATGGAAGAATGGCCCAAGGTGCAGTTCTACAAGACGCGGGAACGGGCCTAAAGCAGCCGGCACAGCACCAGGTAGTAGAACGCCGTCGCCACCATGAAGCTGATCGAAAGGATCGTCGACTGGATGCCGGCGATGCGGCCGAAGCTGGCCATGGGATGCCGGGTGTAACCATAGGCGTGCAGATAACGCGCCAGCACCAGCAGGCCGCCGCCGAAATGCACCATGATCGCAGGCGCGCCCGACAACTCGACCATCACCAGCAATGCCAGGCCGGTCGGCACATATTCGGTGAAGTTGGCGTGCACGCGGGTCACGCGCTGCGACTTCTCGTCCTCGCCCTGCGAACCCGGCGCCGTCATGATCCGCACCCGGTGATGCATCACATTGTAGGTCAGGATCACCAGCAGCAGGCCCAGCGCCGCACCATAATACAGGCTGACCGGCACCGCGCGTCCCGCGACCGCGTTTGGCATGCCGCCGGTCAGCGCGCCGGCGACGATCAGTGCCACGCCGGCTATCAGGCAGGCATAGGCCGCCCTCATGAAATTCTTCAGGATTGCCGCGCCCGGCGCGTATTCCCAGGCGCCACGAGCGTAGCCATAGACGATGCCCAGCCCCACCATAAGCAGCGCGAGGCCGAGGATCAGCGCGAAGGCGCCCCACGGAATAACGGTCATTGTTCTCTCCCCTTTGCCCGATCAAACCAGCAAGAGGGGCCGGCCGCAATGATCTTGCGGCCGGCGGCGTTAGCCCGCGAAGCGGCTACTGGGCGCCCTTCTTCGGCTTCGGCGACGACGTCATCGACAGGTCGCTGTAGGAAACCTTGCCGTAGCTCATCTCCTGCACGTGCGGATCGCCATGCACGTCGCACGCGGTCACGGTGACGTCCTCCAGGGTGTATTTGCCGGTCCGGGCGGTGAGCACCGCGTTCGCGAAGTGCTTGCCCGTGGCGCATTTGGCGCTGGCGCCCGAGGTGGTCACGACGATGGTGCCCGGACCGGCAGGCGGCGCGGCCGGCGCCGCCGCCTTGCCGGCGCTCATGCCGCTCGAGCCGACGCTGGTGGGGTTGCTGGCGCCCCAGGAGAACGACTGGACTTCGATCTGGCCGCCACTGCCGCCGCCACCGCCGCCACCGAACTTTGCCTTGGACTCGCCCTTCACGTCGCCCAGTTCCAGCAGGTAGTCGGATGCCGCGTAGGCGCCCGACGACATCAGCATGACGGCAAGCGACGCCGTCGCCAGGGTACGGATGATCATATGTGTCTCTCCCAAGTCGCCATGATCGGCGATATCTGGAATATTGCGCAGGCGGAACCTTTCGCAAGCGGTACGGACGGAATCCTGCGATTCTCGCTACTTACGCGCTTACGGCAGGGTGTGCATGCCGCCTTCGAGCATGAAGGTGCTGCCGGTCATGTAGTCTGAGCCGGGACCGGCGAGGAACACGGCGATCGGGCCGGCATCCACGTCGGGATCGCCAAGCCGGCGCATCGGGATGCGCTGCTTAAGCGCCTCGACGAATTCGGGCCGGGCGGTCTTCCACGCGTCGAACGCACGGGTCTCAAGCGCGGGATTGATGGTGTTGACGGTGATGCCGTACTGGCCCCACTCGTTGGCCGCGGTCCGGGTCAGGGCGCGGATCGCTTCCTTGGTCGAGTTGTAGCAGGTGTTGCCCGGGAACCCCATCTGGCCGGAGCTGGACGCGAAATTGATGATCTTGCCGTAGTGCTGGGCCTTCATGTGCGGGAACACGGCCTTCATGAACCACAGCGAGGCGGTCGCGCCGGTGCGGAAGGTGTATTCCCACTCGTCCTCGTTGGTGTCCTCCATGGCGACATAGACCGTCGAGGGCTGCGGGTCATCCTCGGTGCCGAAGCCCTGGGCGTTGTTCACCAGGATGTGGACCGTGCCGAAAGCCTTCACGGTCTTGTCGACGGCGGCGAACACCTGGTCGCGCTTGCCCACGTCACAGGCGATGCCTATGGCTTCGCCGCCCGCGTCCTTGATCTCCCTGGCGACGGCCTCGACCGTCGAGGGCGTGCGCGAGACCACCGCGACCTTGGCGCCTTCCCTGGCATAGGCCATGGCGATGGCCCGGCCGATGCCCCTGCCCGCGCCGGTGACGATGGCGACCTTGTCCTGCAGCTGCTTCATGTTCGGTTCTCCACATGCGACGGCGCGGCCATGGACCGGCCGCGCGCTCCCCAACGACACGGCAAAACCCTATGCGAGCCCCCGAAGCGGCACAACAGCGAGTTTCAACACGTGTTACATGAAACATCACGGAGACGGGGATTGACCGTCACCCGCGCCAACCGTATGGTCCGCGCGTTTTCGGGAGCCCGTAGCTCAGCTGGTAGAGCATCTGACTTTTAATCAGAGGGTCTCGGGTTCGAACCCCGACGGGCTCACCATAATTTTAAATACTTTACTGGACATCCGACAGCAGGCTGTTCGTATCACAGCGCTACAGCAATCAGATTGCAATCAGGCAAATCTGTTTCGGGTCCTGGAATGATACCCGCACCCCGCAGGTTCTACGCTATCGTCCACAGCGAGAAGATTTGTAATGGGACCCACGCCCTGTTTCACGATGCACCGGGGGGATACCTTCGAGCGAAGGGCGATCCAAGCCCATGTGAGCGTGCAAAATAATCCCAATCCTCAACCAGACGCGCCATTAGTAAGCCGTTCGTCTATCGCCATCGTTGGCAGTCGGATGAGGCCTCTGGGACAAACCCGCAGGACAATATGAAAAAGCGCCCAAACCCCCGCCGCTTCCCAAGGCCAGATGTTGGACGAATGGAAGGCCGCTGTGTCGGAGGTGAACAGCACGGCACCGGCCTAAGCCGCCATTCGCGCCGTGTCCCGAACTGGGCTAGGCTTTCCCTCGTAGTCTCCCTCTCTTGGAGTAGCCAGCATGATAGAGATTGAACACAAGCGAGATGCCGACCTTTCAGCCGACGCAGTCTGGGCGGAACTGCGCCACTTTGACCGGGTGCTTGATTGGATTCCCGGCGGGGCTGAAAGCACAATCCATGTCCACGGTGTGGGGGTCGGCGCGATCCGGGACATACAGCTTTCAACCCAAGGCTATGTGCAGCATCGACTGATCGCCTTTGACGATGAAAAGCGGATGCTCTCCTACCAACTCACGGCGGGCAACCCCATCGGCATGCAGGATTACACCGTTGTCGCTACCGTAACACCCATCGACGAACGTCATTGTGCGATCCGCTGGGCGGGAAAAATGACGGCAGACGGTAGCCTGGACGAACGCGAGATAGGCCGCGCACTGGAGATTGCCCTGGCAAACATGACCACCGGCTTGATTGCGCGCCTGAAGGGTAAGGCGCCCGACTTCATCCAGCAGCCGAACGAAGACTGGCAGTTGCGGAACCGCACCGACGAATAATCCCTGCCGGTACTGTTGGATCAGGGATATGTGTACGGAAAACAAGTGGTTTTCGAACCCGCTCGCGCCCAACTCGGAATTATGCGTGAGGCCCTAAGATGAGCACGGCTGATAGTTTCTGGTTTCTGGTTTCTGGTTTCCAATTAACAATTCTCAGTGTCCTGATCGATCCACGTCGCTGATAAACTGGGTCAGCGCTCGATTGAAGTCCGCTGGTTTTTCCGTCAGCATAAAATGGGTGGCACCGGCAAAATCCACTCGCTTAGTGACTTTAACATGTTGTTCTAGAAGGTCTGCCACTTCCCGGCATGCTGGCGCATCGTATTCGGCTGTAACAATAAGAATCGGAACTTGTATGTTAGTCAGAAGTTCTGTCGCAACCGGTTGTACATTTTGCATCGGGTCTGCATGGTTTGCCCACCACCAGCGGTAATCCCTGCAGATACCCGAAATCTCCGTTTTGACCTGTAAATCCATATGTGCTGGATTGTACGCCGGGATGTTGACGAAGGCGTCCGCCGCCGCACGGGCGCCGTCACGGCGAAAGATTTCGCCACACTCGATATACGCGTCAAACAGGGCGTCAGTGGCTGGTGAAGTGTGTCCAGATATAAAGGGCCCCGCGGCAATGATCGATCTGAATAACTCCGGGTAAACGGTGTAGGCATCCACCGCAACCTGACAACCTAGCGAAAAGCCGGCGATATCTGCCCTGGATATTCCCAGGGCCAGCATCAATCCGTGCAAGTCATCCGCGTGCCTGTAGGCCTGCCCCTCAACCGGATTATCTGATTTGCCGTATCCGCGAAGATCATAGCGAACGACGTCATAGGTCTCCGCCAATTTTTCGAATTGCCCATCCCAAAAGCGCCGGTCACCACCACCCCCATGGACCAGCAGCAACGGGTCACCTGCTCCTAACCGCTCGCAGTATAGCCTGGTGCCATTGACGTCGATTAGCTTCTGCCAGACTTCCATATCAATATAACTTTCCAAGCTTGGGGCGTAGCTTCTGTCCGTCGTCAGAACATTTGGCACATCTCGGCGTGTAGACTAACGCAGTGCAGGCGTCGTCTCGGGGTTGATGTTAGGCGGCGAGCTTGCGGTGTTGCAAGCGCCGGTATTCGACGGAAGAGGCTATCCGGGGAACATCCGGCACGCGCCGTACGTTCAGGCTGCGACCGTTTCGGTGCTGCCGCTCCGCCGATTCCGGAAAGTCCCGTCCATCGGCGTTCCAACAGGAGAAGACATGCCCCTGCTGCATGTAGTGATCGTCCTCGTCGTCGTCGGCATCATGCTCTGGCTGGTCAATGCCTACATCCCGATGGACGCAAAGATCAAAAAGATCCTCAACATCGTCGTCGTCATCGCTGTCATCATCTGGCTGCTGCAGGCTTTCGGCCTGCTGGGCGCGATCGGCAGCGTCCGGATCTGAGGAAAGCAGCCTCCCGCCGGTATGTCCACCATGGAACTTCGCCACCGGGAATTCGTTCTGGTCCCGCTGAATCGGCGTTGCCGCGCCGCCCAGGGACCACCCACATTCCCGGCACCATGGAGACACCGATGAGGAAAATTCTGTTCTCGATCGTTACCGCGTCCGCGCTGCTGAGCGCCGGCATTGCCTTCGCCGAGTCGTCCACGACCACCACGACCACCTGGACCGCGGATAACGGCACGGTGATTAAGGAATACTCGACCACCAAGAAGTACGCGCCGATCAGCGATCCGTCGATGAATGCGGAAGTGGGCGCCGTCCTGCCCGGCACGGTCGCGGTGTACCCGCTGCCGGAGACCATGAAGGTCGAGAACCCCGACCGGTACAGCTACACGATCATCAACAACAAGCCGATGGTCGTCGAGCGCAGCAGCCGGCGCGTTGTCCACATCTGGTAAGCTCGGTACACCCTGCAGATGACTCGATGAGCCCCGCCGGAATGTTCCGGCGGGGCTTTCGATGTGCGGGTCGTTATACGAGAGCCAGGCGCTTCAGGCGCCCAGGGCCGCGACGTCCTCGTTGCCCCGTTCCTCGTGGTTCGCAGCGCGCGAATAGGTGATCGAGGCCTTGGGGTGCTCGGATTTGACGAACTTGGCGGCTTCAAGCGCATCTTCCGCCTCGAGGGTCACATGTTCCGATGTCTCGTTGATCCGGTAACCGACGGTGTACAGCACGGGCTTCTCCCTCTGATGACGTTCCTGCCAAACGCGCCTCCGAGACGCCGGTTCCATGGTGCCGCGTAGAGAGAGTCCGGAAATCAGTCGCTTATATCAATATAAATAATACTTTAAGATATTGTCTTCAGTGCTGACATGATCTTGGGGCCGCGGTAAAGAGACGACGCTCAAGAAGGCGAAAAAGGTCGATGCGCCAGATTCTTACCTACAAATCCTGATGTCGGCTTCGTGACCACGCTGCCTAAAATGGGTATCTGATTCCAACCAACTCTAAGGTATAATGGGGTGTCTCCGGCGTTGACGGGGCCGAACAGATCCGGGCAAGGGCGCGGGGCAACCATGAGTTCTCCTATAATCGACAAGATCATGAATGAGCAGGACAGGGATTTCATCCGTGTCCTCGAGGACCTGATCGACGTGCTCGTCGCACGCGGAGTCATCACCATGGAAATGCTCCCCCCGGATGCGCGGGAAAAGCTGGCCACCAGGCGGCAGATGCGCGACTCCCTGCGGGAGCCCACCGCCGCGCGGCCGGTCGACATCTCTGCGATCGACCAGAAGCTGGCCGCACTGCGCTTCAAGGAATAGCTTTACGCGCGAGCGTGGCCTGGCGGCCACGGTCTGCTACTCTTTCCCGGAGTAACGGGAGGGGAACGGGCGTGGCATCCATCGCGGACTTGATCGATTCGGACGTACGGGTGAACTTCACGCCGGAGCGGGGCGAGCAACTCGCCATGATCGGGCCGGACATGACGGCAGCGCGCGCCCGATGGGCCGAACTGCTGGTGGCCTGGCGCCTGATCCTGCCGGGTTTCGACGGCCGCGAGGAACCGGGGATCGTGCCGGGTCTGACAGGCAACCCGGATGTTCCGGTCCATGTCTACACGCCCAACCGGATGGAATTTCCCGGTGCGGTGATGATCTGGGTTCACGGCGGCGGCTACGTGATGGGCACGGCCGACGACCCGTTCGTCTACCGCTACACGCCGCTGATGAAGGTGATCTCGGTGGACTACCGCATGGCGCCCGAGCACCGCTCGCCGGCCGCGGTGCTGGACACCTGCGCGGTGATCGAGTGGGTGGTGGCCAACGCGGCCCGGCTGGACGTCGATCCGGCGAAAATCATCCTCGGCGGCCCCAGCGGCGGCGGCGGCGTCGCGGCGGGCGCGGCGCTGATGAACCGTGACCGGGGAGGACCCGCCCTGCTCTACCAGATGCTGATCTATCCGATGATCGACGACCGCCACGACACGCCGTCCGGCCATTTCGACCTGCCCGCCTATTGCTGGACCCGCGAGGTGTCGCTGCGCGCCTGGTCGATGTATGTGGAGGCGCAAGGCGAGCCGTCCTGTTACGCCGCCGCGATCCGAGCCCAGGACGTTGCCGGCCTGCCGCCCGCCTACATCATGACCGGCGACCTGGACCTGTTCCGCGACGAGGACGTCGCCTACGCCAGGCGGCTGATCGCCGCCGGCATCCGGGTCGACCTGGCGGTGTTTCCGGGGGCACCGCACGGCTTCGACCTGATCGCGCCCGACGCCCGGGTCAGCCGCAGGGCCATCGCCCACCAGCTGGATTGCCTGCGCCAGGTGCTTTCGCGTTGAAAGGAGATTCCATGACCGACGAGGAGCGCGTCCGCCGCATCGACGAGATGCTGGCGAAGGACGCCATCTATGACGTGCTGTGCCGCTACTGCCACGGCATCGACCGCTGCGACGCCGAGGTGCTGAAGTCGGCCTACTGGCCCGACGCGACGGAAACCCACGGCACCTTCGACGGCAACGCCTGGGAGTTCGCCGTGTTCATGACCGACAACATGCGGGCGAACATGCGGGGCAGCCAGCAGAAGATCGGCAATGCCTGGATCGTCGTCGATCCCGACGGCGTCCACGCCCGCGGCGAGACCTACGTCACCGGATATCTGGATATCGACGAGCCTTCCGGACCGGTCCAGCGCATCGTCGGCGGCCGCTACCTGGACCGCTTCGAGTGCCGCGACGGCGAGTGGCGCATCATCGACCGGCTCTATGTCATGGACTGGAACCGCAACGGCCCATCGACGGCCGAATGGGACGAAGGCCTCTATGCGGCGCTGAAGACTCGTGGCGCCCGGCACCCTGACGATCCCTGGGACAAGGACATGCCACCCCGTCGGTCTGGATAGGGAACGCTTCCGCGAGGGACTGCGTTGTTGGGCGGAGCGCACCCAACCATGGAGATTACCGTGCCCAAGACCCAGCGCGACGCCGTCGCCCTTCTCAAAGCCGATCACCGCAAGGTCGAAGATCTGTTCGCCAAGTTCGAATCGGCACAGGGGGGCCGATCGCAAGCAGAAGCTCGCCGAGCAGATCTGCATGGAGTTGACGGTTCACGCGATCATCGAGGAAGAAATCTTTTACCCGGCCTGCAAGGACAAGGTCGAGGAGGACCTGCTCGACGAGTCTTATGTCGAGCACGACGGCGCCAAGGTGCTGATCGCCGAGATAGAGGCCGGCAACCCTGAAGACGACTTCTACGACGCCAAGGTCACCGTGCTGTCGGAGATGATCGAGCACCACGTCAAGGAGGAGGAGAAGCGCTCCGAGGGCCTGTTCGCCCAGGCGCGCGCCGCCGGCCTCGACGTCGACGAACTCGGCGCCCGGATGCAGGCGCGCAAGCACGAGCTGACGGCCCAGTTCAAGGCCAGCGGCCTGCCCTCGCCCGAAACCCGCAGCTTCATGGGCCATGACCTGAAGCAGGGCGTGCCGGTCAGCGCCTTGGCCTAGCGATACCCGGCGGCCTGTAGCTCAAACAACTCCGCGTAGCGACTGGACGAGACGAGCAGTTCCTCATGGGAACCGCTTGCCTCGATCTGGCCGTCCGCCATGACCAGGATTCGGTCGGCCATGCGCACGCTCGAGAAGCGGTGGCTGATCAGCACCGCCATCCGCCGTTCGCTCAGGTCGCGGAACCGCTGGAACACCTCGAACTCGGCGCGGGCGTCGAGCGCGGCCGTGGGCTCATCGAGAATCAGCACCTGGGCATCGCGCATATAGGCGCGGGCGATGGCGATCTTCTGCCACTCGCCGCCCGACAGGTCGATGCCGGTGCGGAACCGCTTGCCGACGATCTGGTCGTAGCCACCCGGAAGCCGCCGGATGACGTCGTCGGCCATGCCGCGGCGCGCCGCCCGCTCGATGCGGTCACGATCGTCGCGCGCCTCGATGCGGCCGACGGCGATGTTGTCGGCGGCGCTCAGGTGATAGCGCATGAAATCCTGGAAGATGACCCCGACGTTGCCGCGCAGGTCATCGAGGTCGTAATCGCGCAGGTCGTGGCCGTCGAGCAGGATGCGGCCCTCGGACGGGTCGTAGAGCCGGGCCAGCAGCTTGACCAGCGTGGTCTTGCCCGCGCCGTTCTCGCCGACCAGCGCCAGCACCTCGCCCGGGTTCAGGGTGAAGTCCAGGTGCCGCACCGCCCAGCGCCGCGCGCCCGGGTACTTGAAGCCGGCGTCCTCGAAGGCGAAGCCCTGCCGGATCGGGCGCGGAAACGGCAGCGCGCCGGGACGCGAGGCGATCTCCGGCTTGATCTCGAAGAAACCGAACAGGTCGTCGAGGTAGAGCGCCTGCCCGGCCACCTGCGACACGCCCAGCAACAGCCCTTCGAGCAGGCCGCGCAGCCGCAGGAACGAGCCGGCCAGGAACACCAGGTCGCCGATGCTGAACTGGCCGGCCAGCGTGCGCCAGACCAGGAAGGCATAGGCGGCGTAGTAGCCCAGCGTTCCCAGCGCGGTCAGCGCGCCGCCCCAGCCGGCGCGGCGGATGGCGAGGCGCTTGTTGGCGCGGTAGATGTCGCCGGACAGTTTGCGGTAGCGCTCGATCAGGAAGGTGTTGAGGCCGAAGATCTTCACTTCCTTGGCGGTCTCGACGCTGGCGCCGGTCTGGCGGACGTAATCGAGCTCGCGGCGCTCCTGCGTCCGGGTGAAGGCAAGCGCATAGCTCTGGGCGTTGAAATGCGCCTCGCCGATGCACGCCGGCACCAGCGCCGCCAGCAGCAGCACGATCAGCCACGGCGCGAACACCATCAGGCCGGCGGCGAAGCTGATCACCGTCACCACGTCCTGCGCCTGGGAGAACATCATGCTCATCAGCGACATGCGCCCGGCGGCTTGCCGCCGCGCCCGGTCGAGCTGGTCCTGCAACTCGCTGTCCTCGAAATCCTCCAGGTCCAGCGTTGCCGCGTGCTGCATCAGCCGGATGCTGGTCTCGTTGCTGAAACGCTCGGACAGCAGCCCGTCGAGCAGCGCGACCAGCCGGCCCAGCAGGTCGGCGACGACCGCCAGCCCGAACTCGAGGGCGACCAGCACGCCCAGCCTGGTCAGCAGCCCGCTTTCGATCCATTCGCGCAGGCCCGGCGCCATGCCAGGGAGCCGGGTGAGCAGCACCACCTCGTCGATGATCAGCTTGCCGATATAGAGGCTGATCACCGGCAGCAGCGCGCGGATCAGGCGCAGCGACAGCGATCCGGCGGTGAGCGCCCGGCTGGTGCGCCACACCAGCACCAGGAACGGCGGCAGGTTGCGCAGCGCGCCCACCCGCTCCCGCCAGGTCTGCGACGGCGGCGCTTCGTTCGATCGTCTTGGTTCAGCCATGGCGCGATGATGGCATGCCGGGTATGGATGGACCAAGCGGTGCCGCCGCCGCTATGGTGTCGCCATGCCCGTGAAGCTGCTCATCGCCGACATCTATTCCACCAACGGCCGCGCCGGCATCGTCTCGGCAGGCGGATCGAAGGCGGGTGACATGTTCACCCGCGCGGTCCGGCTGCACCGGCCCGATGCCGAGATCTCGGTGCTCACCTTCGACACGACGTCGCCCGAGATGCCCGCGCCGATCGGGGCGTTCGACGGCATCATCTGGAGCGGCTCGAACTTGACGATCCACCGGCGCAATGCGTTGATCGACGCGCAGATCGACATGGCGCGCGCGGTGTTCGACAGCGGCGTGCCGCAATTCGGCGTCTGCTACGGCATCCAGCTCGCTACCGTCGCCGCCGGCGGCACGGTTGTGGCCAATCCCAAGGGTCCGGAGATCGGCTGGGCGCGGGACGTGACCCTCACCGACGCGGGCCGCAATCATCCCATGTACCGCGGCAAGGTCGACCGGTTCGACGCGCTGTGCTGGCACAACGACACGGTCTGGGAGTTGCCCGACAACGCCGAACTGCTGGCCGGCAACACCCATTCCCATGTCCAGGCCGCGATCCTGCGGCGCGGCCGCGGCGAGTTCTGGGCCGTGCAGTATCACCTGGAATTCGACGGCCGCGAGGTCGCCAGCCTGGTCGGCGGCAACGCGCCCGCCCTGATCCAGGCCGGCGCCCTGAACGAGGAGAGCGCGGCGGCCATCATTGCCGACATGCAGGCGGTCTCGGCGCTCGCGGAAGATCCCGCTTCCGTGCCGGAGGCGCTCAAACCGGTCGCCGATCCGCTGACCCGCACCGCCGAGCTGGGCAACTGGCTGGACCGGGTGGACGAGATTCGGAACGTTTGAGCATACCCCTCCTTTGTCATTGCGAGGAGCGTAGCGACGCGGCAACCCAGAGAACCTAGGGCAAGGAACTGGGTTGCCGCGCGCCCTTCGGGCGCTCGCAATGACGGAAATTGGGTGTGGCAAACAAGCGGGCTTACATCTGACGATCTTGTCGGGATACAGTCGCTCCCGCTGAACCGCCAAAGACAAACTGGGAGACGAAACCTTGCGCGCAGCCCCTTTCTTTCCTGGCCAGACCATGAGCACCGCCTATGCGGTGACGGTCGATGACATGTCGCTGCATTTCGACCCGGCCAAGCTGACCCCGAAGCAGCGCAAGGACGAGGCCGAAAGCGCCGATCTCATGGGTTTCCTGCAGGTGGTCTATATCGGCCTGGGCAAGCCCGCCGACTACGTCATGATGTACGAGGAGTTCGGCGTCGCGCCCTGGCCCGAGCGGCTGGCGGCCATCACCGAATTCTTCAAGCGCATGGGCATCGACCACATCCCGCCCGAGCACCGTATCCTGCATCCCAAGACCGACTTCTATAATTCCATTGCCCGCAATCTGCCGCCGACCGACAGCATCACCCTCTACATGACCAGCGGCACCAACAGCGTGCTGCACAACGACCCCGAAGCCTACCGGGTCAGCCAGAACGTCAATTCCAAGATCCATTTCGCCCGCAACGCGCCCGGCTTCGGCATCCCGGTGCCGGAGACCATCGTGCTCACCAAGGGCACGCTGGATTCGCCGCTGGCGCATGGCTTCATCGCAAAGCACGGCAACAAGGTGATGATGAAGGTCCTCGGTCTGGCCGGCGCGCGCAACGTGACGACCGTGACCAGCATCCAGGAGGCGAAGGACTACGTCGCCGAGTACGAGGACAGCATGGAGCTGATCCTGCAGCAGCGGCTGGACCTGACCCGGTTCACCGAGATGACCGTCGATTTGCGGGTGACGCCCGATGAGATCGTCATCGCCAACGTGCGCAAGATCATGTTCGCCGACGGTGTCTGGGTCGGCAACCTGATCGGTCCGGACGTGATCCTGACCGAGGCGCACAAGGAGGTTCTGCTGAACGTTGGCGCCTACGCCCGCGCCCAGGGCTTCGTGTGCCCGGAAGGCATCAATTGCGGCATCGACTATTTCATCGCCGGCGACGAGGTGATGGTCACCGAGATCAACTGCCGCTGGACCGGCGGCCTGTTCCCCACCGAGATGATCCGCAAGGTCGGCGCCCAGAACGAAAGCTGCGTCGCCTTCGTCGACATGGTGCGCGATGACAAGTTCAACGACTGGCTGGGCTTCGTCGACCGTCATCTGTGGAAGGAGACCGAGGGCGAGTTCGCGATGATCCCGTTGGGTTTCAGCCCGATCCCGCAGGTCATCGATGGCGTCGACCATTTCCTGACCTGGCAGGTCGTGGCCGGCGATTTCGACGCCTTCAAGCAGGCCCGCCGGGACGAGCTGGGCGACGGCGCGCTGATGCGAGCGGATTCGATCAGCCTGGAGTTCAGCTGAGCGGCCGACTGTTGCGCAATCGCTGGGGGGCAGGTGATGTTTGCGTGCATTGATCAATTGGCATTCCATATGTGGTAGCCAAGGATAGAATCTATTGCGGCCGAGATTGGCGCAATTTATAATGAATACAAAAGATGGTTACTGCTTGAGGTAGGTGAGGTGGGGGGGGGGTAATTTGATGTGATGATGGAGCTACTAAGTAGTGTCTTAGACTGGGCGTTTGATCAGAATAATGCGCTTCAAATAACGGGCGTTAGCTTTTGGTTGGCGGTTTTGAGTCTTTTCCTTACGATAATTGGTTTTACCATTACATGGCTACAGCTAGTTAAAACAACGTCAGCTGCAGAAGCGGCTAAAGCTGAGTCGGAGAGGATTAAAATTTCTCTCAATGCCTATGATCTCGCGCAGGAAGCGTCTCGTGCGATTTTTGCCTTACAAACTGCGCAAAAGCATCTCAGAAGCGGAAGCTTGTTTGACGCCGCAGAAAACTATGAAATATATCGCCGCGGGCTTCTAACTCTCCGTGCAGGTTGCAAGAAATTGGATCCAGCAACAGTCCAGTCAATCGATGATGCGTCAAAATATATCTCTCATATATGTAGTCGCATAGAGGGCAGCATAAGCAAAAATGGAACCAATATAAATCAAGAGAAAACCTTAAACATCATGAGGAGCCATCTTGATTTGATTCATGATGTTAGTCGCGTCATCGAAGGAGACTTAATATAATGGCAGATTTATCTGATAAATATGCCCTCTTGGTGGATCGACTTTACAGAAACACCATAGTTGACAAAATAATCTGGGAGCTCGACAGAGGTGGCGTGCCGTTAACAAAAATTTCAGATAAAACAATACGTGTATCAAAATCTTTGAACAGCGATGGACAGCCATTAGTTGTGGTTACCGTGTATGGGGAATCGGGTTCTGCGATTGAATCGTTCAATGATGAGTTTCTAACTTCTATTTCTCCTCCAGATTCCGACTTTATGACGTATTGGGCAAAAATGGAGGCACTGCATCAACTCGCTATTCGACGTGCCACTGGCGCAGACAAAGCGTTGGATGAGCTACTGCGCGACTTAGATGACAAAAATCTTGCTTAGAGGCATCGTGCCGGTCAGTGGAGAATTCATCCAAAGCTTGGGGTGGAGCAATGAGCGACGTAAGCCATTTTGGGGCGGTCGTCATAGGGTTTGCTAATACTCCTTTCCCGGCTAAATATGCCCCATGACCAAATACTCCGTTCTCGATCTCTGCCCCGTCGTCGAAGGCGCCACGCCGGCCGACGCGTTCCGCAACTCGCGCGACCTCGCGCAGCATGCGGAGCGGCTCGGCTACGAGCGGTTCTGGCTGGCCGAGCATCACGGCATGCCCGGCGTCGCGAGCGCGGCCACGTCCATCGTCATCTCGCATGTGGCGGCCGGCACCTCGACGATCAGGGTGGGCGCCGGCGGCATCATGCTGCCGAACCATGCGCCGCTGGTGATCGCCGAGCAGTTCGGCACCCTCGTCTCGCTCTATCCGGGACGGGTCGACCTGGGGCTGGGCCGCGCGCCTGGCACCGACCAGATGACCGCGCGCGCGCTGCGCCGCAACCTGGACTCCGATCCGAACGAGTTCCCGCGCGATGTGATGGAGCTGGTGAACTATTTCCGCGACCCCGATCCCAACAACTATGTCCGCGCCATTCCCGGCGAGGGCACCCATGTGCCGGTGTGGATCCTGGGCTCCAGCCTGTTCGGCGCGTCGCTGGCGGCGGCGCTGGGCCTGCCCTTCGCCTTCGCCTCGCACTTCGCGCCGGCGCAGATGATGCAGGCCATCGAGATCTACCGGAGCAAGTTCAAGCCGTCCGAGTTCCTGGAAAAATCCTACCTGATGCTGGGCTACAACGTGTTCGCCGCGCCGACCGACGCCGAGGCGCGGCTGCTGGCCAGTTCCATGCAGCAGGCGTTCATCGCCATCCGCACCGGCCGCTCGGTCCGACTGCAGCCGCCGATCGAGAATTTCCAGGATACGCTCGGCCCGTCCGAACTCTACCTGCTGGAGCAGACCCTCGACCGCTCGGCGATCGGCTCGCCCGAGACGGTACGCCGGACGCTGGAGGATTTCGTCGGCAAGACCGGCGCCGACGAGGTGATGATCGCCTCGCAGATCTACGACCACGACCTGCGCAAGCGCTCCTACGCGATTACCGCCGACGTGGTGGGCATGGCAGCGACTGCATCGGTGACTGCGTAATCTCGTCTCGAAGCGCGCCGTCAGGCTCAGCATCCCCGGCGCCTCGGGCAGAAAATATTTACAATTCAAATCAACTGGGTAAAAAAATCCCCTTCATAAAGAAACATGGTCGTTACACGTAGTAAAAGTGGCCCGCTGTATGAATATTATGTGACTCTGGCCCATTTTCATTGACGCCTTCTTGCCCCCTGAGTCACTAACTTCTGTCGGGGCCAATTGTGAACCGCTCAACCTGCTTGGGAGGTGATCGCGGTGACGAATATCAGCTTGTATGGCGGTGAACCGGAAGAGCCGGGGCACGAGCGTGTGCACCCGGGGTGGGCCGCGCGACGCATGAGCGCTTCTGCTCTGGCCGGACGTGAGACGCGCCCGCTCGCCCAGGCGCCTGTCTACATCCGCCGCCTGCCAACCGATTTCGAGGCCATGCTGATCGGTCTCGAACACGCGTTTCAGCCCATCGTCAACAGCCATTCGGGCGTATGCTTCGGTTACGAGGCGCTGCTGCGCAACGTCGACCGCTATGGATTCGGCAGCATTCAGGAATTTTTCGACGCCTGCGAAGGCGCGGGTGTGTTGTCGGAGATGGAAGCGGCGCTGCACGAGAAGGCCATCATCAAGTTCTCGCAGCTTCCCCATGCCGACCGGGTGAAGCTGTTCCTCAATGTCGACAACCGGGTGATCGACCAGCTTCCGCTGCCGGGCAAGCCGCTGGACCAGATCCTCTCGAAGGCGGGCCTGTCCCGTTCCGGGATCGTGTTCGAGATATCCGAGCGCCTGCCCGTGCGGCAGGACCAGGAGATGATGGAATCGCTCGAACGCATCAAGGGCCAGGGCCTCAACATCGCCGTCGACGATTTCGGCGTCGGCTTTTCCGGCCTGCAGCTGCTGTACCGGGTAGAGCCCGACTACATCAAGGTGGATCGGTTCTTCATCGCCGGCATCAAGGAAGACAACCGCAAGAAGTTCCTGCTGTCGCATATCGTCGACATCGCCCGTCTGCTGGGAATTACGGTCATCGCAGAAGGCGTCGAAACCGAACGAGAGTTCCTGGTCTGCAAGGAACTGGGCTGCGACCTGATCCAGGGCTACCTGGTGCAGCGTCCGACCAGGCGGATGTCCGAACTGCGGATGCACTATGAGGACATCACTGTCCTCAGCGCCCGCGAGCGCCGGCGCAAGACCTCGGACTACCAGTTCATCAAGGACAATCTGGAGCCCATCGACGCCATCCCGATCGATACGCCGATGCTGTCGGTGCTGCAGAAATTCTCCGACCGCCCGCGCTTCGCGTATTTCCCGGTGGTCGACGCCATGGGTATGCCGCTGGGCGTGGTGCGCGAGGCCGACGTCAAATATTTCGTCTATTCGCGGTTCGGCCGCGACCTGCTGTCGAACCGCAGCTTCGCGGTGACGCTGGATCAGATCGTCAGCACCTGTCCGGTCGTCGACATCAACAGCCGCGCCGAGAAGATCCTCGAGGTGTTCTCCGTCGATAACCCGGCCCAGTGCGCCATCGTCACCGAGAACATGCACTATCTGGGCACGCTCAACGCCCAATCGCTCCTCGGAATCCTGACCGAGAAAAACCTGACCATGGCGCGCGACCAGAACCCGCTGACGCGCATGGCCGGCAACACACTGATCGAGGAGTTTGTGTCCGAGGCGCTGATGGACACGGCCGAGGATTACATCTTCGCCTATTTCGACTTCGACTACTTCAAGCCGTTCAACGACCGCTACGGTTTCCGCACCGGCGACCGGGCAATCCTGCTGTTCTCCGAGATCATGCGGCGGACGCTGCGCAGCGCCTGCTTCCTTGGCCATATCGGCGGCGACGATTTCTTCGCCGGATTCCGTGCCGGCGATTCCGAGGCGGCCCTGGCGGCGGTGGTCCAGGCCCAGAACCAGTTCGCCCATGAGATTACCAGCCTTTACGATGCCGAAGCGCGTGTGTCAGCGTCGATCACGGGCGAGGACCGCGGCGGGCACACCCGCGCGTTTCCCCTGATGCGGGTAAGCGCGGCGGTGGTGCGCGTCCCCGCCGGGCGCGGCATCCGCACCACCGACGAGGTGGTGCAGTTGATGACGTCGCTAAAAAAGGATGCCAAGCAGGCCAAGGACAATATCGCCTCGGTGACCCTCCCGGCGCTCCAGCCACAGGACTAACCCTTTGGCAAAATTCCCGTAACGGTTGCGCAACCTGGGCGTGAAGCGTGGTGTCGTTTCGACGAGGCCTGCGGTTGTCTGTCAGGGGACGGACGGCCCTCTTTCATAAGGCATGTCCCGTGGCGGCATTTGCGCCGTGGGTGGGAGACAGCCAATGAACCGCGCAGCCCTTGCTCTGCTTACCCCTCTTGTTGCCCTCGCCGCCTTCACCGCGACCTCGGACGCTCAGGAAGAGCGACCTCAACGCGCCAGTCCGCCGCCGGATATGAGGCAGGTCCAGCCCAGCGCGGACGAGCGTCCCCAGCGAGCCAGTCGTCCGCCGGGTGTGATGCAGGCCGAGCCCGACGCGCAGCCGGCCCATCAGCCCGTCCAGCGGGACACGTCGCGCGTCGGGGCGACGGTGTTCAAGGCCGATGACGACGTGCCCTACAGGCTTGCCCCCGGAACCCTTGAACGGCTCAAGCCGGGCGCCGCTACGATGCGGAATGTCCAGCAGCCCATGTCCGACCTGCCCTATTTCGGCGACGATCTGCCGCCCAGCAGGCGCGCATCCAGGCCGGGCAGAAGCTCTACCTGACCGGCAACAGAGGCAATTCCAGCGCGCCGCACCTGCATGTCCATCAGCAGGACGAGGACGGCAACCCGGTGCAGTTCAAGTTCCGCCGCGGCCTGTCGACTCCGGTCATGGAGGGGCAAGAAGGCCGACATCAACAAACGGACCCGATTTGCCGGCAGCCGCATCCCGGACGGTCCGGTGCTGTTCTGGCCGCCCGAGAAGCTGGTGGGCGAGAATTCCCGCCATGGCTACGCCGCAGCAAACTTCCAGCGCTGGTTCGACCACATGGCCGACTCCGGCTACTGGCTCGAATGGCTCGACGGCTACAGCGTCGACGGCAAGGCTTTCCTGAACCATGTCTGGCGGCCGGCCAAGGGCGAATGGCGCGCCTTCTTCCTGATCAGCCCGGCCGCCTACCAGGCCGAGTTCACCAAGGCCGAGAACGACAAGTTCTATCCCGTCATGGTCGACAGCTCGCTGGTCAACGTCCAGACGCGCTACTCGGTAATCTTCGTCAAGAACAAGCCGGGCGGCTCCCTGGCGCGGCACGGCCTGACCTATGACCAGCACATGGCCGTCATGGACGAGGCCAAGGGCAAGAACCTCAACCCGGTCAACATCTCCGTCGTGTCGACCGGCGGCCAGGAGCGCTACACCGTGCTCTGGCGCTCGGAGAACATCGGCAGCTGGGTGGTGAAGTCGAAGGTCCCCGAAGCCGACTACCAGGCGCTCTACAACACCCAGTCCGGGGAAAACCGCAAGCCGTCCTACGTCAACGCCTACATGGACAACGGCAAGCCGACCTACACGGTGGTGTTCGCCCGGATACCGGGAAACCGCAAGGACCGCCACGGCATGACCCCGGACCAGTACCAGGCGGAGTTCAACAGCGCGAACCTGCCGGTCCGGGCCGTCTCGGGCTATGACGGCGCGCAATCGAACCACAAGTTCATCGCGTTCTGGCGGCAGTAAAGCCTTTCGCCCGTTCGGCCCCTGACGTTCAGGCGCCGAGCGCGGCGCTCAGCCTTTCGGCGTAGAAGTCGGCAAGGCCGTTCAGGGCAGCGGCGCAGTCGCCGTTGAACGACGAACCGTGCATCAGCGCCAGCGTCCTCGGCTGGAGCGCGGCGAGCGAACGGATGATAGGCGCGGTCGAGGGCTTGATCGCAGACGCCAGGAACATGGATTCGGCCTGCGCCGCCGGACCGACGATGTCCGTGCTCACCAGCGGCGGCACGTCGCCCACATGGGTGAACAGGTCGCCGCACAGCAGGGTGCCGGTCACCTCCTCGTACATCAGGCCGGCTTCCCAGCCATGGGGCACGTGCGGCGTGTCGATGTAGCGCACCCGCCGTCCGCCGAGGTCCAGTACCGCGCCGTCGGTCAGCGCCAGCGGCGGCCGGTCGGCCAGGTCCTGCAGCGACACCATGGAAGCGGTCATGCCATGCGCCACCTCGGCACGAGGCGCGGCCGCCAGCCATTCGTTCATGGCGCCGCACTCATCGGCCTCCATATGGCCGAATCCGATGTAGCGCAGCTGGTCGACCGGCAGGATCCGGCCGAGCGCCTCGGCGATCAGTGGAAACATCCGGCGGTAACCGCAATGGAACAGCAGCGGCTGGTCGGCGTCGACCAGGAACTGGTTGAAGGTGAAGCCGGCGGGCGGCGCCACGTCGGTGACGTAGGTCGACAGCCGGTAGATGCGGTCGGCGATTTCAGTAATCCGGGTCTGCATGCCTGCCTCCCTTCAGTCGCGCTTCATGGCGGCGCGGGCAAGCATGGCGGGCGACCGGGAGAAATCGATCCAGCCGCCGGTCAAACCCGCGCTCAGGCCGCCATCGACGACGATATCGACGCCGTTGAGCCAGCCGCAATCGCCCAGGGCGACGAATTCGATGACTTTCGCGATGTCGTCGGGCTCCGCCGGCCGGCCGATCTGCCGGTTCATCCACGCCACCTGCTCGGCGCCGATCTGCGCGGTGAAATTGTCGGTCAGGCGGGTCTGCGTCCCGCCGGGACTGACGCTGTTCACACGGACACCATGCGGCAGCGCCAGCCCCGCCGCGCGATAGGTCCACGCCACCGCGCACTGCTTGGAGAAGGTATAGGGATCCCGCTCCCACAGGGACGCGTTGTCCCGGCACCAGGCCAATCCGGCAGCGAAGTCGGGCGTATCGAGGAGTTGGCCGACCACGGCAGCGCGCCTTTGCCAGTCGCGACCGGCGGTAGAGGCGACGGTCGTCACGCTGCCGCCCGCGCGAAGGCGCGGCAGTATCCGTTCGCTCAGGTGGCGCATGCCCAGGAAGTTGACCGCCACGACAGGCTCGGCCGGGCGCGGGCCGGGAATGCCCGCCACGTTGACCAGCGCATCCCATGGGCCGCGCAGAGCGTCGACAACGGTATCTATGGCCTCGGCGTCCGACAGGTCGCACGTCACGAACCGGCCATGGCCATGGTCTGGTTCGGCTACGTCCAGGATGGTGATCTCGGCGCCCTGTGCCGCCATTCGCGCGGCGGTGGCGGCGCCGATGCCAGTGGCTCCTCCCGTCATCAGAACCGTCGCGGCCATCGGCGTTCTCCCGTCCTCAGGCGCGGCCGGGCGGGCGAACCCGCGTCTGACTCCGCCGGATCGCCTGCAGCGCCTGCTCGGCGACCTTGACGCGGTCGATCTTTCCGTTGGCCGTGCGCGGCAGGGCCTCGGTATAGGCCAGTGCGCCGGGGCGCTTGTCCTCGGGCAGCTTGGCCTTGCAGTGCTGCACCAGGTCTTCGTGCCTGGGTTCGCCCTTGGCGACGATCAGGGCAACCACTTCACGCCCGCCCTGGCGCATCGGCAGACCGACCACGGCGGCCTCGCTCACCGACGCGTGGGAGCGTAGCACGGTCTCAATCTCAGCGGGATAGATCTCGACCCCACGGCGCCGGATGATGTCGCCGACGCGGCCCTTGAGGTAGATGAACCTGTTGGTGTCGGGCATGGCCAGATCGCCCGGATAGAACCAGCCATCGCGGAAGCCTTCCGCGCTGCTCTCCTCGGGGACGACGAACGACGTGGAAGTGGTGGCGCTACGGCAGCGGAGCCGGCCGACCTTGTTGGCCGGCAAAACGTTGCCGTCACCATCGACGATCTCGATCTCCATGCCCGGAACCGCCCGCCCGACGCTTTCGGACCGGCGGGCCATGTCCGCCGGATGCAGCACGGATATCCAGCCTGTAGAGGACGACCCATAGTTTTCATGGTAGTTCGGCGTCACGCTCACCAGCATGGCCTTCTTGCTCTCGGGCGCCAGCGGTTGCCCGCCGCTGACCAGCGCCCGGATATTCGGCAGCAGCACTTTCCCCTTCTGGGCGCAGGACAGGAAAACCGTGCACAACTCCGGCATGACCATGGCAACGACGTTGTCGTAATAGCTGAAATTCCGGACGATGTCGTAGAACCGCGCGAACTCCGGAAACACCACGATCTTGGCGCCGGCGATCAGCTGGTAGAGGATGAAGCCGTGGAAACCGGCAAAGGCCAGGCTTCCGAGCATGATCGCCGTGCCGGGGTCCTTGTTCGATATGATGCCCGTGTTGCCGTAGCCGGCAAGCAACTCATGAAAGCGGGTGATCACCTGGCTATGATGGGTGACCACGGCCTTGCTGACGCCGGTACTGCCGGAGGTAAGCACGGCGAACCAGGGGCTGCCCTTCGAGTCATCGTGGCGCACGTCACCTTCGCAGGCCTCGATCGCCGCGCGCCAGTCGATGTCGACAACGATCGCGCGCGCACCGCGATAGGTTTTCATCGGCGGCTCGACGAACAGCACGGTCAGCGAGAACTTGCGGGTGATCGCCTCGAGCTGCTTCGGCGTGTAATTGGCCGACAGCTCGAACTTGACCGCACCCATGCGCAGCAGCGCCAGCGACAGGATCAGGTGGTCGGCGCTGTTGGTCATGCGTATGCCGACCCGGTCACCGGACTTGACCTTCTGTTGCGCCAGCCAGGCGGTCGCCCTGGCGATGAGATCGGCAAAAGCCCGGAACGTCAGCGCGGTCGGCCCTTCGACCACCGCGACCGCTGCCGGCTTGGCTTTGGCATGGTCGAAAATGGCGTCAGTGATGTTCGTCCAGGCAGCCGACATGTCGATAACTTCCTTGTAATCGCTCCGGGCCGCCGCCTGCGAACACCGGCCGCTCTACCCGATAGCGGCTCCATTGAGCCGCCGCAATGATTCTTAGTCCAGCAGCGAGAACCGGCGCAACCGCCCCGTTGCCCCCATGTTACGTGGTACCCTAGTCCCAGACTGACGGCGGTGGACGCGGCGTCATCGGCACGGTCTGGAATGGACCCTGAGCTATTGCGGCTCGATGTCGCCGGCTTCCTGCAAGGCGTGGAACTCGGCGACGAAGCCATCGAGACCGCCACGTTCGATGGCGGCGCGCATGCCGGCCATCAGATCCTGGTAGTACTGCAGATTGTGCCAGGTCATCAGCATGGCGCCCAGAATCTCCCCCGAGCGCACCAGGTGGGCCAGATAGGCGCGGCTGTATTGCCGGCAAGCCGGGCACGCGCAGGCCTCGTCGAGCGGCCGCGGATCGTCCAGATGACGCGCATTGTTGATGTTGACCGTGCCGCGGCGGGTGAACGCCTGGCCATTGCGACCCGAGCGGGTCGGCAGCACGCAGTCGAACATGTCGATGCCCCGCTGCACCGCGCCAACCAGATCGGACGGCTTGCCGACGCCCATCAGGTAACGCGGCCGGTCCTGCGGCAGCAGCGGCGCGGTGAAGTCGAGGACGTTGAACATCATCTCCTGCCCCTCGCCCACCGCCAGCCCGCCGACGGCATAGCCCTCGAAGCCGATATTCTTCAGCGCCGCCACCGAGTCCGCGCGCAGATCCTCGTGGACGCCGCCCTGGACGATCCCGAACAGCGCGTTTTCGGCGGCGTGCTGGCCGCCTTCGTCGAATGCCTCGCGCGAGCGTCGCGCCCAGCGCATGGATAGCTCCATGGACCTGGCGGCCTCGTCCTTTTCGACGGGATATTTCGTGCACTCGTCGAACGCCATCACGACGTTGGCGCCCAGCAGGCGCTGGATCTCCATGCTGCGCTCGGGCGTCAGGCTGAAGGCGGTGCCGTCGAGATGCGACTGGAAGGTCACGCCCTGCTCGTCGATCTTGCGCAGCTTGGACAGCGACATGACCTGGAAGCCGCCGGAATCGGTGAGGATCGGACTGGGCCAGTTCATGAATTTGTGCAGGCCGCCCAGCGCGGCGACGCGTTCGGCGCCGGGACGCAGCATCAAGTGGTAGGTGTTGCCCAGGATGATCTGGGCGCCGGTCGCTGCGACGCTTTCCGGCAGCATGGCCTTGACGGTTGCCGCCGTCCCTACGGGCATGAAGGCGGGCGTTTCGACATGGCCGCGCACCGTGCGCAGAGTGCCGCGCCGGGCATCGCCGTCACGGGCGAGCAGCGAGAAGGAGAAACCGTTCATGCATCCGTCGATATTGTGGTCATCAGGCGGCCTCGCCTATCAGACATTCGCGCCGCCGTCAGCCACGATCCCCTCGCCGGTGACAAACGCCGACAGCGGGCTGGCAAGAAACAGCGCGATGCCGCCCATTTCCTCCGGCGTGCCCCAGCGGCGCAATGGCGTGCGCTTGATCGAAGCCTCGTAGAGTTCCGGATTGTCGCGGGTGACCTTGGTCAGCTTGGTGTCCACGAGACCCGGAAGGATGGCGTTGACGCGCACGCCGGCCTTGCCCCAGGCGTTGGCGAGGGTGCGGGTGAGCGTCAGGCCGCCGCCCTTCGAGGCGCTGTAGGCCGGATTTCCCGGCGTCGAGCGGAAGCTGGCCACCGAGGTGACGTTGACGATGGAGCCCTTGGTCGCGACCAGCATGGGATGGAACTTGGTGCACATATGCATCATGCCCATGATGTTCACGTCCATGACCCGGCGGAACGTCTCCATCTCGTATTCCTGCCGCTTGTAGGCGACGGTTCCCGCCGAATTCACCAGCACATCGAGCCGGTCGATGCCGGGATCGAACGCGTCGACGGCCTTGTCGTCGCCGACATCCAGCTGAAAGAAGCGCATCTGTGCGCAGTCCGTATCCTCGTAGTCGGCGGCCGACGCGCGTGTACCGGTGATCACCACCGTCGCGCCGCAATCGCGAAAGCTCCGGGCGATGCCGTTGCCGATGCCGCTGGAGCCGCCGGTGACCAGCACCGTCTTGCCGGTGAAGTCGAGCGCGTTTGTGAACATGATCCTTCCCGCTTTCCGTGTCGTATGGTTTACAGTCGCGCGTCAATGTAGACGACCGAAAACCGGGGACAATCGAAAACACCCATGCGCATCGGACTTGCCCTGCCACAACTCGGCCTCGCGGCCACGCCGAGAGTCATCAAGCGTTTCGCCATCGACGCCGAGGCCGCCGGCTTCGACAGCCTCTGGGTACACGAGCGGCTGTTCAACCCGCAGCATCCGCCGCGCCTTGACGCGCCCGGCCAGGACCTGTCGCCCATGGAGCTGCTGTCCTTCGCCGCCGCGGTGACCAGCAAGATCAGGCTGGGCACCTCGGTGATCACGGTGGGCTATCACCGGCCGATCATGCTCGCCAAGCAGGCAGCGACCCTCGACGTGCTGTCGGAAGGCCGCGCCATCCTGGGGATCGGCCTCGGCCTCAACAAGGAGGAATACCGCCAGAGCGACGTCGACTTCCATACCCGGGGCAAGCGCAGCGCCGAGTTCATCCACGCGGTGCGTGCCTGCTGGAAGGCCGATCCTGTGGAGTTCCGCGGCGAGTTCTTCGACATTCCGCCATCGGCCACCAGCCCCAAGCCGGTGCAGCGCAACGCGGCCGGCGAGCCTGCCATCCCGATCATCGGCGGCTTCAGCTCCAAGCCCGGCCAACGCCGTACCGCCGAGCTATGCGACGGCTGGCAGACCGCCGGCAAGGACCTGGAGACCGCCATGGCCGACTATGCCGAGGCCAACCGCGCGGCCCAGGAGGAGTTCGGCCGGGGCAGCCGCCTGCCCTGCTATTGGCGCGTCTGGGCGATCCCGCCCTTCTCGAAGCGCACCGCGCCGAAGCAGATCGGCGACCGGATCGTCGCCTACTGGCTGGGGTCCGTCGCGCAGATGGCCGAGCAGGTGCAGGCCGCCAGGGAGGCCGGCGTCGACGAGGTCATCATGGACAGCAACCGCTTCCTCGACGACGGCACCGAGGACGATTGGGATCGTCAGGTGGAAGCGTTCGCAGAGTTGGTGAAGGTGGCGCATGGGAGTTGAGGTTTAGTGTTTAGGTTGCCATCTAACTATATAATAACGCGTCGCCCCCGCACGTAGGCACCCAACTCTTCGTAGGGCTCGACACCGCGGCCATCGCCCTTTCCCCATCTGGATTCCCGCGTGCGCGGGAATGACGATCAAGGGGATGGCCGTGCCGGAAAAATCAGGCTGGCGTCGCCGTAGGAATAGAACCGGTACTGTTCGCGGATCGCGTGTTCATACGCGGCCTTCATCACATCCAGCCCGGCGAACGCGCTCACCAGCATGAACAGCGTGCTCTTGGGCAAATGGAAATTGGTCATCAGCACGTCCACCGCGCGGAACCGGTAGCCCGGGGTGATGAAAATGTCGGTTTCGTCCGCGAACGGCTTGATGAGACCGTCCTCGTCCGCCGCGCTTTCCAGCAGGCGCAGCGACGTGGTGCCGACGGCGACGATCCTGCCGCCCTTGCGCCGGACATCGTTGAGGCGCGCGGCCGTCTCCGGCGTGATTTCGCCCCACTCCGCGTGCATCCGGTGGTCGGCCGTATCCTCGGCCTTCACCGGCAGGAAGGTGCCGGCGCCCACGTGAAGGGTCAGCGTGACGTGGCCGATCCCTGCTTCGGCAAGGCGGCCCATCAGCCCTTCGGTGAAGTGCAGGCTGGCGGTCGGCGCGGCGACGGCGCCGTCGCGGGCCGCGAACATGGTCTGATAGTCCGAATGATCCTTCGCGTCGGTGCTGCGCTTGCCGGCGATGTAGGGCGGCAGCGGCATCTCTCCCTGCTCGAGGATGGCAAGGTCGAGGTCGCGGCCCGCCCGGTCGAAACGGACCAGCAGCTCGCCGCCCTCGCCCTTCATCATCACCCGCGCGACGAGGTCGCCCATATGGATGTGGTCTCCTGGCCTCAGGCGCTTTCCGGGGCGGGCGAACGCCTGCCACTCCTGGCCGTCGACCCGCTTGTGCAGCAGCAGCTCGATCCGCGCCTCGCCCCGGCTGCCATCCGACGGCCGGATACCTTGGAGTCGCGCGGGAATCACCCTGGTGTCGTTGAACACCATGATGTCGCCGGCGCACAGCAGGCCCGGCAGGTCGGCCACACCGGCATCCACCAGTCCGTCGTCGCCGATCACCAGCATCCGGGCGGAGTCGCGCGGCCGGGCGGGCCGCAGAGCGATGCGGTCCTCGGGCAGGTGGAAATCGAAGTCCGAGACTTTCATGGCGGGGTAATTGCCGTAACGGCCGCGTGAAGTGAAGAACATTCTTCCTGAAATATTACCCGGATGATATTGATCCGATGAATATACCCGGGTAAAATATCGCACCCTGCCGGAGGCTATCTTGTCCGTAACCGAACGACACAGTTGCACCGCCTTCATTGGCGCCACCCGTATTGCTACCGGCGACCTGACCTGGGTAGCACTGGCGGTCAAGGAGGCGCTGGAAGCCGACGGCATGGCTCAGGCGCTGGTCTTCGATGACCGCACCAGCCGCGTTATCGAGATCGACTTCCGCGGGGGTCGCGACGACGTCCTGCGGAGCATCGCCGCCCGTGACCTGGCCGAGGAAGCGGCGCAGTCGCCTGAGCTCGCGTTGCGCCGCCCCGGAAGGCCCAGGCTGGGCGTGGTGTCGCGCGAAGTCACCCTTCTGCCGCGGCACTGGGATTGGCTGAGCAGCCAACCGGGCGGAGCGTCGGTCACTCTTCGCCGGCTGGTCGACGAGGCGCGCCGCGCCTTTGACAGCAAGGACCGCATCCGGCAGGCACAGGATGCGGCATACCGATTCATGATGGTCATGGCCGGCGACCGGACCGGCTTCGAGGAAGCAAGCCGTGCCCTGTTCGCCGGCAATCTGGAAGGGTTCGAGCGCCACACGACGGCGTGGCCGATCGATATCCGCGACCACGCCTACCGACTGGCCGCGTCCGTCTTCCGGACCGAGGGCGCCTAGACCGTATCGCCGGCGATGGTCGCCTTGAGGATCGTGTCGGGATTGCTGACCGAGCCGTTGGCCCGGCTGTCACCCTTCTTGATCGAGTCCACATGTTCCATGCCGTCGGTCACCTGGCCCCAGGCCGTGTACTGGCTGTTCAGGTGCGGCGCGCTGGCGAAGCAGATGAAGAACTGGCTGTCGCCGCTGTTCGGGTCCTGCGCGCGGGCCATGGACACGGTGCCGCGCACATGCGGCGTGTCGTTGAACTCGGCTTTCAGCTTGCGGCCCGAGCCGCCGGTGCCGGTCCCGTGCGGGCAGCCGGTCTGCGCCATGAAGCCGTCGATCACCCGGTGGAACTTAAGCCCATCGTAAAAGCCCTGGCGCACCAGTTCCTTAATGCGCGCGACGTGGCCGGGCGCCTTGGCCGGCAGCAGCTCGATGGTGACCCGGCCACCTTTCAGGTCCAGGTACAGCGTGTTCTCGGCGTCCATGATCTCTCTCCTGTTCTGCGGCGCCGGGCGCCGCGGTACTATTGGGGCGCGCCGGCAGCCGGCGCAGGTGTTGCTGGCGTCGACGGCCCGCGTTCCTCGGGCGTCATGTCGGCGGCGACCCTCAGCGATCCGATGGTGTCGGGAAAATCGACCGCGCCATTGTTTTCCTCGGTGCCCTGGCGGATCTGGTCGACGGCCTCCATGCCCTCGATCACCCTGCCCCACACCGTGTACTGGTTATCCAGCGACCGCTTGGCATTGAGCATGATGAAGAACTGGCTGTCGGCGCTGTCCACGCTGCCGCCTTCGCGCGCCATGGACACGGTGCCGCGCAGATGCCGCAGGCTGTTGAACTCGTTCTTCATCTCCTTGCCGGAGCCGCCCGTGCCGTCGCCCTTCGGGTCGCCGGTCTGTGCCATGAAATCAGGGATCACCCGGTGGAACTTGAGGCCGTCATAAAAGTGCTGCCGCGTCAGTTCCTTGATCCGGGCTACATGGTTGGGCGCCTTGTCGGGCCGCATCTCGATAATTACCCGGCCATATTGCAGCTCCATGACCAGGGTGTTCTCGAGGTCGAGCTTCTCCCATTCCACGGCGTGCGCCGGCAGGCCGAAAGCGCCCACGACCGCCGCGAGCAGCAGGGTACGGATCATGCGCATGCTATTTCTTCTCCTTCAGCCGTGCCAAGGTGAGCGCCTTCACGTCCGGCGGCACGAAGTGGCCGATCTCGCCGCCCATGGTGGCGATCTCACGGATCAGCTTGCCGGCAAGCGACTGCAGACCAACGCTTGCCGCCAGATAGACCGTCTCGACCTTGGGGTTGAGTTGTGAGTTCATCCCGTTCATCTGGAACTCGTAGTCGAAGTCGGTGACGCTGCGCAGCCCGCGGAACAGCACGGTGGCGCCTATCTCGTCAGCAAACTGCACGACCAGGCCGCTGAACGGACGCACGTCGACGGCGCCGTCGGCCTGCAGCCGGCTGGTCTCGCGCCGCACCATCTCGACCCGTTCCTCGAGGGAGAACACCGGACCCTTGCCGGCATTGATCGCCACACCGATCACCAGCCGGTCCACCAGCCCCAGGGCCCGGCCGATGATGTCGATGTGACCGTTGTGGATCGGGTCGAAGGTGCCCGGATACAGTCCCACGCGTTCCTTTGTCATGCGGTCTCCGCCTATTCCGCTTCGCTGTCCGGCCCGACATCATCCGGCCCAAGGCCTTCGTCGGCGCCTTCGCCCTCACCGGCGTCATCGGCGACGTCGATTCCGGTTGCCGGATCCTCCCCGACGTCTGCGAGCCGGGCCACTGAAACGACCTTCTCGTCCTCCGCCACCTTGAACAGGGTGACCCCCTGCGAGGCGCGGCCGGTGATGCGGATGTCATGCACGCCCATGCGGATGAGCTGGCCGCCATTGCTGGTCAGCATGATCTCGTCCGTGTCGTCGACCGGGAAGCTGGCGACCACGCTGCCGTTCCGCGCGGACGTATCGATGTCGATGATGCCCTGCCCTGCCCGGCCCGAGATGCGGTATTCGTAGGCGCTGGTGCGCTTGCCGTAGCCGTTCTCGGTAATGGTGAGGATGAACTGTTCCTGTGCTTCCAGTTCGGCCACCCGCTCCGGTGTGATGCCGACATACTCGACGACGACTTCCTCGCCCTCGCCGGTCTCCTCGCGCCGTTTGGCCGCGCGCTTGGCGTTGGCGACGCGCAGATACGCGTCACGCTCCTCGATCGAAATCTCGTTGTGGTGTAGGATCGACATGGAGATGACCTCGTCGCCCTCGGCGAGTTTCATCCCGAGAACACCCTCTGACGATCGCCCGGTAAACACACGGACCTCGTCGACAGAGAACCGGATTGCCTTGCCTAAGCGTCCCGAGAGCAACACGTCGTCATCGTCCGAACACGGCAGCACGGCGATCAACCGGTTATCGTCCTCAAGCTTCATGGCGATCTTGCCGTTCGATTTCACGTTCGAGAAATCGTCGAGCGTATTGCGCCTCACGGAACCGCGCGAGGTGACGAAAATCACGTTCAGGGTGCCCCAGGTGCTCTCGTCCTCGGGCAACGGCATGATCGTGGCGACGCCCTCGCCTTCCTCCAGCGGCAGCATGTTGATCAGCGGCCGGCCCAGCGATGTGGGCGAGCCTACCGGCAGCTTCCAGACCTTGATCTTGAAAACGATGCCGCGGTCGGTGAACACCAGCAGGGGCGTATGCGTGTTGACCACGAACAGCTGGGTGACGAAATCCGCGTCGCGGGTGGACATGCCGGAGCGGCCCTTGCCGCCGCGGTGCTGCGCCCGGTAGGTGTTGAGCGGCACCCGCTTGACGTAGCCGGCGTTGGTGACCGTCACCACCATGTCCTCGGGGGTGATCAGGTCCTCGTCCTCGAAATCGAACTCGCTTTCCTCGAACGTGGTGCGGCGCGGCGTGGCGAACTTGGTCTTCATCTCGACCAGCTCAGCGCGCAGGATGCCCATCAGCTTGGGATGGCTGCGCAGAGTCTCCAGGTAGTCAAGGATATTGACCGCGAGGGCCTTCAGCTCGTCGCCGATCTCGTCGCGGCCCAGCGCCGTCAGGCGGGCAAGGCGCAGGTCGAGGATGGCGCGGGCCTGGGTGTCGGACAGCTTGTACTTGCCATCGACCACCATGTAGGACGGATCGGCGACCAGCTCGATCAGCGGCGCCACGTCGGCGGCGGGCCAGTCGCGGTCCATCAGCTGCTGGCGGGCGGTGCCGGTATCCGGCGCGGCGCGGATCAGCGCGATCACCTCGTCGATGTTGGCGACGGCGATGGCGAGGCCGACCAACACATGGGCGCGGTCACGGGCCTTCGACAGCAGAAAGCGGGTCCGGCGGGTGATGACCTCGGCGCGGAATTCGATGAACGCCGCGATCATCTCTTTCAGCGTCATCTGCATCGGCCGGCCGCCATTGAGGGCCAGCGCGTTGACGCCGAACGAGGTCTGCAGCGGAGTGAACTTGTAGAGCTGGTTCAGCACCACCTCGGGCACGGCCTCGCGCTTCAGTTCAATGACCACGCGGATGCCGTGGCGGTCGGACTCGTCGCGCATCTCGGAAATGCCTTCGATCCGCTTGTTGCGGACCATCTCCGAGATCTTCTCGACCATGCCGGCCTTGTTCACCTGGAACGGGATTTCGGTGATGACGATGGCGCGGCGGTCCTTGCGGATGTCCTCGAAATGGACCTTGCCGCGCATCACCACCGAGCCGCGGCCGGTGCGCGCCGCCGAACTGGCGCCCGAGCGGCCCAGGATCAGGCCGCCGGTCGGGAAATCGGGGCCAGGAACCAGCTCGAGCAGCCGGTCGTCGGTGACGCCGGGATTGTCGACATATTCGCAGCAGGCGTCGATGACCTCGCCCAGATTGTGTGGCGGGATGTTGGTCGCCATGCCGACGGCGATGCCGCCCGCGCCGTTGACCAGCAGGTTCGGGAAGCGTGCCGGCAGCACGGTCGGCTCGCGCTCGGACCCGTCATAGTTCTCGACGAAGTCGACGGTGTCCTTGTCCAGGTCGTCGAGCAGCGCCTCGGCGGCGAGCGCGAGGCGCGCCTCGGTATATCGCATGGCCGCCGGCGGATCGTTGTCCATGGAGCCGAAATTGCCCTGGCCGTCGATCAGCGGCAGGCGCATGGAGAAGTCCTGCGCCATGCGGACCATGGCGTCATAGACCGACTGGTCACCGTGCGGATGGTATTTGCCGAGCACGTCGCCGACGATGCGGGCCGACTTGCGGTAGGCCTTGTCGTGGCTGTAGCCGTTCTCGTTCATCGAATGGAAGATGCGGCGATGCACCGGCTTGAGGCCGTCGCGCACGTCCGGCAGCGCCCGCGACACGATCACGCTCATGGCGTAATCGAGGTACGAGCGGCGCATCTCGTCTTCGATGGTGACCGGCGGGTAGAGAGGACCGGCGGCGCCGGCGGGCGCGTCTTCAGGCGGCTCGGGCGGTAGGTTGGTGTTGTCCATCAAGTCTTAGGACTGCCTTCCAGAAATGCAGTGCGCCGCGCATGCGCGGCGCAACATGTGGTAGCGATGAGGTTTTCACTATACCAGCCGAAGGGATGCGGGACAAGGATTCCCGCTCCCGTCAACTCCTTGGAAACGCGTCGTTTTTGCCGCGCCGACTACGGCGTGTTGCGGGTCAGCACCGTGTAGGTGAAGGTGGTCTGTCCCTCGGCCGGCGCCCGCACCGTCCAGACCGCCTCGTTGGCCGACTCCTTGCTGTGCGGCAGGCTCTCGGCGGTGACGGTCCAGTCGCCCTGCATGGTCTCGACCACGCGCACGTCGACCGGCTCCTTCTTGCCGTTCTTGACGGTCACTTCCCAGGACGATGTGGCCTCGGAAAGCTGGCCTTCAGGCGTATTCACCTGCCTGTAGTCGGTCTGCTTGCGCCTGACCGTCACGTCGAAGGCCTGTCCGAGGTTCAGCTCGACTTCCTCGTTCCTCGGCGTATGCCGGATGTTGTCCTCGCCGACGAACTGGGCCTGGCCGCTCGAATCATCCTTGTAGACGCGCACCACGCCGCCCGGCAGCGGCTTGCCGAGGCCGGCGGCTTCCTTGTTGTCGAACTTCAGCGAGATCGAGGCCGGCTGGGGCTGCATCTGGCCGACGCGCGACTGGTACCAGTAGCCGCCGCCACGGCTCTCCAGTACGCGCGTCGCGGCGATCCGCGGCGCTTCCAGCATGGCGACCTGCTTGGTCTGGTTCTCCGCCAGGCTGACCAGGCCGGGCAATGTGTAGAGGTGATATTCGAAGAACGATTCTTCGGTCGCTTCCTGCTTGCCGGCGCGCATCGGCGCGGGCGCCGCCATGGCCACCATATCGCGGGAATAGTTCTGCGAGACGCGGTTGACCTGTCCCGCGACCACCTGCACGCGGGCATTGTCGTAGGGCGTGCCGCTGGTGTTGGTGATGGTGATCCAGCCTTGCAGCGACAGCGACTTCTCGTCGGGCGCCAGGTTGGCGACGTAGTCCGCCTTCCAGTCCAGCCCGCCGGTCATGTAGGTCAGCATCAGGTCGCGGGTGACCGGGCTGGCGGCGTCGATGCTCATCGACAGCGTCGGCCGCGACCGCAGATTGGCCGGCAGGCTGTCGAACAGCAGACGGGCGTTAGGGCTGGTGGCGCCGGACATGGTCTCGATCCGGTCGCCGATGCGCAGCACCACGCCGCCGGTCGCGCCCAGCACGGTCGCGGTCTCGGTCGTTTCCTCGCCGGTGCCGGGATTGGTGCGGACCAGCCTGACGGTCCGGCCGACCGACTTCTCCAGCAGCTTTTCCGGGCTGAGCAGGTCGAAATCGAAGTTCTGTTCCCGCACGTCGAACGGCGCGCCCTTCAGCAGCGCGGTCTCGGCCTGGATCTGGGCGGCCACGTCGACGAACGACAGCACGCTGCGCCCGGCGAGCACGGCGACCGTGCGGGTGTCGCGCACAAGGCCGGTGCCGCCGTTGTAGACGGTGAGGCTGAGCGCCTTCCGGTCCTGCAGGGTGACGCTGGCGTCCTCCGCCCATGCAACACTGCTACAGGCGGCCGATACCAGCAGGGCCGCCGTCAAAGCCTTCGCGCGCATCAATGTTCTCCCGTCCTTCGACTGTGCAATGGACTAGAGCTATTGCGGTTTGCCGATACCGCAACGGTTACCGGGAACTTTCCGGACAACAGGCCGCGATCAGAACGGAATTTCGTCGTCGAGGTCGCTGGCGCCGCCCCGTCCGCCACCGCCGCCCGACGACGAGCCGCCGCCGCCATAGCTGTCCTCGCGGGCGCCGAACCCACCGCTGCCGCCACCGGAGCCGCCGCCGCCCTCACCCTTGCCGTCGAGCATGGTGAGCTCGCCGCGGTAGCGCTGCAGCACCACTTCGGTGGTGTACTTTTCGGCGCCGTCCTTGTCGGTGTATTTGCGGGTCTGCAACTGGCCTTCCACATAGACCTTGGAGCCCTTGCGCAGGAACCGCTCGGCGACATCGGCCAGGTTCTCGTTGAAGATCACCACCTTGTGCCATTCGGTGCGCTCCTGGCGATCGCCGCTCTGCTTGTCGCGCCAGGTTTCGGACGTCGCAAGGTTCAGGTTCACGACCTTGCCGCCGTTGTTCAGGGTGCGGACTTCGGGATCGCGGCCCAGATTACCCACGAGAATGACTTTGTTGACGCTTCCGGCCATGTGACGAGCCTTTCGTTGATTGAAACTCAGGATACGCTAGTGTAAACCGGAATGAGAACAAAAAGTAAACACTCGGATTCGCGGACACCATGAATCGGGTAACGCTGCTATACCAGATCGGCGCGCGGCACCGCCACCAATGCTTGCCGGGCGACACGGCCCCGGCGTGAAAAAAGAGCGGGATTTATCGCCGCCGCGACACCATGTAACCTCGCCCCGGCCGGCCAAGCGCCGTCGCGGGAAAACCCTAGCACACAGCAAAGCCGGCAACGATCCTCGATGAACAAGAACATCACCATCCGCGGCGCCCGCGAGCACAACCTCAAGAGCATCGACGTCACCCTGCCGCGCGACGAGTTGATCGTGATCACCGGCCTGTCGGGGTCGGGCAAGTCGTCGCTGGCCTTCGACACCATCTACGCCGAGGGGCAGCGCCGCTACGTGGAAAGCCTGTCGGCCTATGCACGCCAGTTCCTCGAACTGATGCAGAAGCCGGACGTGGACCACATCGAGGGCCTGTCGCCAGCCATTTCCATCGAGCAGAAGACCACCTCGCGCAACCCGCGCTCGACCGTCGGCACGGTGACCGAGGTGCACGACTACATGCGCCTGCTGTTCGCGCGCATCGGCGTCCCCTATTCGCCCGCGACCGGCCTGCCGATCGAAAGCCAGACCGTCAGCCAGATGGTCGATCGGGTGATGGGGCTGCCCGAGGGCACGCGGCTCTACCTGATCGCGCCGGTGGTGCGCGGCCGCAAGGGCGAGTACCGCAAGGACCTGGCCGACTACCAGAAGCGCGGCTTCCAGCGGGTGAAGGTCGATGGCGTGATGTACGAGATCGACGACGTCCCGGCGCTTGAGAAGAACATCAAGCACGACATCGACGTGGTCGTGGACCGCGTGGTGGTGCGCGACGGCTTGCAGCAGCGCCTCGCCGACAGCTTCGAGACCGCGCTGGGCCTGGCCGACGGCCTCGCCATCGCCGAATTCGCCGACCAGCCGGACGAGCGCGTGGTGTTCTCGTCGAAATTCGCCTGCCCGGTCTCCGGCTTCACCATCGAGGAGATCGAGCCGCGGCTGTTCTCGTTCAACAACCCGTTCGGCGCCTGCCCGGTCTGCGACGGCCTGGGCAGCAAGCTGACCTTCGACCCGAGCCTGGTGATCCCCGACGAGGAGGTCACCATCAAGGGCGGCGCCATCGCGCCGTGGTCGCGGACGGCCGTGCCCTCGCCCTATTACAACCAGACCCTGGACAGCCTGTCCAAGCACTTCGGCTTCCGCATGACCGCGCGCTGGATGGACCTGCCGGATGAGGCGCGCAACGTCATCCTCTACGGCTCGGACGGCAAGGCGATCCCCATGGTCTACGAGGATGGCAAGCGCCGCTACGAGACCACGCGGGCGTTCGAGGGCGTCATCCCCAATCTGGAGCGGCGCTGGCGCGAAACCGACAGCGCCTGGATCCGCGAGGAGCTGAGCCGGTTCCAGAACGCCACGCCCTGCGAGGCTTGCGGCGGTTACCGGCTGAAGCCCGAGGCGCTGGCGGTGAAGATCGATGGCCTGCATATCGGCCAGGTATCCGAGATGTCGATCCTGCAGGCCCATTCATGGTTCAGCGGCCTCAACGAGAAGCTGCGGCCCAAGGACCGGGAGATCGCCGCGCGCATCCTGCGCGAGATCGTCGAGCGGCTGGGCTTCCTCAACAATGTGGGCCTCGACTACCTGACGCTGTCGCGCCAGTCCGGCACGCTGTCGGGCGGCGAATCCCAGCGCATCCGCCTCGCCTCGCAGATCGGCTCGGGCCTGACCGGCGTGCTCTATGTGCTCGATGAGCCCAGCATCGGCCTGCACCAGCGCGACAATCACCGACTGCTCGAGACGCTGCGTAACCTTCGCGACATGGGTAACACAGTGATCGTCGTCGAGCATGACGAGGACGCCATCCGAACCGCCGATCACGTCATCGACATGGGCCCGGGCGCCGGCGTCCTGGGCGGCACGATCGTCGCCCAGGGCAAGCCCGAGGACATCATGGCCAGCCCGAACAGCCTGACCGGCAAGTACCTGGTCGGCCTGGAGCAGATCGCGGTGCCGTCCGAACGGCGTCAAGGCGAGAAGGCCAAGAAGATCGTGCTGCGGGGCGCCCGCGCCAACAATCTGAAGAACGTCACCGCCCATTTCCCGCTGGGCACCTTCACCTGTGTGACCGGCGTGTCGGGCGGCGGCAAGTCGACCCTGGTGATCAACACGCTCTACGAGGCGCTGTCGCGCATCCTCAACAAGAGCCGCACCCATCCGGGCGAGCACGACCGGATCGACGGCATCGAGCACATCGACAAGATCGTCGACATCGACCAGTCGCCCATCGGCCGCACGCCGCGGTCCAATCCGGCGACCTATACCGGCGCATTTTCTCCGATCCGCGACTGGTTCGCCGCTTTGCCCGAGGCGCAGGCGCGCGGCTACAAGCCGGGCCGGTTCTCGTTCAACGTCAAGGGCGGCCGCTGCGAGGCGTGCCAGGGCGACGGCGTCATCAAGATCGAGATGCACTTCCTGCCCGACGTCTACGTGGAATGCGACGTCTGCCACGGCAAGCGCTACAACCGCGAGACGCTGGAAGTGCACTACCGCGACAAGAGCATCGCCGACGTGCTCGACATGACCGTCGACGACGGCGCCGATTTCTTCAAGGCGGTGCCGGCGATCCGCGACAAGCTGGTGATGCTGCAGAAGGTCGGCCTGGGCTACATCAAGGTCGGCCAGCAGGCGACGACCCTGTCCGGCGGCGAGGCGCAGCGGGTCAAGCTGGCCAAGGAGTTGTCGCGCCGGGCGACCGGCCGCACGCTCTACATCCTCGACGAGCCGACCACCGGCCTGCATTTCCACGACGTGAAGAAACTTCTGGAAGTGCTTCACGCCCTTGTGGAAACCGGCAACACGGTTCTGGTGATCGAGCACAATCTGGACGTCATCAAGACCGCCGACTGGATCATCGACATGGGTCCAGAAGGCGGCGACGGCGGCGGCCAGATCGTCGTGGAAGGCACACCCGAGGACGTGGCCGCCTGTCCGGAAAGCTACACCGGGCAGTTCCTCGCACCGCTGCTCAAGGTGAAGGATCGCCGCAAGCGGGCATAACGCCGATCAGGGAGCTTTGGCGAACATTGTCACGCCGGGCAATCCCCTGAAGTGCCCATCGCAGGTAAGCAATTCCGCCGCCTGATGACGCGCTGTCGCGTAAACGATTGCGTCGGCGGTGGCCAACCTGTGCTCACGGTGCAGGTCCGCCGCCAGCAATGCGATGGTGGTGTCGAGGGGAATGACGATGCACTTCTGGGTGTAGGCGATGACCTGGTCGGCCTGCTCCTCTCCCGCTTCGCGCATCATCCACTTCGCCAACTCAACTTGAACGATCGTGGGCACGATGCAGTGAGCCTTATCGGGGAATTGCTCCCTCAGCCTGTTACCAATTGCGCTGCCGGTCAGCCACTCGATCCAGGCCGAAGTATCGACCACACGCAACGCCGCCGCCATCAGTAGCGGTCCTCGCGATCCCGGTAGCCGTCCTTGCGTGCGCCCTTCGCGATGCCGGCTAACTGATCCAGTTCTGGTACCGGCATAACCAACACGCCTTTCCCCTTGGGGATGAACACGAATTCCTGCCCCGCTTCCCAGTGCTGCTCCTCGCGCACGGCCTTGGGAATGGAGATCTGGAACTTGCTGGACAGGGTAGCGGTAGCGGCCATTATCGTACTTTCTCGATATCGATCGATATATTGTAAGAATATGCGATTTCCTCGGGAAAGCAAATCGCGCGGCGCGGCCAGATGACAACCGCAAGGCAATGGGCTAAATCACCCCCATGACAAAACCCATCCACGTTATCGGCGGCGGACTGGCGGGCAGCGAGGCGGCGTGGCAGATCGCGCGCGCCGGCGTCCCGGTGATCCTGCACGAGATGCGGCCCGTCCGCATGACCGACGCGCATCAGACAGAAGGCTTGGCCGAGCTGGTGTGCTCCAACTCGTTCCGCTCCGACGACATGGAGAACAACGCCGTAGGCCTGCTGCACGAGGAGATGCGCCGCTGCGGCTCGCTGATCCTGTCCTCGGGCGACGCCAACCGCGTCCCCGCAGGCGGCGCCCTCGCCGTCGACCGCGAGGCATTCAGCGCCTCCGTCGAAGCGGCCCTCCGCGCTGATCCGCTGATCAGCATCGAGCGTAGTGTGGTGGAAGCGCTTCCGCCGGAAGATTGGGGAAACGTGGTTATCGCCACCGGGCCGCTGACCGCCGCGCCGCTCGCCGAGGCGATCCGCGCCGAGACGGGCACCGCTTCCCTCGCCTTCTTCGACGCCATCGCGCCCATCGTCTACAAGGACAGCATCGACTTCTCGAAGGCGTGGTTCCAGTCGCGCTACGACAAGGGCGACGGCGCCGACTACATCAACTGCGCCATGAACGAGGAGCAGTACCGCGCCTTCGTCGCCGCGCTGATCGACGCGCCCAAGACCGAGTTCAAGGACTGGGAGAAGGACACGCCCTATTTCGAGGCGTGCCTGCCGGTCGAGGTGATGGCCGAGCGTGGCCCGCTCACCCTCGCCTACGGCCCGCTGAAGCCGGTCGGCCTGACCAATCCCAACGATCCGACGAAGCGGGCTTTCGCCGTCGTCCAGCTGCGTCAGGACAACAAGCTGGGCAGCCTCTACAACATGGTCGGCTTCCAGACCAAGATGAAGCACGCCGCCCAGACCGAGGTGTTCCGCACCATCCCCGGCCTGGAGAACGCGCAGTTCGCCCGGCTCGGCGGCATCCACCGCAACACCTTCCTGAAGAGCCCCGAGTTGCTCGATCGCCAGCTCCGGCTGAAGGTGAAGCCGCATATCCGGTTCGCCGGCCAGGTGACCGGCGTCGAAGGTTACGTCGAGAGCGCCGCCATCGGCCTACTGGCCGGCCGCTTCGCCGCCGCGCAGGCACTGGGCGGGGAAGCGACGCTGCCGCCCGAGACCACGGCACTGGGCGCGCTGCTGAACCACATCACCGGCGGACACACCACCGGCCGCGACGTGCCCGATAGTTTCCAGCCCATGAACATCAATTTCGGGCTGCTGCCGCCGCCGGACGAGCGGGTGCGCAAGAACGAGCGCAAACGGTCGGTGGCGCACCGCGCTTTGCGCGATCTGGATGCCTGGCTGGGTGTGACGGCGCGGGACGCGGCCGAGTAGGGCGCTTTCAGTCAAGGCGGAACGCCTTGGCGTCCGAAAGCCGCGGCGATAAATTGCCTAGAACTTCCGGGTCAGCCCCGCCCAGGTGAGCCGAAGCTGGCGGCCCAGCGCGCCGCGCTCGTAGTTCACGTGGTCGGGTACGTAGCCGCTACGCTCCAGGCACGCCAGGTAGCCGTCTGCCAGGCAGGCGAGCCGCAGGATCGGCTTCACCTCAGGCGCGACCGACTGGCTCTTCTGCCGCGCGCAGATCAGGTGGGCGCGGGCCCGGTCGCCGATCCGGCGCAGGATGCGGGACAGCGCCTGGGTCTGCTCGATGTCGGGCAGCAACGGATCCACCAGCCCCTCCTCGCGCATCAGGTCGGCCGGTACGTAGACGCGTCCATGATGCAGGTGCCAGGGCAGCGCCCGCACCAGCCCGGTCAACGCCCAGGCGATGCCCACATGCCGCGCCGCCTCGAGCGCGCCGTTGGTGGCGCCGACGCTCAGCGCCGCCAGCGCCTGGATACCGCCGCCGGTGCGTTCGGCATAGGTCTCGAGCTGTTTGAGGGTCTGCGGTTGCTCGTCGTAGAGATCGCCTTCGCGGGCGTCGATCAGGTCGAGCAGCGCCTTCTCGGGCAGATCCCGCTTGTGCAGCAGGTCGGCGAGCGCCTTGACCACCTCGTGCTCGCGGCACTGGCCGCGGTACAGTTGCTCGATTGTCTCGCGCCACCATTGCAGCCGGATTTCGCCCAGCGCCGGCTCGGTCACCACCTCGCGGGTCTTCGCCACCTCGACGTTGAACGCATAGAGCCCGAACAGTCCCGGGCGGTCCTCGATGCGGGCATGGAGCACCGTCAGATAGCGGTCGTGATCGTTCCGGCGAACGATCGACGCGCATTGGTATGTATGGTTGGCCACAGCCTGCATGCGTGCCTTTTAATCCTGATTCGCGCGGCCGCGAAGGGCCTCATTAGGGGTCATGCGCCTTGTTCCCCCATCATCTTGTGTTATCATCCCGCAACGAAGAGGCAATAGTCGCTCAGGGCCTCTGATCTAGCGCCAAAATGGGGAGAGACAACATGTCAAAAATAACCGACTCGCTACCGATCACTATCGTCTGCGGCATCATCCTGACGATCATCATGGTTTTCGTCGGTCAGCACACCATCACCGGCTCCATCTCGATGGGGCCCGCGGTCGATGTGCCGATGTACGTCTCGTTTCTTGACCGCTGGCTGCACGTGATCAGCGGCGTCATGTGGATCGGCCTGCTGTGGTACTTCAATTTCGTGCAGATCCCGACCATGCCGAAGATTCCCGACGAACTGAAGCCGGGCGTTTCCAAGCACATCGCGCCCGAGGCGCTGTTCTGGTTCCGCTGGGGCGCCATGGCCACCTTGATCACCGGCCTGCTGCTGGCCCTGTTCAGCGGTTACCTGATCGACGCCCTGCTGCTGCGGCATGGCATCGGCTATGGCATGTGGTTCGCCATGATCATGTGGTTCAACGTGTGGTTCATCATCTGGCCGAGCCAGAAGATCGCGCTGGGCCTGGTTTCCGCGGACGCTGCCGCCAAGCCGAAGGCCGCCGCGCGCGCCAAGATGTTCTCGCGCATCAACACCCTGCTCTCGATCCCCATGCTCTATGCCATGGTGGGCCAGATGCATGGCGGCTTCGACTTCTGAGCGAAACGCCAGCCGTTACCGAAAGGGCGCCTCGGGGCGCCCTTTTTTGTGTCTTCGGGATCGGGGTTTATTCCACTGGGATCAGCGCCGCAGCCACTTGCCGGCCATCGGTCAGCAGCACATTGAAGGTGCGGCAGGCGGCACCCGTGTCCATGACGTCGATGGCGATGCCATGCTCCTCCCGGATGCGCCGGAGCAGCGCGCGGTCGACGGGCGCGATGCCCGGGCCGCTGCCCAGCAGCAGCACGTCGATGTCCCCGGCGGCATCGAAGGCCGGCTGAAAGCTCTCATAGCTGATGTCGGATAGACCGCCGGCCGTCCACGGCACGATGCCGCCCGGCAGGACCAGGACAGGCCCCTGGTAGCGCCTGCCGGCGATGCGGAAGCCGCCGTCGCCATAGCCCTGGATCAGGAACCGGCCACCCTGCGCCTGTTCCTCGAGACGCATGTCACTCGGCGTCGTTGGCCGGCTTCTTGGTCGCCAGCGGCTCCTTCGCCGCTTCCTTGACCGGCTCGCCCTTGGAGCGCACATCGGCGATGGTGGAGGTGACGATGCGGACCTGGGTATTGGGGGCGATCTCGATGACCACCTCCTCGCCGCTCTCGACCTTCACGACCTTGCCGATGACGCCGCCGGCGGTGACGACCGTATCTCCGCGGCGCATGGCGGCGAGCCGCGCCTTGTGCTCCTTCATCCGCTTCTGCTGCGGCCGGAACACGATGAAGTAGAACACCGCGAACATCAGGATGATGAAAAAGAACGGTTCGAGCTGCGACATTCCATGCTCCTGCTGGCGGTGTGGCCGGACTATACCCACGGAAGGGATAATTGCAAACCTGTCGTCCGGTGAGGTGCGGCGCTGGTCATTGGCCGCGGGACGGCCTGCATGCTAACGTCCCGCCGCCCAGGGCCCCACCAGACCTGGTCCATGTAGGGAGCGACCGTGACCGAAACAAGCGATGCCAGCGAGATTCTTGCCGCGCTCCGGCGCATTGCCGATGCGCTCGAGCGCCAGTCGCCGCCGCCGGTCGCCGCGCTGTCGCTCGACGGCGCCGACGCCTTCATCTGGCACCCCGATCCGGACCGGCTCACCCCCGTGCCGGTTGTGAACCGGGTGGATTTCGACCTGCTGCGCGGCATCGACCGGGTGCGCGACATCCTGCTGGACAACACCAGGCGCTTCGCCGCCGGCTTCCCCGCCAACAACGCCCTGCTATGGGGCGCACGCGGCATGGGCAAGAGTTCGCTGGTCAAGGCCGTCCATGCCGAGATCAACAGCGAGCGCCCCGGCGCCCTCGCCCTCGTCGAGATCAACCGCGAGGACATCCCTACCCTGCCCCGGCTGCTGCACGTTCTGCGCGGCCAGACGCGGCGGTCGGTGCTGTACTGCGACGACCTGTCGTTCGATCATGACGACACCACCTACAAGTCGCTGAAGGCGGTGCTGGAAGGCGGCCTGGAAGGACGACCCGAGAACGTGATCTTCTACGCCACCTCGAACCGCCGCCACCTGATGCCCCGCGACATGATCGAAAACGAGCGCTCGAACGCCATCAACCCGGCCGAAGCAGTCGAGGAGAAGATCTCGCTGTCGGACCGGTTCGGCCTGTGGCTCGGCTTCCATACCTGCAGCCAGGACGACTATCTGGCGATGATCGCCGGCTACCGCGAGCGCTACGGCCTTGCGGGGGACGACGAGCAGATCCGTGCCGATGCGCTGGAGTGGTCGGTGACCCGCGGCGCCCGTTCCGGCCGCGTCGCTTGGCAGTTCATCCAGGACCTTGCAGGGCGGATGGGCCGGACGCTGGACTGACAGGTTTCAAGAGGCTGACCGCTCTCCCGGATTGTCTCTCAAAAATTGCTCCCGATCCCATTTTTTACGCTGTAAAAAACATTCTTGAATTCCATCCGCACCTCATCGACAATGGCCCCCTCACAACCCGGGGAGCACACATCATGTCAGCCGTTCTTGAAGACACCACGCCCGCCCACCTGCTGGGCAATGGACGACCGGTTACCAGCGAGCAGACCCTCACCGACCTGAAAGTGACGGGAACCATTCCCGCCGAGCTCGATGGCCGCTATGTGCGCGCTGGCGCCAATCCGTTCACGGGCAAGAGCGATCATCCGTTCCTGGGCGACGGCATGTTGCACGGCGTCCGGTTGCGCGACGGCAAGGCACAGTGGTACCGCAACCGCTATGTGCAAACGCCGTTCATCCGGAACCCGACCCTGAACATCTTCGATCCGGCCGTGGCGATGGACATGACGGCATCGAAGGCCAACACCCACGTAATCGGACATGCGGGCAAGATTCTGGCGCTGGAGGAAGGCCACTTTCCCTACGAGCTGGACGGCGACCTGAACACGGTCGGGCCGACCGACTTCAACGGCGTCCTCAAGGGGTCGTTCACGGCGCACCCGAAGATCTGCCCGGTCACCGGCGAATTGCTGGCCTTCGGCTACTCGGCGTTCCCGCCCTTCCTGCGCTATCTGCGCGTCTCGGCCGACGGCAAGCTGGTGCAGACCGAGAACATCACCGTCGGCGGCCCGACGATGATGCACGACTTCAACATCACTCGGAACCACGTCATCTTCATGGACCTGCCGGCCGTCTTCAGCCTCGAGGCGGCGATGAAAGGCGAACTGCCGATCCGGTGGGACGATAACTACCCCGCCCGCATCGGCGTCATGCCGCGCAATGGCACCGACGCCGACGTCGTGTGGTACGACATCAACCCATGCTACGTCTTCCACCCGATGAACGCCTACGAGGACGGCGACAAGATCGTCATCGACGTCGCCCGCTTCGACTATATCTGGCGCACCTCGGCCATGGACTTTCCCAATCCCATGCTGTGGCGCTGGACGATCGACACCAGGAAGGGAACCGTCCACGAGGAACAGGTGGACGACCGCCCGGCGGAGTTCCCGCGCGTCGCCGACAGCGTCGTCGGCCTCAAGCATCGCTACGGATACGTGATGCGGATGGGACAGGGAGGGCTGGCCGGCGATTCCGGAAAGACCTCCGGCGGCATCCGCAAGTACGACCGGGAGGCCGGCACCTATTCCGACATCGACTTCGGCGTCGGCCGCCAGGGCGGCGAGCCGGTGTTCGCGCCGTCGGCCAATCCCAAGAGCGAGGATGACGGTTACCTGATGACCTACGTCCACGACGCGGATACGGATACCAGCCGGCTGGTGATCATGGACGCGGCCTCGATGGATGACACGCCGGTGGCGACGGTCGAGCTGCCGCGGATTCCGAGCGGCTTCCACGGCAGCTGGATCCCCGCGTCCGTCGTTGCCTGATCCGGGCCTAAACCCTTGCCTGTGGCAAGGCATCCGGGATAGACCACCGCGCGGTTCCCGCTAGGGTGCGCGAGCCCATTCCCGATCGCGGGGATGGGCTCTTGCGCGTCCTGTAGCGAAGCGCGAACCTGAAATAGTCACGCGCGATATCGACCGGAGCGGAAGGCATGCCAAGGGCGAGGACGGCCGAGGAGGTTCAGGCGTTTCGGGACGAGCTTTGTGCCGTGGCGACACGGCGCTTCGCCGCCCTTGGCTATGAAGGCGTCACGATACGCGCCCTGGCGGCCGAGATCGGCTGCAGTCCGATGACGCCCTACAGCTATTTCAAGGACAAGGAAGCCATCTTCGCGGCCGTGAGGGCCTCGGCCTTTGAACGCCTTGCCGACGCGTGCGAGGTGGCGGCCGCGAGCACCACGGGCGACCGCGAGCGGGCCGAGGTTCTTGCCCGCGCCTATCTGAACTTCGCCGTCTCGGAGCCGGACGCCTACAAGATCATGTTCGAGCTGTCCCAGCCCGATGAGCATGCCTATCCGGAAGTGGTCGAACAGGTCGAGCGCTGCCGGCAGTTCATGGCGCAGCCGACCGAGATCCTGGTGCGCGAAGGCATCCTCGAGGGAGATCCGAAAAAGCTATCACAGCTGTTCTGGGCGGGTATCCACGGCGTCATCGTCCTGCACATGGCCGGAAAGCTTGTCCCGGGAACCAGCCTGGAAGAGCTCTACGCGATGATGCTGACGGCGCTCACACGCGGTTCCCAGGGCCCGCGATTTCACGAGATCGAATCCACGGCGACTCCTGGCCACCGCTTGGTAAGCCCTACTTCTTCGGCAGCGCGTAGGCGATGATGTAGTCGCCGAACGGGCTGGACAGCGCCGCGTGGCCGCCGGCGGCGATCACCACGAACTGGCGGCCGCTTGCCGGCGAGATGTAGGTCATCGGCGTGGCGTGTCCGCCGACCGGGAGCCGTGCCTTCCACAACAAATC
>CAMDTB010000003.1 GCA_945907245.1 Rhizobium sp. Q54
CACCGAGGTGGTCGGCATCTTCCCAAACGAGGCCGCCATCATCCGGCTGGTCGGCGCCATCCTGCTCGAACAGAACGACGAGTGGGCCGTCCAACGGTCGCGCTACATGACAGTGGAAACGCTCGCGCCGTTGAGCGATGATCCCCTCGGCAGCCTGCCCGCCGTGGCCGTCTGATCAACCCGGCCCCGCCGGAGAGCGCGGTGACCACACCGCCGCAGTTACACCACGCGGTGGGACACGATCGTGGACCATTTGGCCTGGACCGTGGATGCGGGTACAGGCGACGTCATCCACACCCACGGCAATATCCGTTTCCCTACGTCGTTCGGAGCGCTGCTGCGCGCGGAGCGCAGCTTCGAGGCGTCCGACGGCATGGACGGCACCATTTTCTACAGGACCGAATTGCCGCGCCGCGTCGAGGCGAGGGTGACGATCTGGATCGGCTCGCTCGATTGGGATCAGAGCCTTCATCGCTTGTCGGATGAGGCGGTATTGTGGCTAGGCCTCGAGGGGTCCGACTTCCTGTACGGGAACTTCGAGGTGGGACAGCCGCCCCATACCGGCGTCCGCCGGCTTTGGCAGGATGTGGAAAGAGAGGGGGCCATCTGGAGGCTTGAGACCTTCTTCATCCCCTATGGCGACACGCATATCGGCTTCCGCGTCGCGAGCGTCAAGGAGGACTACGATGAAGCGGATATCCTTGCCATATTCGCCGAATTCGATTGGCCGAAGACATTTCCTTGAGCTGGCTCCCCTGGTCGAAAGGTCTCCAGACCGTCAGTTGACCGGCCGCTCGATCACATAGACCACATGCCGGCTGAGCGGGTGGCCCACCTGAAAGCGCGGGTGCTCGAAGTCCAGGTCCGGGCGGTGGGTCATGCCGAGGCGGATCATCAAACCCCAGGACGGCGTGTTCGCCGGGACGGTCCACGCGGCGATCCAGTCGCGCTTCGTGTTCTCCCAGCCCCAGGCGATGTTGGCCGCCGCCGCTTCCCTTGCGAAGCCCTTGCCCCATTCGGCTTCGGCCAGGCGCCAGCCGATCTCCAGTTCGTCGATAAGGCCGGTGCCGGGAAGGCTCGAATAGCGCAGGCCGCAGAAACCGATGAGGCGTTCGTCGGCGAGCGTCTCCACCGCCCAGAAACACATGCCCTGTTCCGTCTGCCGCGCGATCTGGCCGTCGACCACCGCGTCCATCGCCTCACGCGTCATCACCCCGCCCAGGTGCCGCATCACCGTTTCCGTGTTGGTCGCCGCCGCGAACGGCGCCTTGTCCGCCTCGCGCCACGGCCTCAGCCTGAGACGGTCGGTGACGATCATGCCGCCGCCCGCACACCCTCAAACCGCATCCAGCCTGTGCCCTTGTGGCCGAAGTCGAAGTGGCCCGGATGCAGGATCTCGGCGAGGATCTCCAGCGATTCGGCGAGGCGCGGACCCGGCCGGTTGAAATACTGGTTGCCGTCGGTGACATAGACCCGGCCGCTGCGCACCGCCTGGAGACAGGACCAGCCCGGCTTGGCAGTCAGCAGGTGCATCTCATCGAGCACGCGGGGCATGTCGAAGCCGCAGGGCAATATGGAGATGACGTCCGGATCGGCGGCACGCAGCTGGTCCCAGGTCATCCACGGCGAATGCTTGCCCGCCTCGCCGAACAGGTTCGTGCCGCCGGCCATCTCGACCAGCTCGGGCATCCAGTTGCCTGCCGCCATCAGCGGATCGATCCATTCGATGCACGCGACCGTGGGCTTCGGCAGCCCGGCGCAGCGCTCGGTCACCTGCCGCATCCGCGCCTTCAACGCGCCGATCAGCGCCGTGCCGTCCTCCACGCAGCCCAGCGCTATCGCCACCCGTTCGATGTCGGTCCAGACGTCGGCCAGCGCATCGGGACGCAGCGAGACGATATCCACGTGCCGGCCGGTCCAGTTGCACAGGGCCGCCTCCACGTCGGCCAGGCTGGCGGCGCAGACCTCGCACTGATCCTGGGTGACGATCACGTCCGGGTCGATCTCGCGCAGCAGGTCCACATCCACACGGTAGACGGACAGGCCGTCCTTGAGCAGCATCTTGACTTGGGTGTCGATCTCCAGCGACGTGCCGTGCACGTTCAGCTTGGGTTCGGTCAGCCGGGGCAGCGGACCGATCGACGGCGGGTAGTCGCATTCGTGCGAGCGGCCCAGCAGCCAGGCGCGCTTGCCCAGCGCGCAGACGATCTCGGTGGCGCTGGCGATCAGCGATACGACGCGCTTCGGTTCACCCGGCACCAGCATACTCCTTGCTATGGGGTTCACGTCACCCCAGATAGACGTAATGGCTTCTCCGCAAGATACTCCTCCCCAGGGTTTCACCGTCAAGAAGGTCGTGCTCCTGGGCACCGGCTGGATTTTGGTGGTCGCGGGACCGGTTGTCGGCCTGCTGCCGGGTCCCGGCGGTCTGCCGATCACCGCGGCGGGCCTGGTGCTGATCCTGAGCCAGTCCTATACCGCGAAACGGGTCTTCATCCGCTGGCAGCAGCGCCATCCGAGGGTTCTCGGTCCGCTGCGACGCTTCATCAGCCGCAAGAAGAACGGCAGAGCGAACAAGCCGGCCGGCACATAGCGCACCGCAGTTTCGCAAGCTTGCATTGGTAGTCGGACACCCTATCTTGCAGCAAATCTGACCTGAGATGGAGCAAGCCATGGCCATGGAAATCAATACCGGCATTCCCGAAAAGCAGCGCAAGGCCATCGCCGAGGGCCTGTCGCATGTGATGGCCGACACCTACACGCTCTATCTCAAGACCCACAACTACCACTGGAACGTGACCGGCCCCATGTTCCAGACCCTGCATCTGATGTTCGAGACCCAGTACACCGAACTGGCGCTGGCGGTCGATCTGGTGGCCGAGCGCATCCGCGCGCTGGGCGTCTATGCGCCGGGCACCTACAAGTCGCTGGCCAAGCTGAGCGCCATCAAGGAAGAGGAAGAGGTCCCGAAGGCCGAGGACATGATCCGCAACCTGGTCAACGCCCACGAGACACTGGTGCGCACCGCGCGCTCGGTGTTCCCGCTCGCCGACAAGGCCCATGACGAGCCGACCGCCGACCTGCTGACCCAGCGTATGCAGGTTTCCGAGAAGAACGCCTGGATGCTGCGCAGCCTCCTCGCCTGATCACCCGGCGCACGGCGGGATTGCATACAATTCTTCATCCACTGGATTGACACGATCCGGTGGCGCAGGGACAGTGGGCGTCGTACCGCCTCCATGTTCGACGGGAACCCATGCCCCCTGAAATCTCCGAGGACGACGCCCTGACAGCAATCGACGTCATGTCCCGGCTGCTCGGCCTGCCGATCCTTCCAGAACATCGCGCCGGCGTGGCGCTCAATCTGGCCCGGCTGATGGTGCAGGCCCGGCTGGTCCAGTCGGTCGCCCTGCCGGAGGAAACCGAACCGGCATCCGTCTTCACGCCATGACAGATTCCGTCCGGCTCGACGCCGCCGCCATCGCCACAGCCGTCCGCAGCCGCCGCACGAGCGCCGAGATCGTGGTGAGCGCGGCGCTGGAGGCGATCGAACGGCGCAACCCAGCGCTGAACTGCTTCACCGCCGTCCTCCGCGACCGGGCGCTCGAAGCCGCCGTCTCGGTCGATGACCGGTTGAGCGCCGGCGGCGATCCCGGACCGCTCGCCGGCGTACCGTTCGGCGTGAAGAACCTGTTCGACGTGCGCGGACTGCCGACCCTGGCGGGCTCCAAAATCAACCGGGACCTGGCGCCGGCGCGCGCCGATGCCGTATTGGTCCGGCGGCTGGAGGCGGCCGGCGCGGTGCTCGTCGGCACCCAGCACATGGACGAATATGCCTATGGCTTCACCACCGAGAACAGCCACTATGGCCCGGGCCGCAACCCGCATGACCTCGCGCGCGTGGCCGGTGGCTCATCCGGCGGTTCCGCGGCGGCGGTGGCGGCGGGACTGGTGCCGCTCAGCCTCGCCTCGGACACCAACGGCTCGATCCGCGTGCCATCGTCATTCTGCGGCATCTTCGGGCTGAAGCCCACCTACGGACGGTTACCGCGCACCGCCAGCTTCCAGTTCGTCCACGACCTGGATCATCTGGGCCCCTTCGCCCGCACGGTGACCGACCTGGCGCTGTGCTACGATGCGTTGCAGGGACACGATCCGGGCGATCCCATGTGCGCGCGCCGCCCCATCGAGCTTGTCCTGCCCCGCCTGGACGAACCCCTCGACGGCCTGCGGGTCTCGGTGCTCGACGGCTGGTTCAGGGACACGGCAGGCGCGCAGGCGCTGGACGCGGTCGCGACAGTCGCGCGGGCGCTGCAGGCCGGCCCGGACACCACCCTCGCCAACGCGGCCCAAGCCCGCGCCGCCGCGTTCTGCATCACCGCCGCCTCGGGCGCCGACCTGCACATGGAAAACCTGAAGAAGCGCCAGGCCGACTTCGACCCGGCCCAATATCGGCGTCTATACCCAGCCCATCAGCTTCATCGGCCTTCCCGTCGTGGGCGTTCCGGTGCATGGAAGCGAGGCCCTGCCGATCGGCGTACAGATCATCGCGCCGCCCTGGCAGGAACAACTGGCGCTACGCGTCGCCGCCCATCTGGAGCGGATCGGCGTCGTCGGCGCACCGATCGCGGAGGCCCTATGACCTTGACCGCCACGCTGGCCGTGAACGACCCCGAGGTCGTCGCCGAGGTGACCGCCATGTTCAGGCGCTATGAACAGGCGCTGATGGACAACGACACGGATGCGCTCACGGGCATGTTCTGGAAGTCGCCGGATACGCTGCGCTACGGCGTCGGCGAGATCCTCTACGGCTACGACGCCATCGCCAGCTTCCGTGCCAACCGCCAGGGCGGCGCGCCCAAGCGAAGCCTGGGCAAGACCTGCATCACCACCTTCGGCCGCGACTACGGCATCGCCAATACCGAGTTCCAGCGCGTCAATACGGACCGGCTCGGCCGGCAGAGCCAGACCTGGGTAAGGTTTCCGGAAGGCTGGCGCATTGTCGCGGCGCACGTCTCGCTGCAGGGCGACGCCAGCTAGTACTTGAACCGCCAGGACGTCTCGCCGGCGATGCGCAGGTGCTCGCGCATGGCGTCGGCGGCCTCGTCGGGGTCGCCGGCGACGATCGCCTCGACCACGCGGGCGTGTTCCTCGAACGAGGCGCTGAGCCGCCCGTCCGCCGCGAGGCGGGACATGCGGTAGGGCGCCAGGCGCTGGCGCAGCGTCACCACCAGCGCCACCAGTTCCTCGTTGAGCGCGCCGGCCCAGATCAACTCGTGCAGGTCGCCGTTCACGGCCTCGAAGCCCGGCCGATCGTCGACCGGCACCACCTCGAGCACCCGCAGATGCGCCTGCATCAGGCGCTTCTTGTCCTTGATAGGCATGCGCTGGGCGGCGAGACGCGCACAGGCGGCCTCCAGTTCGACCAGTGTCTCGAACAGGGCGGCGATCCGCTCGCCAGGCATGGCCGCGACGACGACGCCGCGATTGGGCCGACGCTGCACCAGCCCGACGATCTCGAGCTGCCGCAGCGCCTCGCGGACGGGCGTGCGCGAAACGCCGTAGCGTTCGGCGAGCCCAGCCTCCTCCAGCCGAACGCCCGGCAGCAGGCGGCGCTCGACGATCTCGGCGGTAAGCCGCTGGATCAGGTCGGACACGGTCGAGCCACGCACGGCCTGCACGCTCTCGTCGCGTCCGCCAGCCGTCCGACTCTTGCTCATGTTTGCATTAACCCGTTGACTGGTCATGACCTGGATGCACAGCCCGCCTCCCCTTGCCAATTGTATCGGTAAGCCAGCACGGTGGGTAGTGCCTGTGAACGCCACGTGATCAATGGCTCAGGTCGCTGAATGCCTATTTTTAAGACAATATTCGCATACGCCCAAAAATATGGCATTCTTGCCGCGTTTATTACCAATGCCTCGCCTAACCTCGTGGTTTTCTTAAGCTTCATGCCAGCATTGCGTTTCCCGCAACGCAACAAACCTCCAATCAAATAGCGCGCTTGGCGCCTTCATCCATCACCAACCCGACTCCGGGGCGACACTGGCACACCTGTTGCATATACACTTTTGCATGCAACTTTGTGTCCTGTTTTGCATGCGAAATGGACGACATGGCGATCGGCGCAGTGCCGGACGCCCAGCAGCGCAGGAGATGACCCAATGAACAAGTGGCTGGCGGGATTCATGGTGGCTCTGGCGATGGTGACGGGCTCGACCGCTGCGCGGGCGGACGGCCTGGATATCCATGGCTTCCTCGACGTGTCGGTGAAGAACGCCTACATCACCCCGCGCGGCCTGCTGGTGGTCAATGACGGCGTCACCATCCAGGTGCTGAACGGCCTCGTCCTCGGACTTCACAACGCGCCGGAGGAGACGCTCAGCGGCGTGTCCATGGTGTTCGGCACCTGGAGCGATATCGCCACCGCCCAGAAGGATCCCACCGTCGGCGCATTCAACGAGTTCGACTGGTTCGTCGGCCTCAACTTCCAGCTCGCCAAACGCTGGACGCTGGGCGCGCAGTATGTCGAATTCATCAGCCCGCCCAACAACTTCAAGACCGAGCGCAACCTCGAGTTCTCGCTCAATTACGACGATGCCGTCAAAGACCGCTCCTGGTCGATCCAGCCCTATGTGAAATTCTTCTGGGCCATCTCAGGCGATTCCACAGTCGTCACCGGCAAGCGCGGCGACACCTTCGATGTCGAGATCGGCATGAAGCCCAACATCGGCTTCAACATGTTCGGCGCCGCCGCCAACCTCAGCGCACCGACCTGGATCACGGTCGGCCCCAAGTCCTACTGGGGCGGCACCGAGAACGTCGGCGTGTTCAGCACCGGCCTGAGCCTGAAGCTGCCGCTGACCTTCATCCCGCAGCGTCTGGGCAACTGGTACTCGGCCATTGGCGTCCAGTACTACGCCTTCCTCAACGACCAGCTGCGCGTCGCGCAGACCCTGATCGGCACCGCCGACCCGCTGGGAGACGGCCACAAGGATTACGTGGTCGGCTCGTTCAGCATCGGCATGGGGTTCTGACCATGCGGCGCGAAAATTGCACAGACCCTTCTGATGAGACAGCGGCGCCGGCCGCCGCTTCCCACAGCCCCCGGACAGGAGGACCCACCATGTTGAGTATCGACGCCGAACCCTATGACTTCGAGTTCGACCCTGAGGCCACCGCCCTGGTGATCATCGACATGCAGCGCGACTTCCTGGAGCCGGGCGGCTTCGGCGAGGCGCTCGGCAACGACGTGTCGCTGCTGCGCCGGACCATCGAGCCGACCAGGGCACTGCTGGCGGCGTTTCGCGCCGCCGGCATGATGGTGATCCACACCCGCGAGGGCCACGAACCCGAGCTCAGCGACCTGACGCCGGCCAAGAAGCGCCGCGGCCGGTTCCCCGTGACCATCGGCGACGCCGGCCCGATGGGCCGCATCCTGGTCCGCGGCGAGACGGGCCACGACATCATTCCCGAACTCTATCCCATCGACGGCGAGCCGGTGATCGACAAGCCCGGCAAGGGCGCGTTCCACGCCACCGGCTTGGAGGAAATCCTGCGCAACTGGGGCATGGAGAAGCTCATCGTCTGCGGCGTCACCACCGAGGTGTGCGTGCATACGACGGTCCGCGAAGCCAACGACCGCGGCTTCGACTGCCTGGTCGTCGAGGACTGCTGCGGCTCGTACTTTCCGGAATTCCAGGAAATGGGGCTGCGCATGATCAAGGCGCAGGGCGGCATCTTCGGCTGGGTCGCCAGTTCGCCCGCCGTCATCGCCGCCATCGCCTGACCCGTTTCACGCACGCCTGACCCGTTTCGAGCAACAAGGAGAGGGAACATGTCTACGACGACCATGGGTGCCGGCTACAAGCCGAAATGGTGGGTATCGGGCGACTGGAACGGCTTCTTCGGGCTGTTCACCAACGTGGTGCTCAACGTCATCGTCCTGACCGGCCTGTGCCTGGGCGTGGTCAAGCTGCCCGAGGACATCGTCTTCGGGCGCATCCTGCCGGCGCTGGGCATCGCGTTGCCGATCGGCAACCTGTTCTACGCCTGGCTGGCCTACCGGCTGGCGCAGAAGAGCGGCCGTTCCGACGTCACCGCCCTGCCCTATGGCCCCAGCGTCCCGCACATGTTCATCGTCGTGTTCCTGATCATGCTGCCGGTCTACCTGAAGACCGGTGATCCCATCCTCGCCTGGGAAGCGGGTCTGGCCTGGGCATTCGTCATCGGCGTCATCGTCCTGCTGGGCGCCTTCGTCGGGCCCGCGGTGCGCAAATGGACGCCGCGCGCCGCCATGCTGGGGACGCTCGCAGGCATCTCCATCGCCTTCATCTCCATGCGGCCTGCCTTCCAGACCTGGGAGACGCCCTGGCTCGGCTTCCTGACCCTGGCGATCATCCTGGGCTGCTGGACCGCCAACGTGAAGCTGCCACTCAACTCGCCGGCCGGCCTCGTCGCCGTGGTGCTCGGCACCCTGCTGGCCTGGGCGGCGACCATCTCGGGCGTGCAGCAGATCATGGAGCCCTCGGCCGTCGGGGCCTCGCTGGCACAGTTCAGCGTCCACCCGCCGATCCCGTCGAGCGCCTTCCTGACCGGTCTGTCCGACATCGGCCCGTTGCTGGTCACCGCCGTGCCGCTCGGCATCTACAATTTCACCGAGGCCATGAACAATGTGGAAAGCGCCTCGGCCGCGGGCGATGACTAAGACCTGCGCAAGGTGCTGGTCGCCGACGGCCTCGGCGCCATGGTCGGCGCCGCGCTGGGCAGTCCGTTCCCGCCCGCGGTCTATATCGGCCATCCGGGCTGGAAGGCGGTCGGCGGCCGGATCGGCTATTCGCTGGCCACCGGCGTGGTCATCGCGCTGGTCTGCTTCCTGGGATTGACCGCGCTGCTGCTGGCGGTGGTGCCGCTGGTGGTGATCGTGCCGATCCTGCTCTATATCGGCCTCGTCATTGGCGCCCAGTCGTTCCAGGCGGTGCCGTCGGCGCACGCGCCGGCGGTGGTGCTCGCTATTCTGCCCAACATCGCCGCCTGGGCGCAGAACCAGATCGACGGTGCGCTCAACGCAGCCGGAACCACGGCGGCGGCGGTCGGCATGGACAAGCTGGCGGCATCGGGCGTGATCTATCACGGCATGGAGCTGCTGGGCGGCGGCGCGGTGCTTGCGGGCATGGTGCTGGGCGCGATCGCCGCGTTCATCATCGACCGCAAGTTCATCCATGCGGCCTCCTACTCGATGGCGGGAGCCGTCCTCGCCTATTTCGGCTTCATCAACGGCACCGCGCTGGGCTTCGGCAACTCGGCGCCGGTCGCCCTCGGCTACGTGATGATGGGACTGGTCTGTCTCGCCTTCCACTACATGCCCAAGGGAGAGGAAATCCCTCTCGAATAGTCCAAGGGGGCGGAGTGCCCGGGCCGCGTCCTTCTCCCGCGCGGCCCGGGCATTCTTATATCCGCGGGACCTCGCGGATCTCGCCGCAAGGCTGCCCTGAGACACGCCGGGTTTCCAGAAACGCCCGAACTCCTATATAGGAGACGGCCCAACTGGAAACCGCGACGCCGAATCGGTTCATGAACACCCATACGGTCAGGACAGCGCTGGTCACCGGCGCCGGCGCCCGCATCGGGCGCGCCATCGCCCTCGGCCTTGCCGGGAGAGGCTGGGCGGTGGCCGTGCATTATCACCATTCGGACGAGGCGGCCAAGGCGACGGTGGCCGACATCGAGCGCCTCGGCGGCCGGGCGGCCGCGGTGCCGGCGGACCTGGCCGACGAGGTACAGGTGGAATCGCTGGTGACCCGCGCCGCAGCCATGCTCGGACCGGTCACCTGTGTGGTCAACAACGCCTCGGTGTTCGAGCGCGACGATGCCCTTACCGCCACCCGCGAAAGCTGGGACATGCACATGGACGTGAACCTGCGCGCGCCGCTGGTGCTGGCCCAGCAGCTCGCCGTCCAGCTTCCCGACGGCGAGACCGGCAACGTCATCAACCTGATCGACCAGCGGGTGCTGCGGTTGACGCCGCTGTTCACCTCCTACACGGTCAGCAAGGCCGCGCTGTGGACCCTGACCCAGACCCTGGCGCAGGCGCTCGCGCCGCGCATCCGGGTGAACGCCATCGCGCCTGGCCCCACGCTGCCCAACATCCGGCAGGCGCCGGGCGACTTCCGGGCGCAGGTGGACGCGCTGCCGCTGCAACGCGGACCGGCGCTCGAGGAATTCGTCGCCGCCATTGCCTTCATCCTCGAAGCCGGCTCGGTCACCGGCCAGATGATCGCGCTGGACGGCGGACAGCATCTGGCCTGGCAGACGCCGGACGTGATGGGGGTGGAATGAGCCAGCCCGACAGCACGGTCGTACGCTTTCGCATCGCCGACGCCGATCGGCGAATCCGCCACGTCTTCGTACGCGATCTGATGCTCGATGGCCATATCGGCATCCACGCCCATGAACAGGGCGTGCCGCAGCGGCTGCGGATCAACCTGGACCTGTCGGTGATCGACCGGCACCCCTTGCCGGCCGACCACATCGAGCATGTGGTCTGCTACCAGCAGGTGGTCGACACCACCACCGCGATCGTTGCCCGCGGACATGTGAACCTGGTGGAGACCCTCGCCGAGGAGATTGCCCAGGACATCCTGGCAACACCCGAAGTGGTTGCGGTTCGCGTCCGGGTGGAGAAGCTGGACGCGTTTGCGAACGTCGCTAGCGTGGGCGTTGAGATCGAGCGGACAAGTGCCTGAAAAATGTCACAATTCGCCCAATTCCGCGCTGCAGCGGTCACATCTTCGAAAGTTGTACACATCGGGCCAACCGGGGACTTGACTCTCGAAGGATTACAGCGTCATGAACGTTCGATGACGCTCCCGACAACAAGAACCACTTATAATCAATAGCTTGTTGAATTTGCCCAAAAAGTGGGCAACCCGATGAGACTCCAAGGGTTCTGCGGCCCACACGCTCGCCGCAAGACCTTTTACACAGAGTTATCCACAGATTCCGTGGATATAACCTGTGCCCTTCAAGCGGGTATTCCGGCACCCGATCAGACGTGTTGGAATGGTTTCCCAATCCGTCCTAGAGTCCAGATGCTTAACCACGTTGCCTGCACCTATGACCTTAATTGCCGACGAAGAAAAAGACACAGCCGACGGGAATCCGGCGGCCGAATCGACCGCCGCCCCGGTCGCGGTTTCGGCGCCTGTCGGCCGTGCGCTGATCCGGGCGAAGGCGCGCAAGCTGTCGAGCGGTCCCGGCGTCTACCGCATGCTCGACCAGCATGGTGACGTCATGTATGTAGGCAAGGCGCGCAACCTTAAGGCGCGTGTCGGTCAGTACGCCGGCGGCAAGGCGCACACCAACCGGACGACGCGGATGATTGGGCGCGTCCACGACCTGATCGTCGTCACCACCGAGACCGAAAGCCAGGCGCTGTTGCTGGAAGCCCAGCTGATCAAGCGCTACATGCCGCCCTACAACGTGCTGCTGCGCGACGACAAGAGTTTCCCCTACATCCTGATCCGCACCGACCACCAATGGCCGCAGATCAAGAAGCACCGGGGCGCCCAGAACATCAAGGGGCACTATTTCGGCCCCTTCGCCTCGGCCGGCGCCGTCAACTCCACCCTCAACACACTGCAGCGGGCGTTCCTGCTGCGCTCGTGTTCGGACGGCGTGTTCAACGCGCGCACGCGCCCGTGTCTGCTGTTCCAGATCAAGCGCTGCTCCGCGCCATGCGTGGAGCGCGTCACCCAGGAAGAATATGCCGGGCTGCTCGACGACGCGCGCACCTTCCTCGGCGGCAAGAGCCAGCGGGTGCAGCGCGACCTGTCCGAGCAGATGATGGTCGCCAGCGAGGCCATGGAATTCGAGCGCGCCGCGGCGATCCGCGACCGCATCAAGGCGCTGACCAGCATCCAGGGCCGCCAGGGCGTCACCGCGGGCGACGTGGAGGACGCCGACGTCATCGCCGTCCATCAGGAAGGCGCGCAGAGCTGCGTGCAGGTGTTCTTCCTCAGGGCAGGGCAGAACTGGGGCAACCGCGCCTATTTCCCAAAGCACGATTCCTCGCAGGGGCTCGAGGAGGTGCTGGAAGCGTTCATCGGCCAGTTCTACGACAGCCGCCCGGCGCCGCAGACCATCCTGATCAGCCACGATTTCACCGAGCGCCCGCTGATGGAGGAGGCGCTGTCGCTGAAATCGCCGCGCAAGGTCGCGCTGCTGGTCCCCAAGCGCGGCGACAAGGCGAAGATGGTCGACCTGGCCCTGCGCAACGCCCGGGACGCGCTCGCCCTGCGCATGGCTGAAAGCGCCTCGCAGCAGCTCGTGCTGTCCGAGCTGGCCAGCATCTTCGACCTGGAAGGACCGCCCCGGCGCATCGAGGCCTATGACAACAGCCACATCTCGGGCACCAATGCCATCGGCGCCATGATCGTCGCCGGGCCCGACGGCTTCCTCAAGAACAGCTATCGCAAGTTCAACATCAAGAACACCGAGCTCGTCCCCGGCGACGACTACGGCATGATGCGCGAGGTGCTGACCCGCCGCTTCGCCCGGCTGGTGAAGGAGGATCCCGAGCGCAGCCGCGGCCAGTGGCCGGACCTCGTGCTGATCGACGGCGGCGCGGGCCAGCTCACCGCCGCCGAGGCCGTGCTGGCCGAACTGGGCATCGAGGATCTCGCCATCGTCGCCATCGCCAAGGGGCCCGACAGGAACGCCGGCCGCGAGCGGTTCTTCATGCCGGGGCGCGCGCCGTTCACCCTCGATCCGCGCAGCGCCGTCATGTACTACCTGCAGCGGGTGCGCGACGAGGTGCACCGCTTCGCCATCGGCACCCACCGGCAGAAGCGCGCGGGGTCGATGACCAAATCCCAGCTCGACGAGATCCCCGGGATCGGCCCGGGCCGCAAGAAGGCGCTGCTCGCCCATTTCGGTTCGGCGAGGGCGGTGGCCGGCGCGGCGCTGGAGGATCTCGAGTCCGCCGACGGCATCAACAAGGCTGTCGCCCGCAAGATCTACGATTATTTCCACGCAGATGGCTGACGCGGCGTTATAGTCGCGCCAATTCGCGAACGGAACGGCATGATCTCGTCCATACCAAACCTCCTGACGCTCTCGCGCATCCTGGTCATCCCGGCGCTGATCGGTACCTTCTGGCTCGACGAGCCGCTGAAGCAGTGGCTGGCGCTGGGCCTGTTCGTCGCGGCCGGCATCACCGACTTCTTCGATGGCTACGTGGCGCGGGCGCTGGGCGTACAGTCCAAGCTGGGCCAGTTCCTGGATCCGGTCGCCGACAAGCTGCTGGTCGCATCGGCGCTGTTCATGCTGGCGGCCAAGGGCCCGCTCACCGGCGTGCACCTGATACCGGGCGTGGTAATCCTGTGCCGCGAGATGCTGGTGTCGGGGCTGCGCGAGGTGCTGGCCGAGATCAAGGTCGGCCTGCCGGTCAGCCGCCTCGCCAAGTGGAAGACCACTGTTCAGATCGTCGCCATCGCCTTCCTGCTGGCGGGCGACGCGGCGCGCGGGCTTTACGCGGTCGAGATCGGCACCTTCGGCCTGTGGATCGCCGCCATGCTGACGCTTTACACCGGCTATGATTACCTGCGTGCCGCCCTGCGCCACCTGACGGGCCCGCGCAAGCCATGAAGGTGCTGTATTTCGCCTGGCTGCGCGAACGGGTCGGCACCGGCGAGGAAGACGTCGCCCCGCCCGCCGGCGTGACCACGGTCGCCGCGCTGATCGACTGGCTGTCTGCCAGGAGCGCGGGCCATGCACATGCGTTCGAGCAGCGCGACGTGATCCGCGCCGCCGTCAACCAGGACTTCGCCGATCCCGATTCGCCAGTCACTCCCGGGGACGAGGTCGCCTTCTTCCCGCCGGTGACGGGAGGCTGAGATGATCCGGGTCCAGTCCGATGATTTCGACATCGGCGCCGAGATCGCCGCCCTGACCGCCGGCAAGACCCATATCGGCGGCGTCGTCAGCTTCACCGGGCTGGTGCGCGACTTCGCCGGCGACGCGGCGGTCAGCACCATGACGCTGGAGCACTATCCCGGCATGACCGAGCGCATGCTGGCCGACATCGAGGCCGAGGCGCACCAACGCTGGCCGCTCGACGCCAGCCTGATCGTCCATCGTTATGGGCCGCTGAAGCCGGGGGACAACATCGTGCTGGTGATCACCGCCAGCGCCCACCGGCAGGCCGCGTTCGAGGCCGCCGAGTTCCTGGTCGACTGGCTGAAGACGAAAGCGCCGTTCTGGAAACGCGAAGCCGGTCCCGGCGGCGATCGCTGGGTCGAGGCCAAGGCAGTCGACGACACGGCGGCGGCACGCTGGCACAAATGATCCCGCAGCACATCGCCTTCTATGGCCTGCTCAACCCCGGACACGGGCCGTTCGAGAAGTTCCGGCTGGGCGAGGCACTGGAACTGGTCGGGCCGTGCCGAATTCCCGGCAGGCTGCATGACCTGGGCGCCTATCCCGCCTTGAAGCGCCGGCCGGGCGTCGCCGAAGGCCGAATCTACCGCATCCGTGATCCCAAGGTGCTGAAGCGGCTCGACGGCTTCGAGGCCTACTGGCCGCGCCGGCCGAAGCAGTCGGAATATCTTCGCCGTCCGGTGCTGCTCACCGAACCCGCGGTGTGGACCTGGGTCTATGTCTATAACCGGCGGCCGCCAGCGGGGAGCCTGGTTCCCGAAGGTCCCTGGACTCCAAGAGGGCTTTCAGGCGACGTGGAATCACGTCGCCGTATAAAAGCCGCGGCGAAAGAACGCCGCTAGGCGGATGCCCTCAGCGGTTTCCGCGCACGAGTTGTTCGTAGTCGCTTCGCAGCGTCTTCGTGATCTCGCCGACCGTGAAATTGTAGGGGCCGATCTCGCCAACCGCCGTCACCTCGGCCGCGGTGCCGGTCAGGAAGCACTGCTCGAAGCCTTCCATTTCTTCCGGCTGGATCGCCCGCTCGACGATCTCGATGCCGCGCTTCTTCGCCAGGCCGACGACCGTGCGCCGGGTGATGCCATCGAGGAAGCAGTCGGGCGTCGGCGTGTGGATCTTGCCGTCCTGGACGAAGAACACGTTGGCGCCCGTCGCCTCCGCCACCTGGTTGCGGTAGTCGAGCATCAGCGCGTCGTTGTAGCCCTTGCGCTCGGCGGCGTGCTTGGACAGCGTGCAGATCATGTAGAGGCCGGCCGCCTTGGCCGCCGTCGGCGCGCAGTTCGGGGCGGGACGGTGCCATTCGGCGACGTCGAGCCGGATGCCCTTGTCGCGCAGCTGCGGGTCGAAATAGGACGGCCATTCCCAGCCGGCGATGGCGACGTGGGTTTTGGTCGCCTGCGCCGCGACACCCATCTGCTCCGGGCCGCGCCAGGCGACCGGACGGCAATAACCATCGGGCAGGTTATTGGCCTTCATCACCGCGTCGCACGCCGCGTTGATCTCGTCCTCGGCATAGGGAATTTCGAAGTCGAGAATCCGCGCCGAGTTGAACAGGCGGGCGGTGTGTTCCTTTAGCTTGAAGATTTCGCCGTTATAGGCACGCTGTCCCTCGAACACGACGCTGGCATAATGCAGGCCATGGGAAAGCACGTGAATCTGCGCTTCCCGCCAGGGCACGAGCTTGCCATTGAACCAGATGAAGCCGTCGCGATCGTTGAACGGAATGAGAGACATGGCGGGGTAATCCTTAGCGGAAGTCTGTTGCGCGGAACAATCTGACTCTTGGAGGTTGCACTGAGTAACATTCCGCCTAAACTAAGTCAACATGACTGACATAAATAAGCAGCATCCGGGCGACGATGAAATTCGGCAGGCGATCGAGCTTCTGTTCTTCGCCTATCGAGACTTCGTCGCCGATCCGGACAAGGTGCTGGCCGACTATGAAAGTCCAAACGGCTCGCTCGGCCGTGCTCATCACAGGGTGATCCATTTCGTGGGCCGGAATCCCGGCATGACGGTCGCGGAGTTGCTGTCGATCCTGCAGATCACCAAGCAGAGTCTGGCGCGAGTACTGCGCCAGCTCATCGACGAAGGCTTCATCGAGCAGGAACGCGGACCCGAGGACGCGCGCCAGCGGCTGCTCTATCTCACCGCCAAGGGCGAGGCTTTCGAGACCGCCCTGTCCAACCCGCAGCGCGCCCGGTTCAGGCGGCTGTTCGAGAAGGCCGGCCCCGAGGCGTCCCGGTCGTTCCTGGCGCTGCTGTTCGACCTGATCAACGAGGACGAGCGCGACCGGGTGCTGTCGCTGATCGGCAGGAAGCAGCACGCCGCCTCCTGACCATGCCACGATTCATAGCCGCGGCTTTCGGACGCCAAGGCGAGTCCGCCTTGGCTGAAAGCGCTCTAGAGTTTCGCGAGCTGGCCCCCATCGACGGGCAGCGCGTGGCCGGTGATCATGGCGGCGGCGTCGGACAGCAGGAACACGGCCGCATTCGCGACCTCCTCGGCCGTCGCCATCCGGCCGATCGGGTTGATCTCGTTGACCTGCTTGACGATCTCCGGCCCCATGGCCTTCAGCGGCGCCAGCAATTCGGTATCGGTCGCACCCGGTGAGACCACGTTTACCCGGATGCCATCGCGAATGTAGGAGATCGCGGCCTGGCGGCTGAGGCCGATGACGCCGTGCTTGGTGGCTGTGTAGGCCGCGCCCGACAGGTGGCTGGCCCGGTGCCCCAGGGTCGACGCCGTGTTGACGATTGCCGCGCCGCCCGGCTTCTTCGCGCCGGACTGCAGCATGGCGCCGATCTGGTATTTCATGCAGCGGTAGATGCCGGTGAGGTTGACCGCGACGACCTGGTCCCAGTTCTCGTCGGTATATTCATGGAGCTGCTCGCGGGCGCCGCCCATCCCCGCATTGTTGAACGCGCCATCGAGGCCGCCATAGGTGCGAACGGCGGTCTTGACCAGGTTCCGGATGTCATCGTTCGACGCCATGTCGGCCTGGACGAAGATGCCGTCGCCGCCCTTGTCGCGCAGCCGCTGGATAACGGCCTCGCCCCGTTCTGCGCGCCGGCCGGCCGCGACGACTTTGGCGCCGCGCGCGGCCAGCAGATAGCATGCGGCCTCGCCGATGCCCGACGTGGCGCCGGTGACGATCACCACTTTCCCGTCCATGGAAGTCTCCCAGGAATATGTGAAGGCACCTTAGCCGGTCGGGCGCGGACGGCGCAAACCCCTGGCCGACCGGCAGAGGACTGTTACGCCGACAGTTCCTTCGACCGCCTGGCCGCCGCCTCGACGGCATGGCGCAGCAGCGGGGCGAGGCCGTTCTCGCCCATCAATACGTTGAGCGCCGCCTCGGTGGTGCCGTTGGGGCTGGTGACGTTGCGCCGGAGCGTGGCCGTCGATTCGTCATCGGACGCCTCGACCAGGGCCCCCGCGCCGGCTACCGTCCGGCGCGCCAGCATGTCGGCCAGCTCCGCCGGCAGGCCCGCGGCCTGGCCCGCCGCCGCCATGCACTCGATCAGGTAGAAGACATAGGCCGGACCGCTGCCCGACAGGGCGGTCACCGCATCCATCAATTTTTCATTATCGATCCACGCGACCGCGCCGACCGCATCGAGCAACGCCGTGCAGAGTGATCGTTGTGCCTCGCTGACATTGGTGCTTGCGACGCAGACGCTGACGCCCTTGCCGATGGCGGCCGGCGTATTCGGCATGGCGCGGACGACGGCCGCGTCGGCGCCCAGCGCCTGGGCGAAATAGTCCAGGGTCTTGCCGGCGGCGATCGAGAGAAACAGCGCCTTGGGATATTGGGCGACGTCCGGCAGCACGGCCGCCATTACCTGGGGCTTCACCGCCAGCACGACAACGGCGGGTTCGCGCCGCACCTTGTCCATGGAGGGAACCACCGTGACATCGGCGTTTCCGGTCTTGATCTCCCGGGCGGCATCCGCATCCGGCTCGACCACGACGACGGCGGTGCCGTGCAGTCCACGGCCGAGCCATCCGGCGAGCAGCGCGGAACCCATTCGCCCACCGCCAACCAGCACCAGCGGCCGGCTGACGCCAATTGCGCCGAAATCCGTCACGACACTCCTAGTCAGGCCGTGCCGACGGTCTCGAACAACGCGGCTTCCATGGCCTCGGCGGGTGTCTTACCACCCCAGAGCACGAACTGGAAAGCCGGGAAAAAGCGTTCGCACTCGGTGATGGCGATCTCGATGAGATTTTCGCATTCCAGCGCGGTCGCGGTCTGACCTTCGCACATCAGCACGCCGTGCCGGTACATCAGCAGGCCCTCGTCCTCGACCAGGTCGAAATGTCCAAGCCACATCTGGGCGTTGATCTTGGCCAGCAGCTCATGGAGGGGAGCCTTGCTGCCTTTCGGCACTCGGCCCTCGAACGCGCAGACCACCTGCAGGCCGCCGAAGTCGCTCGCGGAATGCGGGCCGTTCCAGGCGAAGTGCAGGTTGTACTCAGCCCAGTTGCCGGCCACGAAAACTGTCAACTCCTGCTTGTTCTGGCGGTCATAGGGCCATTCGTTCGCGGAGACGATCTGTTCGATCAAGTCGAGGGGGTCGCCGGAGAGGACTTCGTGGTCGGAGCTTACAGACGTCATAGCTCGGATCCTCCAATTAGGGTGCGGCATTGCGATGCAGCACAAAATCTAGCCTGCCATTGTTATCGGGCGGGTTCAAGTGCCTAGATGTTGTGGAAACAACGCTGACGCGATTATGACACTGGCGTGTCGTAGCGGGTTACCCGCGGCCGGATTCCAGCGCGGTGAGCCGTTCGGCGAGCCGGGCGTTCTCGGCGGCCAGCGCCTCATTCTCCTGCCGGGCCTTCGCGGCCATCTCCTTCACGACCTCGAATTCGTCGCGGGTAACCACGTCGAGATCGGCGATGGCGCGCTCCAGGCGCTGGCGCACCATGGTCTCCACTTCCTCGCGGAGCGACTGGAAAACCCCAGCCGCGCCGGTGGCGAGCTTGCCCAGATCGTTGAGAATGCGGTTTTCCGTCTGCATGGCGATCTCCACGGTGATGTACCGGCAATATGGCGATGCCCGGCCGGTTTTCCAAGGCGCGCTTTATCCGCGAACGGCATGGCGAAACCGGTTCATGGAGACGGCCCGTTAACGTCCCGTTCACCTGCGGACCGATATACCACGTTGATCAGGCCGGCTTTCCCCTCCCTTGCCGGTCTGATGCCTCCCTAAACTTGGGCCACTAGCGATTGCTAGTGGCCTCTTTTTTTGCTCTTGCCGGCTCGGGAAGAGGGTGCCGCAATGGGCGCAAAGCGGGTAAGGCGCCGTATCAGGCCCAAGACGCTTGACAGTTTCCACTCCGCCAAGGCTTTCTGAGGCCATGATGCCAGCCGCCATCAGTTTCCCCGCCTTCGACCCGATCGCACTCGACCTGGGGTTCTTCCAGATCCGGTGGTATGCCCTCGCCTATATCAGCGGTCTGCTGCTGGGCTGGTGGTACATCCTCCGGATGATCGCCGACAAATGGTGGCCCAACGGCCCGCCGTTGAGCCGCAAGCAGGCCGAGGACCTGGTGTTCTACTGCATGCTGGGCGTGGTGTTGGGCGGCCGGCTTGGCTATGTGCTGTTCTACAAATTCGCCGACTACGCCGCGCATCCGCTGCAGATCCTGAAGGTCTGGGAGGGCGGCATGTCGTTCCATGGGGGATTGCTGGGCGTCACCGCGGTGATCGTCATCTATGCCCTTCGCACGAAGCGTTCCATGTTCAGCATCGGCGACCTGATCGGCTGCGCCGTGCCCATCGGCCTCGGCCTCGGCCGGATCGCGAACTTCGTGAACGCCGAGCTGTATGGCCGGGTCACGGGATCGGACTGGGGCATGATCTTCCCCGGTTCCGACGGCTTGCCGCGCCATCCCAGCCAGCTCTACGAGGCGGCGCTGGAAGGTCTGGTGCTGTTCATCGTGCTGCGCCTGCTGTTCACCCGCACCGGCCTGCGCTTCAGGCCGGGCGCGCTGTGCGGCAGCTTCTGGATCGGCTACGGGCTGTCGCGCATCGTCGTCGAATTCTTCCGCGAGCCGGACGATTTCCTGGGTTTCCTCTGGATGGGCGCCTCCATGGGCCAGCTGCTGTCGATCCCCATGGTGCTGTTCGGCGCCTGGCTGCTCGCGCGGGCGTTGAGGCGACCGGCCGTGACTCATCATGCCCAACCGGCTTAGCGCCATGCTGGTCGAGCGGATTCGCGAGACCGGGCCGCTGACCGTCGCGGACTACATGCAGGCCGCGCTGACCGATCCGGTCCACGGCTATTACGTCACCCGCGACCCGTTCGGCGCCGCCGGCGACTTCATCACCGCGCCGGAGATCAGCCAGATCTTCGGCGAGTTGATCGGGCTGTGGATCGCCGACTGCTGGGACGCCATGGGCCGCCCGCGCCGGCTGAAGATCGTCGAGCTGGGACCGGGCCGTGGCACCCTGATGGCCGACGTGCTGCGCACCCTGAGGGTGGCGCCCGCCATGCTGCCCGACCCCTGGCTGATCGAGACCAGCCCCATGCTGCGCGCGGCGCAGCGCGCGCGCATCGAGGCGCAATGGGCCGACAGCCTGGAAGACGTGCCGCCGGGCCCCATGGTGCTGATCGCCAACGAGTTCCTCGATGCCCTGCCGATCCGCCAGTTCAGCCGCACCGAGGATGGCTGGCACGAGCGGCTGGTCGCCGCCACGGCCGACGGCTCGGGGCTGGAATGGACCCTGGGCGGCACGCTGTCGCGACAGGACGCGGGCCTTCCCGTCGCGCTGGACTCCGCCGAGGCCGGCGACATCGCCGAAACCAGCCCGGCCGCGATGGCATTGGTGCATGGTGTCGCGGCACGGCTGGTCCGAGACAGCGGCGCGGCCCTATTCATCGACTACGGCACCACCACCAGCCGCCCCGGCGACAGCCTGCAGGCGGTGCGCGGCCACCAGTACCGGGACCCGCTCGACACGCCGGGCGAGACCGACCTGACGGCCCATGTGGATTTCGCCGCGCTGGCCGAGGAGGCAGTCGGTGCAGGCGCCGTGGTCCACGGCCCGACACCTCAGTCATTGTTCCTGGAGTCGCTTGGCATCTTTACGCGCGCCCAGGTGTTGAAGCGCGGCGCCACGCCGGCCCAGTCGCGCGACATCGACCTGGCGGTGCACCGGCTCACCGCGCCCGACCAGATGGGCAGCCTGTTCAAGGCCATGGCGCTGACCGACCCATCCATGCCGCCGCCGGCGGGCTTCCCATGATGATCCGCGCGACCGCCCTGACCGTGCCGCATGTGGTCCACGGCTTCTTCACCCGCCAGGGCGGCGTATCGACCGGCGTCTATGCCTCGCTCAACTGCGGCCCGGGCTCCGACGACGCGCCGCAGCACGTGGCCGAGAACCGCCGGCTCGCCATGGAGTTGCTGGGCATGCCCGAATCCATGCTGTGCACGGTGCACCAGGTGCATGGCGACGACGTGGTGTTCGTCACCAAGCCCTGGGCGGCCGGAAACCGCCCGAAGGCCGACGCCATGGTGACCCGCGCGCCCGGCGTCGCACTGGGCGTGCTGGCGGCCGACTGCGCGCCGGTGCTGTTCGCCGACCCCATCGCCCGCGTCGTCGGTGCCTGCCATTCGGGCTGGCAGGGCGCGTTCAAGGGCGTGGTGCAGGCGACGGTGCAGGCCATGGTCCGGCTAGGTTCGCGCCCCGCGTCGATCCGCGCCGCCATCGGTCCGTGCATCGCCCAGCCTTCCTACGAGGTCGGCCCCGAGTTCCGCGCCCGCTTCATCCTGAAGGACGATACCTTCCATCGATTTTTCATGCCGTCGTCCAGGCCCGGCCACTTCCTGTTCGATCTGCCTGGCTTCGTCGAAACCCGGTTGCGGGAGGCGGAAGTCGGCGTGATCGAACGGCTGGACCGGGACACCTATGCCGAGGCCGACACGTTTTTCAGCTTCCGCCGGACCACCCATCGCGGCGAGCCGGACTATGGCCGTCAACTCTCCGCGATTGCCCTTGTAGGGCGCGGACCGGCCTGATAGTGAATTCTCGAAGACGCCGCCAGCTGCGTCGACCACAAGAATCATGTCCTGGAGTGAGCGCCAATGAAGATCGTGGCCGGGAACAGCAATCCGACACTCTGCAAGGAGATTGCCGGGTACCTGAGCATCGCCCCCACCAAGGCCGACATCAAGCGCTTCGCCGACCAGGAGGTCTGGGTCGAGATCCACGAGAACGTGCGCGGCCAGGACGTCTTCGTCATCCAGAGCACGTCCTATCCGGCCAATGACAATCTGATGGAGCTGCTGGTCTGCATCGACGCGCTGCACCGGGCGTCGGCACGGCGAATTACCGCGGTGCTGCCCTATTTCGGCTATGCGCGTCAGGACCGGAAGCCGGGCCCGCGCACGCCGATCTCGGCCAAGCTGGTCGCCAACCTGATCACCGTCGCCGGCGCCAACCGGGTGCTGACGATCGATCTGCATGCCGGCCAGATCCAGGGCTTCTTCGACATTCCAACCGACAATCTCTATGCCGAGCCGGTGCTGCTGCGCGATATCCAGGAGCAGTATGACGGCGAGAACCTGATGTTCGTGTCGCCCGACGTCGGCGGCGTGCTGCGCGCCCGCCGGCTTGCCTCCCGTCTCGGCGCCGACCTGGCCATCGTCGACAAGCGGCGCGAGAAGGCCGGCGTTTCCGAGGTGATGAACATCATCGGCGACGTGGAAGGCCGCGACTGCATCCTGGTCGACGACATCGTCGATTCGGCCGGCACCCTGTGCAACGCCGCCAAGGCGCTGAAGGAGCACGGCGCCAAGTCGGTCTCGGCCTATGTGTCCCACGGGGTGCTGTCGGGCAAGGCGGTCGAGCGGGTCGCCAATTCGACGCTGAAGCAGCTGGTGATCACGGACTCCATCGCCCCCACCGAGGCGGTGCTCGGGTGCCCGAACATCCGCATCGTCACCATCGCGCCGCTGATCGCCGAGGCGATGCGCCGCATCAACGACGAAAGCTCGGTCTCCAGTTTGTTTGATTGAGTGCTTTGTTCGATTGAGTTTGGCCGGGTTTTCCGTTAGAACCCCGCGATCTTGCGGACCCGCACCCCTGGAGGCGGGACGCTTGTGGATTAATTGACGGAGAGTCAAATGTCGGAAATCGGCACTCTGGTGGCGCAACCACGCGAGCGGGTGGGTAAGGGGTCCTCCCGTGCGGCGCGCCGCGCAGGCCTCGTCCCGGCCGTGATCTACGGTCTGGGCAAACCCCCTGTATCCATTACCCTGCCCTTCAACATCGTCAGCAACGAGCTGAAGAAGGGCCGGCTGGCGGGCCATCTCATCAATCTCGAGGTCGACGGCAAGGTCGAGCGGGTCATTCCGCGCGACATCCAGGTCGACGTGGTGATGGATTTCCCGATCCATATCGATTTCCTTCGCCTGTCGAAGGATTCCAAGATCGAAGTCGATGTGCCGGTGCACTTCCTGAACGAGGAAGCCTCGCCGGGCCTGAAGCGCGGTGGCGTATTGAACATCGTGCATCACGAGATTCCGCTGATCTGTTCGGCTGAATCGATTCCGGAGACGATCGAGATCGACCTTACCGGTCTGGATATCGGCGACGCCATCCACATCGACGACATCAAGCTGCCGGAAGGCACAAGCCTGGCGACTACCGAGCGTGATTTCACCGTCGCCACCATTGCGGTGCCGTCGGCTGGCGTCGAAGACGCGGAAGTCGTTGCGGAGGGCGAGGGAGAATAAAGGAGCGCTCGCGCTCTTCCCTCGGGAAACCATGCTGCTGCTCGTCGGCCTGGGCAATCCGGGCGACCAGTACTACGACAACCGGCACAATGTCGGCTTCATGGCGGTGGACGAGATCGTCCGCCGCCATCGCTTTCCCGCTTGGCGACGCAAGTTCAAGTCCGAGATCAGCGAAGGCCTGCTGGGCATCGTCAAGGTGCTGGCGATGAAACCGCAGACCTTCATGAACCGCTCGGGCGAAGCCGTCGCGGAGGCGCTCAACTTCTACAAGCTCGAGCCCAGGGACGTCGTCGTGCTGCATGACGAACTGGACCTGCCGCCCGGCAGGCTGCGCATGAAGGTGGGCGGCGGCCATGCTGGCCATAACGGTCTGCGCGACATCGAGCGGCACATCGGCGCCGATTTCCGCCGCGTACGAATCGGCATCGGCCATCCCGGCGACAAGAGCCGGGTGACCGGCTACGTGCTGTCCGACTTCGCCAAGACCGACGACGTCTGGCTCGATCCGCTGATCGAGGCCATCGCCGACGCCGCGCCACATCTGGCCACCGGCCAGGACGAGAAATTCATGACCCGGGTCGCGCTGCTGACCCAGCAAGAGCAAAAGGACGCAACCTGATGGGCTTCAAGTGCGGCATCGTCGGCCTGCCGAATGTCGGTAAATCGACCCTGTTCAACGCCCTGACCCAGACCGCGGCGGCGGCGGCCGAGAATTTCCCGTTCTGCACCATCGAACCGAACGTCGGCGTGGTACCGGTGCCGGACGGACGGCTGGAAACCTGCGCCCGCATCGGCAAGTCGGCCCAGATCATCCCGACCCAGCTCACCTTCGTCGACATCGCCGGTCTGGTCCGCGGCGCCAGCCAGGGCGAAGGCCTGGGCAACCAGTTCCTCGCCCACATCCGCGAGGTCGACGCCATCATCCACCTGCTGCGCTGCTTCGAGGATTCGGACATCACCCATGTGGATGGCCGAGTCGATCCGCTGGCCGACGCCGAGACCATCGAGACCGAGCTGATGCTGGCCGACCTGGACAGCGTCGAGCGCCGCATCCCGGCGCTGCAAAAGCGCGCCAAGGGCAATGACGAAGAGGCCAGGCGCGACCTGGCGCTGATGGAACGTGCCGCCGTCTCCCTGCGCGAGGGCAACCCGGCACGCACGGTGGAGCTTGCCGACGACGAGCAGGGTCCGTTCCAGAGGCTGGGCCTGATCACCGCCAAGCCGGTGCTCTATGTCTGCAACGTCGAGGAATCGGCGGCGGCCACCGGCAACGCTTATTCGGCGCGTGTGGCGGAAAAGGCGAAGCAGGAAGGCGTTCCCTGCGTCGTCATCTCGGCCGCCATCGAGTCCGAGATCGCCCAGCTCGACGCTGGCGAACGCGCCATGTTCCTCGAGGAGATCGGCCTCACGGAAACCGGCCTGTCGCGCATCATCCGCGCCGGCTACGAACTGCTTGGCCTGGTCACCTACTTCACCGTCGGCCCCAAGGAAGCCCGCGCCTGGACCATCAACAAGGGCACCAAGGCGCCGCAGGCCGCCGGCGTGATCCACACCGACTTCGAGAAGGGCTTCATCCGCGCCGAGACCATCGCCTTTGACGCCTATGTGGCGCACAACGGCGAGACCGGCGCCAAGGAGGCCGGCAAGGCGCGGCTTGAGGGCAAGGAGTACGTGGTGCAGGATGGCGACATCCTGCATTTCCGCTTCAACAACTGAGAGCCATGGCCGCCGAACCCGAGATCTTTTTCGAGGACTTCTTCGACGGCCAGGAGATTTCGTTCGGCAGCGTCACCGTCGACCGCGGCGAGATCCTCGATTTCGCCCGCCGCTACGACCCGCAATCTTTCCACGTCGACGAGGAGGCCGCCGCCCGGTCGATCTATGGCGGCATCATCGCCAGCGGCTGGCATACCGGCGCCATGATGATGCGCCTGCTGTGCGACGGCCTGTTCCTGCGCGCGGCGAGCATGGGCTCTCCCGGCCTGGACCAGCTGCGCTGGATCCGCCCGGCGCGGCCCGGCGACACGCTGACGCTGACCGGCAGGGTGCTGTCCGCCAAGGCCTCGCGCACCAAGCCGGACCGCGGTTCGGTTGACATCAGCTACAAGGTCCACAACCAGCATGGCGATCTGGCCATGACGTTCCAGGCCGTCACCATATTCGGCCGCAGGTTTCCAGGGGAGAAGAGCGATGGGTAAAGACATCACGCTGAAGGCGATCGACGGCCACGAGTTCACCGCCTACCAGGCGCTGCCCGCGGGCGAGCGCAAGGGCGGCCTGATCCTGATCCAGGAGATCTTTGGCGTCACGGCGCATATCAAGGAACTGTGCGACCACTTCGCCGGACTGGGCTACGAGACCGTGGCGCCCGCCATCTTCGACCGCTACCAGAAGAACTTCACGACCGGCTACAGCCCGGAGGACATGCAGGCCGCCGTGAAAATGGCCGGCACATCCGGCATCGAGACGCCCATGCTGGACATCCAGGCCACGGCCGACGACCTGAAGACCCGAGGTCCCGTCGCCATCACCGGCTTCTGTTATGGCGGCTCTCTGACCTGGGTCGCCGCCGCGCGGGTGGAAGGCCTGGCCTGCGCCGTCGGCTTCTACGGACGGTTGATCCCGGAGCATCTCGACCTGCAGCCGCTGTGCCCGGTGATGCTGCATTTCGGCTCACGCGACAAGAGCATCCCGCTCGACGGCGTCCGCGCCACGGCCGAAGCGGATCCGGCGGTGAAGGTCCACATCTACCAGGCCGAGCACGGCTTCTGGTCCGACCGCCCCGCCAACCACGACGACGCCGCCATCGCTCTGTCGCAGGAGCGGACCCTGGCATTCCTCGATCAGCACATGCAGGACTGAATACGCGGTACGGGCCGCGAATCCGGGAGTCCTTTGGCAAGTTGGGCCGGCTTGACGGAAAACCGTCGGCCGTGTTTACATTTTCTGCCGTCAGATCGAAGCCTTAGAAGGCAGGCTGCATAAGTTCCGAACGGTTACCTGGGTTGCTCGCGGCAGCGTGTCTGCCGTTCGTCGCAGCCTGCCGCGTCGGCCTTGGCTAGTCTGCCACATCGGGGCTCTGGGCAAACCTGATGCGCGGAAGCTGGCATGGCCCGCTTCCTTCCTGAACTTCGATAAGATCAATCAAGGGCACAAAGCATGAAAAGCAAGGTGACATTCGTCGTCGGCAGCGCTGCAATTGCATTGCTATTGCCTCTGTCTGCCAACGCTATCGACCACCATTATGCCAAGAAGCTGGAGCGCTCGGGCTGCACCCAGGCGAGCGAGCTGCAAGGCTGCGACATCAACAAGACCAAGGAAGAGAACGCCAGGGCGGGGTTTGGCACGGCGCCGGCATCGTCCGGCAACCACGACTACAAGAGCAAGCTGGACCGTTCGGGCTGCACCCAGGCGAGCGAGCTACAGGGCTGCGACATCAACAAGACCAAGGCCGAGAATGCGAGGGCCGGGTTTGGCGCCGCGGAAGGGACCGGCGGCTCGGATGTCTCCCAGGAGGACGCGCAATACCACAGCGGCGGCCACGCCCCCGCGGCCGCCATCCAGGCCTGCAACAAGTTCGCCGACCAGGGTTACGACGGCACCATCGTAAGCCAGAACCCGATGAAGCCCGGCTGGTGGGAAGTGGTGCTGCGATTCGAAGAATACCGCTACGTCTGTAACGTGAGCAGCAGCGGTAAAGTCGAGTCCTTCGACAAGATCAACTAATCGACGGCACGGGCCGCCAGCGGCCCGCGCCGCTACCCCGGATGATCGCCGACGAAGCTTGACGTCAACTGGGCGGATAACGACGCAGGCACCAACGGCGGCAATGTCACCGGGTAATTTTCAGTGCCCCTCGAACGCGCACAGCGCCTTGACCGGCACGCCCAGCGCTTCCAGTTTCTTCGCACCGCCCAGTTCCGGCAGGTCGATCACGAAGCTGCAGCCGACGACTGTCGCGCCGATCCGCTGCAGCAGCTTCACCGCCGCCTCGGCGGTGCCGCCGGTGGCGATGAGGTCGTCGACGATCAGCACGCGGTGGCCTTTCACTACGGCGTCCTGGTGGATCTCCAGCGTGTCGAAGCCGTATTCCAGGGCATAGTCCTGGCCGAAGGTCTGCCACGGCAGCTTGCCCTTCTTGCGGATCGGTACGAAGCCCACCGAGAGTTGGTGGGCCACGGCCCCGCCGAGAATGAAGCCGCGCGCGTCGATGCCCGCCACCTTGTCGATGCCGTTGCCCGCGTAGGGCTGGACCATCTCGTCGACCGCCTTGCGGAAGCCCTGCGCGTCACCCAGCAGGGTGGTGATATCGCGAAACAGGATACCCGGCTTCGGATAGTCCGGAATGGTGCGAATGCGGTCCTTGACCCAGTCCATCATGGCTTCCCCCCCCCCAAAGCGCGGCCGGCCACCGCGTCGAGTTTCCTGATCATTTCCGGATCGCGCGCCGAGGGTGCGGTGATCAAGGCCGTGTCGAGCACATGGTCGCACCCTTGTGCGCAGGGATGAACCGACTGACCCATGCGGCCAGCCAGCGCCTTGACCAGCGACCGTGCCCGGTCGGCGTTCTCGCCCAGCACCCGGATGATGTCGCTGACCTGCACATGGGCATGATCGTCGTGCCAGCAGTCGTAATCAGTGACCATGGCGATGCTGACGTAGCAGATCTCGGCTTCCCGGGCCAACTTCGCCTCGGGCATGTTGGTCATGCCGATGACGTCGCAGCCCCATTGCCGGTAGAGGTTGGATTCAGCCAGCGACGAGAACTGCGGACCCTCCATCACCAGATAGGTGCCGCCGTGGGCCAGTGCGATATCCGCGTCGATCGCCGCCTCGGTCACGACGCCGCCGAACCGGCTGCACACCGGCTCGGCCATGGAGACATGAGCGACGAGTCCGGTGCCGAAGAAGCTCTTCTGCCGCGCGAAGGTGCGGTCGATGTACTGGGTGACGCGCACGAAGCTTCCCGGCGGCAGATCCTCGCGCAGCGAGCCGCAGGCGCTGAGCGAAATGATGTCGGTGACCCCCGCGCGCTTCAACGCGTCGATATTGGCGCGGTAGTTTATCTCGCCGGGCGGGATGCGGTGGCCGCGGCCATGCCTGGGCAGGAAAACCAGTCTAGCGCCGCCGAGCGTTCCGGTGAACAGCTGGTCGGACGGCGCGCCGAATGGCGAGGACACGGACACCCAGCGCGCATCCTCGAGGCCGTCGATATCGTAGAGACCGCTGCCGCCGATGATGCCAAGAACCGGTTGTCCCGCCACGACGTCCCCCAGAATGCCTGTCAGCGCGGAATCTGCTTTTCGACCTGAACCCCGACCTTGTTGTCGGGAGTCTTGCTGAACAGCAGGACGAGGTCCACGTCCTTGCCGCAGCCGCTGACGGTCCATGTCTCATAGTCGCCGTCCGCGACCTTGGGCTCATAGCCTTCGGGTGCGCCCTTGGCGGTGTCGAGCAGGCCACGGGTCTCGCAATTCTCGATCTTCACCTTCTTGACGATCAGCGGCCTGAGGTCGATGACGAGTTGCAGGTCCTGACCAGTTTCGCCCGGCGCGGCCGGCGTGACCTGAAGGCCCTTGTCGGTGGCATTGAAGATGGCGTTGAACAGCGACTGGCGGCCGCAACGGGTGACCTGGAAGCGCCCCAGCCACCGGCCGGCCTTGGGGATGGTTGCGCCGGCATCCATCTCGATGGGCACCATGATCTTAATGGCGTAATTGCCCATCGTGTAGTTGTCCTTGCACTCGCGGCCGACGGACTTGTCCTCGCTCACGGCGACGTACGCCCTGGCCTCGGCGTGCTTCTGGCTCTTGAGGAAACCCGCGAACGGCGTATCCGGCTTGATATCCTCGGCCTTGCTGATCGGCTGTGCGGCAGCCCCCATACCAAACGTCATCAGGACGCTCGCCACGATGGCGCAAAGCTTGAGGCGTGTCACAGTCCGGCGTCTCCTTGCGGGCCCGGCTCTAATGGCCGAGCACCTGCTTAGAGATGCGTTTGTAGCTCCAGAAAAGCAACCCGGTGAGGATCAGCAGGAACACGACAACCACGAAACCCATGCTCTTGCGCTGCTCGAGCTTGGGCTCGGCGGCCCAGGCCAGGAACGTCGACACGTCATAGGCCATCTGCTCGACTGTAGCGGGGGGCTGGCCTTCCGTGTAGGTGATCAGGCCATCCATCAGCGGCGGCGGCATGGCGATGACGTGACCTGCCTTATAGGGATTGAAGTGGCCGCCATCCGGAATCTTGCCGCCCGGAACGTGCTTCAGCTCTTCGGCGGTAGGCTCGCGATAGCCGGTCAGGATCGAGTAAAGGTAGGACGCTCCGCCGGGCCGCGCCTTGACCATCAGCGACAGGTCCGGCGGAATCGCGCCGTTGTTCGACGCCGCGGCGGCTTCCGGATTGGCGAAGGTCGACGGGATGTAGTCGAACGGCTGACCCGGGCGTTCCTTGACGTCGCCGGTTTCCATGTCCGGCTCGCCCATCACCGTGAAGCTGGCGGCGATCGCCTTGATCTCGGGCTCGCTGAAGCCGATGCCCTCGAGCTGGCGGAACGACACGAAGTTGAGCGAATGGCACGAGTGGCAGGCTTCCCTGTAGATCTGGAAGCCGCGCTGCGCCGCCTGCCGGTCGTAATGTGCGCCGATGACCTTCTCGTGCGGCCAACCCTGCTTCGGGTGCACCGGCTTCTCGCCGTTCGTCGCGGCGAAGGCCATGGAGGAGACGGCGACGCCCGCGATCAGGGCGATGCCAGCGAGGATGTTCTTGTTGTTCATGATGCTTCCCCCTCGCTCAGGCGTGTTTGGCCAGCACGGCCTGGGAGATGCTCTCAGGCAGCGGTCGCGTTTTCTCCACCTTGCTCAGGATCGGAAGCAGGATCAGGAAGTGGAAGAAGTAGTAGGCGGTCGCGATGCGGCCGACAATCAGCCAGACGCCTTCCGCCGGCTTGGCGCCAACGACACCGAGCACGATCACGTCGATCACCAGCAGCCAGTAGAACTGCTTGAAGATCGGCCGGAACGTGCCGGACCGGACCTTGCAACGGTCGAGCCACGGCAGGGCGAACAGGATCAGGATGGCCGCGAACATGGCGACGACGCCCAGCAGCTTGTCCGGGATCGAGCGCAGGATGGCGTAGAACGGCAGGTAGTACCACTCGGGCACGATGTGCGCCGGCGTCACCAGCGGGTCGGCCTGGATGTAGTTGTCCGGATGCCCCAGCGTATTGGGCGCGAAGAAAACCATCGCGAAGAACACCAGCAACAGCAGGGACACCATGAAGGCGTCCTTGGCAGTGTGGTACGGGTGGAAGTCGATCTGGTCCTGCGGCCCCTTCACGTCGATGCCCAGCGGGTTGTTGGAACCCGGGATGTGCAGCGCCCAGATGTGCAGGATGGCCACGCCGGCGATCACGAAAGGCAGCAGGAAATGCAGGCTGAAGAACCGGTTCAGGGTCGGATTGTCGACCGAGAAGCCGCCCCACAGCAGCGTCACCAAGTCCGTGCCGATAAACGGAATGGCGCTGAACAGGTTGGTGATCACGGTGGCGCCCCAGAAGCTCATCTGGCCCCACGGCAGCACGTAGCCCATGAACGCGGTCGCCATCATCAGCAGGTAGATGACCAGACCCAGCATCCACAGCAGCTCGCGCGGCGCCTTGTACGATCCGTAGTACAGGCCGCGGAAGATGTGGATATAGACGACGATGAAGAAGAACGACGCGCCGTTAGCGTGCACGTAGCGCAGTAGCCAGCCATAGTTCACGTCGCGCATGATGTGCTCGACCGACGCGAAGGCCATCGCCGTGTGCGGCGTGTAGTGCATGGCCAGGATGATGCCGGTGATGATCTGGACGCCAAGCATGAGGGCGGCGAGCGAGCCGAAGCTCCACCAGTAATTCAGGTTCTTGGGCGTCGGATAGGAGACCAGCGCGCCGTGCAGCACGCTGAACAGCGGCAGCTGCCGGTCGAACCACTTGACGAAGCCGTTCTTCGGCTCGAAGGGGCGAGTTGAGTGCATTGCTTTCCCCCTTAGCCGATGCGGACGCGGGTATCGTTCAGGAACGTGTATTCGGGCACCGGAAGATTGGTCGGCGCCGGTCCCTTGCGAATACGGCCCGACGTATCGTAGTCCGAACCGTGGCAGGGGCAGAACCAGCCACCGAATTCGCCCTGCTCACCGAGCGGAATGCAGCCCAGATGGGTGCAGACGCCGACCATGATCAGCCAGGCTTCGTGACCCGGCTTGGTGCGTTCCGCGTCGGTCTGGGGATCCTTCAGTTCCTTGATGTCCACAGCCTTGGCATTGGCGACCTCTTCCTCGGTCCGGTGACGGATGAACACCGGCTTGCCGCGCCACTTGACGCGGATGCTCTGGCCGACCTGAACCTTGGAAATGTCGACCTCGACGGTCGACAGGGCCAGCACGTCAGCCGAAGGATTGAGATTGTCGACCAGCGGCCAGACCGCTGCGGCTGCGCCGACGGCGCCGAAGCCCCCGGCGGCGATGAACAGGAAATCCCTGCGCTTCACGCCTTCGCCGTGGTGCTCGCTCGTTGAATCAGTCGTGGACATTCAGACCCACCCGTTCTGCTTCTTTTTGTGTATGTGGGGCATCCCCGCCCCTGATGTGGCAGCCGTGTTTTGGCACCATCAAAAGCAATTGTCCAGTCGGGATGCTTGCAAATCTGTGCCCTCGCGGACGCCGATGCGGCGCTTGACGCAGGTCGGCGATCCGCCCAACGTCGCCTTCATGCGGATCGCCCTTTACCAGCCTGATATCGCGCAGAATGTCGGCACGCTGCTGCGCCTCGGCGCCTGCCTCGGTGTGCCCGCCGACATCATCGAGCCGTGCGGGTTCCCCTTCGGCGAGAGAACCCTGCGGCGGTCGGGCATGGATTATCTGGATCACGCGGATTATACCGCTCATGCGAGTTGGGATGCGTTTCTGGCGGCCAGGTCCGGCCGCCTGGTGCTGCTGACGACGCGCGCGGATGTCGCCTACACCGGCTTCCGCTTCGCGCCCGGCGACGTGCTGCTGCTGGGCCGGGAGTCGGCGGGGGTGCCCGACGACGTCCACGCGCGGGCCGATGCCCGGGTCGCCGTTCCGATGGTGCCGGGCTTGCGCTCGCTCAACGTTGCGGTGGCGGCGGCCATGGTATTGGGAGAGGCGCTGCGCCAGACTGGGGAATTTCCGGCTGGCCGCTTTCCGGCAGGCGGGTTACCGACATCAGGGGAGAACCGATGACGTATGTTCCTGACGAGCACAAGGTGCGGGCCCGAATGTGGTTCCACAGCCTTCGCGACCGCATCTGCTCGACCTTCGAGATGATCGAGGACGAGCTGCGCGGTCCGCTGCGCGGCATGCGGGCCGGGCGCTTCGAGCGCACCGAATGGACCCGGCCGGGCGGCGGCGGCGGCGTGATGGCGGTGATGAAGGGCCGGGTGTTCGAGAAGGTCGGCGTCAACGTGTCGACTGTAGAGGGCGAGTTCTCGCCCGACTTCGCCAAGAACATGCAGGGCGCCGAGGAGGACCCGCGTTTTTGGGCCAGCGGCATCTCGCTGGTCGCGCACATGCGCTCACCGCTGGTGCCGGCGGTCCACATGAACACCCGCCACATCATCACCACACGGGGCTGGTTCGGCGGCGGCGCCGACCTGACCCCAATGGTTCCGGATGACGAGGACACCGACCAGTTCCACGACGCGCTGAAGCAGGCCTGCGACAAGCACGACCCGGCCTACTACCCGAAGTACAAGCAATGGTGCGACGAGTACTTCTTCCTGAAGCATCGCAACGAGCCGCGCGGCGTCGGCGGCATCTTCTACGATTCGCTCGATACCGGCGACTGGGAGGCGGACTTCGCGTTCACCCAGGACGTCGGCCGCGCCTTCCTCGACGTCTATCCGAAGATCGTCCGCCGCCACATGAACGACGAATGGACCGAGGAGCAGCGCGAGCACCAGCTCGTCCGGCGCGGCCGCTACGTGGAGTTCAACCTGATCTACGACCGGGGCACGACCTTCGGGCTGAAGACCGGCGGCAATGTGGACGCCATCCTGATGTCGCTGCCACCCGAGGTGAAGTGGCCGTAATCTGGACCGCCTTGCCCTAGGGCGTCCTGATCGCCGCGATGTACCTGCGCCAGATGTCGTCCATGGCATAGCGCGGATTGGAATTCCATATCCGCGATACCAGCGCGTCCGCCTGCTCGGTCGTCCAGCCCAGATGCCTGATGGCGTATGAGGAAAAGAACGCCGTCACCCGGTAATTGGCGGCGCAGTGGATCAGCACCTTCCTGTCGCCGACCTGCTGCATGGCGGCACAGAAGGCGGCGAACTGCTCGGGCCGGGGATCGGTCCAGGCCACCGGGATGTGATGGTAGATTAGGCCCAGGTCGGTCACGACGTGCTCTTCGTCGGCCAGCGCGAAGTTCTCCGCATCGCTCGGCGCCAGGTTGATGACGGCCTGGTAGCCCTCGTCGCGCGCCGCCTCCAGCTGCTCCCTCGTCGGCTGCCCGCCGGTGCCGATCCGGTCGCTGACCTGGATGAAATTGAAGATGCCTGCCGTGGCCATTGAACCCACCTTCCCCCGCCGAAATGCTAGTCGATGTCCTGTATCCGCGCCAACAGCTCGGCCCCGCTGGGCTCGAAGCCTTCCTCGACCCATTGCCGCTCCAAGGTCCGAAGCAGCGCGCCGACCCTCTCGCCAGCCGGGATGCCTTGTCCGAGCAGATCGGCGCCCTTGAGCGGGAACCGGGGCGCGGACCATCTTTCGGCCAGCGCGGCCAGATGCCGGCGGTCCTCGCCGTCCGCCGCCCAGGCGAGCAGCACCAGGTCGCGGAAGCGGTCCGGGCCAAGCCAGTAGACCTGCGCCCGCGCCTCGTTGTCGGACAGGTCGGCCGGTACATCGGCCTCTCCGGCCGCCATGCACCGAAGCCGCACCTTCTCGCGGGTCGACAGCTTCCAGCGCCCGGCGAGTCCGGTGAGCACGTCGGCGCGGCGGCTGGTCAGGGAGGCGAGCCGCAGCAGCGCATCGCCCTCGCCCATATCGACCAGCCTCTCGAGGCAGCGCAGCGCGCCCGACTCGGGCAGCACCTGCCGAAGGACACCCGCCTCGGCCATGATCCGCAGCGTCGACACCGGCGAAGGAGCCTCAAGCAAGCGCAGCATTTCCGCCCGGACGCGCTCGACCGACAGCCGGTCCAGATCACCGTGCCGGTCGCGGCACGCGATCAGCCCCTGCGCGTTCATGGCGCCCTCGCCGTACCAGGCGTGGAAGCGGAAGAACCGCAGAATGCGGAGCGCGTCTTCTTCGATGCGCCGGTAAGGGTCGCCGATGAACCGCACATGCCGCGCCTCGAGGTCATCGACACCCTCGACCGGATCGTAGACGGTGCCGTCCGGATCGCAGTAGAGCGCGTTCATGGTGAAGTCGCGGCGCTGTGCATCCTCGGCCCAGTCGTCGGTGAACGCGACCAGCGCGCGGCGCCCGTCGGTCTCCACGTCGACCCGCAAGGTGGTGACCTCGAACGGCCGGCCGTGTGCCACCGCTGTGACCGTGCCGTGTTCGATCCCCGTCGGGATTGCCTTCAGGTTCGCGGCCTTGAGCAGCGCGACGACGGTCTCCGGCCGTTGGTCGGTGGCGATGTCGACGTCTCGGACGGCGCGGCCGGCGAGCGCGTCGCGCACGCAGCCGCCGACGAACCGGGCGGTGCCGCCCTGCGCGGCGAGCGCAGCCATGACCTCGGCCGCCCCGTCGGCGGTCAGCCAGGACTGGGTGATCACCGTGCCTGTCTTGCGCATCAGCCCTTGAGCTTGTTGTACAGGTTCACCAGCATGCCAGCCGTCGCCCCCCAGATGTGATGGCCGTCATAAGGCATCACATAATAATGGCGCATGGCGCCCCGCCACTCCCGGCTTTCACGCTGATGGTTGGCCGGATCGAGGAAAAAGTCGAGCGGCACCTCGAAGACGAGCGCGACCTCGTCTGCCTGCAGGGTCAGGGTGAAGCCCGGCCGGACCAGCCCGACGATGGGGGTAATGGAAAAACCGGTCCCGGTTTCATAGGTGTCCAGCGCGCCGACCACATCGATGAATGACCGGTCGAGGCCGACCTCCTCCCAGGTCTCGCGCAGCGCCGTATCGACCGGTCCGGTGTCGGAGTCGTCGACCCGGCCGCCAGGGAACGCCACCTGGCCCGCATGGCTGCTCAGATGATCGGTGCGCTGGGTGAGCAGCACCGTCGCGCCGTGCGGGCGGTCGATGACCGGCACCAGCACGGCGGCCTGGCGCAGCACCCGGTCCGGCGGCAGGCCCGCGCGGATATGGGGAGTCAGATCGTAATCGCTGGCCGGCGCATGGAGGACGGATGCGCTCCAGCCAGCCATGCCGGGAACATCGAGAAGCCGGCCGTGAAACAGCTCCCGCAGCATGCTCAGGTGGGCGCGTCCAGGCTGCCGATGACGAAGAAGCGGCCGCGGCTGACGATGCCGAGCACGGTCCTGCCGTCCATCACCCGCTCCTCGCCGGCATCGACGAGTTGGTAGAACACCGGGCGGGCGATCAGCGCCCACAGATTCTTGCGTACCAGCACGTAGGGGGACGGCTCGGCGGTCTCCGGGTCGATCTCGACCCGGATCGGATTATCGGGTCCCGCGATCACCTCGTCGTCCACATTGGTGCGGAAGACGATGCCCTGGTCCGGGCCGGGTTCGTGAATGTCGGCCTCGACGGCGACGAACGGTGCGTCATCGACCTTGATGCCCAGTTTCTCGACCGGCGTGACCAGGAAATACTGGTCGTCGTCGCGGCGGATGACGGTGGAGAACAGCTTGACCATCCGCTTTCGGCCGATCGGCGAGCCCATGTAGTACCAGGTGCCGTCGCGGGCGATACGCATGTCGATGTCGCCGCAGAAGTCCGGGTTCCACTTGTCGACCGGCGGCAGCTTCTTGTCCTGAAGCCGTGCCATGATCTCCGCCAGGTTACGCATCGGTTCTCCGGTTTCCGCGTCGGTCACGGCGCCGCCTCCCGGTGGCCGGCAATCTCGTCGGGCTCGGCGCCGGCGTCGGCCGGCTTCTCAATGAGGCCTTCCAGGCCGGCTGCCGCGCCGTCGACCAGTTCCCGGATCAGCACCCGGTTGGGATCGACCGGACCGGGCAGGCGCAGCCCCTCCGCGCCTTCGCGGTGGAAACCGACACGGCTGTAATAGGGTAGGTCGCCGACCAGGATGACGATCCTGTAGCCAAGCTGCCTGGCCCGCTGGAGGCCGACGCGCATCAGGCCCATGCCGATGCCGCGGCCGGCATAGGCCGGCTCGACAGCCAGCGGCCCCAGCAGGATCGCGGGCACCGGCTCGCCATCCGTCCGCAGCGGGCGCACCTGGATGGACCAGAATTGCAGGCTACCGCGCAGCGCCTTGTTGTCGAACGCGACGAAGCCCAGTTCCTGCACCGGTGCAACGCCCTCGCGCAGGCGATAGACGGTCTTCTTCTGCCGGTCGGGGCCGAACGATCTGTCGAGCAGGGCCTCGACGGCGGCCGGATCGGCCTCGCGGTAGGGTCGGATACTGATCATGAGCCGGCAATATACAGGAAATCGGCGCAAGCCCAAGGAATCGACATCGGCGGGCAACAAAGAAAAGCGGCCCGCCCTTTCGGGCGGACCGCTCCAACCTTGGGGAGGTTTGAAGGCTTACCAGTCGACCTGGAACCGCGCGACGAAGCTGTCGACGCTGTTCTTGCCGTCCGGGAACGTGTCGCCCAGGTTGTCGAACGCCTTGTCCACGTCCGAATGGGCATAGTTGAGCTTGATCACCGTGTGCCGGTTCAGGAACCAGTTCACGCCGAACACGTAGGTCAGCTGCTCGCCGCCGCAGATACCGGAGGCCGCCGTGACGCAGGCGCCACCGCCGAAGGTATTGTTCAGGTCGACGAAGTCGACACGCGCCACCAGCGCGATAGCGCCCCAGCCGCCTTCGAACACCGGCTTGTTGACCTTCTTCGGACGGTCGAACGTGCCTTCGTCGTAGCCACGCTGCTCGCCGGTGATGAACCAGCCGATGCCGAAGTAGCCACCCTGGAAGGTTGCGCTTGTACCCGCCTGTCCAGTGATGTCCTTGACCTTCAACCAGCCCCATTCCGAGTTAGCCCAGAACGGACCCATGATGCCGGCCAGTTCGACGCCGAAGAACAGATCGCTTCCGGCGTTCAGGTTGTTGGTGTCGACGTAGCGGATGCCCGAGATGTGGGCATGCGGGCGCTGCCGGTACCGGACAGAGCGGTTATTGAAGTTGTTGTCGTAGTCGCGATAGAGCACCGAGGCACCGACATGCAGGATGCCGTCATTGCCGATCTTGGGGAACGCCACCGCTCGCGCGCTCAACGCGTAGCCTTCGTCGTTGAAGTCGGCGTCGGGCTCGTCGAGCTCGGAGCCGAAGCCGCCAACGTCGACTCGGAACCAGTCGCCCACATAGCCGGCCTGGATGCCGACGCGGCGATTGAAGTTGAAGGCATCCGTGAAGCCGCCACGCTCGACCAGGTCGATATGACGCGAACTGGTCAGCTCTTCCATCGAGTTGGTGGTCTTGGCATGACCGACCTGAACATAGAAGGGATCCCAGCCGGCATACTCAAGATAGGCATCGGTGATGTCCACCGTGTTCTCGGCGAAGTCGATCTCCATCTTGTACTTGAAGTCCTTCCACGCCTTGCCCTCGATGCCCAGGCGCAGCGCGCGGAACTCGGTACCATTGCGCTTCTGCTTGTCGGCGCTGTCGGAGACGTGCCCGAAATCGACGAGCATGCGGCCACGGACATGCATCTCGAACTTGCCGTCGCCGCTCTGGATGGTCGGGCTCGGGCCCCACTTCCACTTCACATCGCCGCTTTCCATCTTCTTCTTGGTGTCGGCGGCGGCGAGAACGGCCTGCTCGCCCTTCATGTTCGCCTCTTCGACCTGACCCTTCAGGTCCTCGACGGTGGCGCTCAGCTGCTGGATCATGCGGAGCAGCTGCTCGTTCGACTGGGCCTGCGCGGTGCCGGCGAACATGGTGGCGCCAGCCGCCACGAGTCCCGCCGCCAAAAGCCCCTTCGCGCTCTTCCGGGGTTGCATCGTTGGTGTTCTCCCTTCGAGGAATGTTGCGTGCGGATCGCGAGGCGAGGACTCCCCCAAGCATTGGCGTCCGCAGTCGTTAGCATTGCCTCTGTAACGGCCGGCCATTACCGCTGCGTGAACTTGATATGACGGTTTGGTGACAAGCAGCCCCGGTGTTGCCGCAGCGCAACACTACGTGTTTGCACACGCAGCATCGCCCGCGACATTCCGCAGATCGCGTCGATTCAAGGGAGAACGCTCAACCCTTCGCAGGCGGCGCCCCGTCGCGGAGCAGCTTGTAGACGAGGCTGTCGTTCAGCGCCTGGTACGAGGCGTCGACGATGTTGGGCGAGACGCCGACGGTGAACCAGCGATTCCCGGCCGAGTCGCCGCTTTCGATCAGCACCCTGGTCGTCGCCTCCGTGCCGCTGGTGTTGAGGATGCGGACCTTGTAGTCGATCAGCCGCAGGTCCTCGATGTAGGACGAATAGCGGCCCAGGTCCTTCCGCAACGCCTGGTCGAGGGCGTTGACCGGGCCGTTGCCCTCGCCCGCCGAAATCAGATTCTCGCCGTCGACCCCGATCTTCACGGTCGCCTCGGCGATCGTCACCAGTTCACCCATGGCGTTGTGCCGGCGTTCGACCAGCACGCGGTAGCTTCTGGTGTCGAAGAACTTCGGCAGCTGGCCCAGCGCGCGGCGGGCGAGCAGCTCGAAGCTGGCCTCGGCGCCGTCATACGACAGGCCCTGCGCCTCGGCTTCCTTGACCTCGTCGAGCAGGCGGCCGATGCCGGGATGGTTGCTCGGCACCGTCAGCCCGAGCTCATCCAGCCGCTGGATGATGTTGGAGCGCCCGGCCTGGTTCGACACCAGGATCTTGCGTGCATTGCCGACGGACTCCGGCGCCACATGCTCGTAGGTATGCGGGTCCTTGGCAACCGCCGACGCGTGCAGCCCGCCCTTGTGGGCGAAGGCGTTGTCGCCGACATACGCCTGGTGCCGGTTGGGCGCGCGGTTGAGGATTTCGTCCAGCACGTGCGAGACGTGCTTGAGCTTGCGCAGATTCCCTTCCGGGATGCCGGTCTCGAACCGCTCGGCGAAGTCGGGCTTCAGCATCAGGGTCGGGATCAGCGAGATCAGGTTGGCGTTGCCGCAGCGCTCGCCCAGGCCGTTGATGGTGCCCTGGAGCTGGCGCACGCCGGCCAGGATCGCCGTCAGCGTGTTGGCGACCGCGTTCTCGGTGTCGTTGTGGGCGTGGATGCCCAGCCGGTCACCGGGGATTTCCTTCACCACCTCGGCGACGATGCGCGACACCTCGTGCGGCAGGGTGCCGCCATTGGTGTCGCACAGCACCACCCAGCGCGCGCCCGCCTCGGCCGCCGCGTGCAGGCATTCCATGGCGTATTTCGGGTTGGCCTTGAAGCCGTCGAAGAAGTGCTCGGCGTCGAGCATGGGTTCGCGTCCGCGCTTTTTGATCTCGGCGATGGACGATCCGATGATCGCCACGTTCTCCTCGCGCGGGATGCCCAGCGCCACGTCGACCTGATAGTCCCAGCTCTTGCCGACGATGCAGATCGCCGGCGCGTCCGTGTTCAGCAGCGCCGACAGCCCCGGGTCGTTGGCGGCGCTCTGGCCGGGCCGCTGGGTCATGCCGAAGGCGGTGAAGGTGGCGCGTTTCAGCTTGGGCGGCGAGGCGAAGAAGTCGGTGTCGGTCGGGTTGGCGCCCGGCCAGCCGCCCTCGATATAGTCCAGTCCCAGTGCGTCCAGCTCGGCGGCGATGCGCTGCTTGTCGTGCACGGAAAAATCGACGCCCTGGGTCTGGGCGCCGTCACGCAACGTGGTGTCGAATAGATAAAGCCTCTCGCGGGCCATGATTTCAGTCTTTCTTGTCCCCGTGTGCCGGAGCCCTGCGGGCTACCTTGGCACGGGCGGCAGGTTACACCACCGCCCAGTCTTCGTTCACCCAGAAGGGTTGTTGGACCAGAAATTTACCCCCGCCGCCAAGTGGTCCCCTTCGGGCCATCCTCAAGGATAACGCCCTGCGCGGCAAGGGTGACCCTAATTCGGTCGGCCTCGGCGAAGTCCTTGGCCTGACGCGCGGCAATGCGCTCGGAGATCAATTGTTCGATTTCGGCTTCAGTTAGAATGCTCACGGAGCCGACACTTGCAGCCATGCCCAAGCCTTGCAGCTGGACCACTACGTCGCGGCGCCGCTTCAGCCAGTCGTCCGGATCGCTGCCGAACAGGCCGAGCGCCTGGCCGCCGGCCAGCAGCAGCGCCTTGTACTTGCCGCGCGTCGGGTCGTTCTTGGCCTTGTTGGCGCGGGTGGCGAGCTCGTGCAGCGCGGCGAGCGCCAGCGGTGTGTTCAGGTCGTCGAGCAGCGGCTCGAGCACGCTCTCTGGCACATCGGCCTCGTCGGTCTCGATGTCCTCGAATGCCTTGAGGGTGCGGTACAGCCGGTCAAGGCTCTCGCGCGCCTGCTGCATGCCCGTCTTCGTCCAGTCGATGGGCTGGCGGTAATGGGTCGCCAGCATGGTGTAGCGCAGCACCTCGCCCGGCCAGTCGGCCAGCAGGTCGCGCACGGTGAAGAAGTTGCCCAGCGACTTGGACATCTTCTCGCCTTCGACCATCAGGAAGCCGTTGTGCATCCAGTAACGCGCGTGCGGCTCGCCCGAATGGGCGCAGGCGCTCTGCGCCACCTCGTTCTCGTGATGCGGAAAGATCAGGTCGATACCGCCGCCATGAATGTCGAACACATCGCCGAGATGCACCTCGCTCATGGCCGAGCATTCGATATGCCAGCCCGGACGGCCGCGTCCCCACGGACTGTCCCAGCCCAGCAGATCCGGCGTCGACGGCTTCCAAAGCACGAAATCGGCCGGGTCCTTCTTGTACGGCGCGACCTCGACGCGGGCGCCGGCGATCATCTCGTCCATGGACCGGCCCGACAGCTGGCCGTAGGTCGGGTCGCTGGACACGGAGAACAGCACATGGCCGTCCGCCTCGTAGGCGTGGCCGCGTTCGATCAGCGTCCGGGTCATCGCGATCATCTGCTCGATGTGCTCGGTCGCCCGCGGCTCGATGGTCGGCCGCAGCGCGCCCAGCGCGTCCATGTCCTCGTGGTAGGCGGCGACGGTGCGCTCGGTGATGGTGCGGATGTCCTCGCCGGATTCCGCGGCGCGCGCGTTGATCTTGTCGTCGACGTCGGTGATGTTGCGGACATAGGTCACCGCGTCGGCGCCATAGAGGTCGCGCAGCACCCGGAACAGCACGTCGAACACCACGACGGGCCGCGCATTGCCGATATGGGCGAAGTCATAGACCGTCGGGCCGCAGACATAGAGCCGCACATTGCTCTCGTCGATCGGCTCGAAGCGCTGCTTTTCCCGCGTAAGGGAATTGTAGATCGTCAGGTCCATGGTTTCCGCCGGTGTCGGGAGGTGGGGCTATAGCGCAAGGGGCCGGTGGCGGCAAGTAATGGGTGTTTCAAAACAAATATAACCTTGTCATCCCGGCGAAAGCCGGGACCCAGTCGGGCCGCTGATCTGGGTCCCGGCCTTCGCCGGGATGACAATAATTATTGAGTGAGCAACCGCTCTCTTACCCGCTTCGGACCGATCAGCGGCAGCAGCAACTTCATTTCCGGGCCCTGCTCGCGGCCGGTCAGCGCAAGGCGCAGCGGGTGGAACAACTCGCGGCCCTTGCGGCCCGTGGCGGTCTTGATCGCGCCGGTCCACTCGCCCCAGGCGGATTCGTCCCATGGCAATGGCGGCAGCAACTCCGCACACTGCCGGAGAAAATCTCCGTCCTCGATCACTGGCTGCATGGGACCTTCGACCACCTTCAGCCAGTCGAGCGCATCCGAAACCCTGGTCAGGTTGGCACGAACCGCATCCCACAACGCCTCGCTGACGCCGGGCAGGCACGCGGCGACGTTGGAATAATGCAGCTGGTGAACGATACGGGCGTTCAGCACCTCCAGCTCGTGCGGATCGAACCGCGCGGCCGACCGGCCGAATTTCCCGACGTCGAAGCTGTAGACCAGCGGCGCCAGGTCGGTGAACGGCTCGACGGGATCGGACGTGCCGATCCGCCCCAGCAGGCTGTTGATCGCCATGGGCTCCAGCCCCTGCGCCCGCAGGTCGCGGATGGCGAGCGAGCCGGCGCGCTTCGACAGGCCTTCGCCGCCCGCCCCCGTCAGCAGCGCGAAATGGGCGAACTGCGGCGGCGTGCCGCCCAGCGCCTCGAACAGCTCGATCTGCACGGCGGTGTTGGTGACGTGGTCCTCGCCCCGGAACACGTGGGTAACGTGGTGGTCCAGGTCGTCGACGCAGGACGGCAGGGTATAGAGCAGGCTGCCATCCTCGCGCACCAGCACCGGATCGGACAGGGTCGCGGTGTCGAACGTCACCTCGCCGCGCACGCCGTCCTGCCAGGTGACCGGCTGCTGGTTGAGCCGGAAGCGCCAGTGCGGCTTGCGGCCTTCCGACTCGAAAGCGTCCTTCTGTTCCTGGGTCAGCGCCAGCGCGCCGCGCTCGTAGACCGGCGGCTTGCCGCGCGACAGCAGCACCTTGCGGCGCAGTTCCAGCTCCCGCGGCGTGTCCCAGCAGGGATAGAGCCTCCCGGATGCCTTCAGCCGCGCGACGGCGACGTCATACGCCTCCTGCCGGTGCGACTGGTGCGACGACGTGTTCCACTTCAGGCCCAGCCAGCGTAAATCCTCCTCGATGGCGTCGGCGAACGCTTCCGTCGACCGCTCCGGGTCGGTGTCGTCGAAGCGCAGCATGAAGATGCCACCCTGCTGGCGCGCATAAAGGAAGTTGACCAGCGCGGTCCGGACGTTGCCCACATGCAGGTAGCCGGTTGGACTGGGCGCGAAGCGCAGCCGCACGCTCATGCGTTGAATTCCCGCTTGCGGGTCGACGACGCGGCGTTGCGGAAGCCATTGGTGATCGGATAGCGCCGGTCGCGACCGAAATTGCGCCGGGTGATCTTTACGCCGGGCGGCGCCTGCCGGCGCTTGTACTCGGCGATGTAGAGCAGGTGCTCGATGCGCTTGACCACAGCCGGGTCATGGCCGCGGACGACGATGTCCTCGAACGTCATCTCGTTCTCGATCAGGCACTCCAGGATGTCATCGAGCACGTCATAGGGCGGCAAATTGTCCTGGTCTGTCTGGTTCTCGCGCAGCTCGGCCGACGGCGGGCGGGTGATGATGTTCTCCGGAATCACCACCTGTCCCGGCCCCAGTGCGCCTTCCGGCACGTGGGCGTTGCGCCAGCGCGACAGCTCGAACACGGTGGTCTTGTAGACGTCTTTCAGCACCGAATAGCCGCCGCACATGTCGCCGTAGAGCGTGGCGTAGCCGACCGACATCTCGGACTTGTTGCCCGTGGTGAGCACCATGTGGCCGAACTTGTTGGACAACGCCATCAGGGTAATGCCGCGGGCGCGGGCCTGCAGATTCTCCTCGGTGGTGTCGGGCTCACGACCCTCGAAGGCCGGCGCCAGCATGGACAGGAAACCGCTGACCGCCGGCTCGATCGGGATCACTTCATGCTTCGCACCAAGCGCCCGCGAGCAGGCCTCGGCGTCGCGCACGCTGTCCGAGCTGGTGTAGCGGTAGGGCATCATCACGCAGCGAACCCGGTCCGCGCCCAGCGCATCGACGGCGACCGCTGCCGACAGGGCGCTGTCGATACCGCCCGACATGCCGAGGACGACGCCCGGAAACCGGTTCTTGTTCACGTAGTCGCGCAGGCCCAGCATCATGGCGTGGTAGATTTCCTCCAGGCCTTCCGGATAGCGGACCTTGTCGCCGTCCTCGCAGCGCCAGGTGGCGCCGTCACGCCGCCACCGCGTGATCACCAAAGACTCGCGCCAGCCGGCCATGCGCACCGGCACCTTGTGGTCGGTGTTCATCACGAACGAGATGCCGTCGAACACGATCTCGTCCTGGCCGCCAATCTGGTTGACGTAGATCAGCGGCAGGCCGCTCTCGCTGACCCGGCGGGCGGCGAGCTGGGTGCGGGTGTCGACCTTGCCCAGCTCGTAGGGCGAGCCGTTCGGCACCACCAGGATTTCCGCGCCGGTCTCCTGCAGGCATTCGGTGACGTCCGCGAACCACATGTCCTCGCAGACCATGACGCCGAGGCGCACGCCGCGGAAATTGATCGGGCCGGGCAGCGGGCCGGGCTGGAAGATGCGCATCTCGTCGAACACGCCGTAATTCGGCAAATGGTGCTTGTAGCGCCGACCAGCGACCTTGCCGCCGTCGAGCAGGATGGCGGCGTTGAACGGCTTGCCGTCGCCCTCGCGCCAGCTCGCGCCGATCAGCATGGCCGGGCCGCCGTCGGCGGTGTCGGCCGCCAGTTCCTCGACCGCCGCCTCGACCGCCTCCTGGAAGGCCGGCTTCAGCATCAGGTCCTCGGGCGGATAGCCGTTCAGCACCAGCTCGGCATAGACGACGAGGTCCGCGCCCGACGCCGCCGCCTCCGCCCGCGCCGCGCGGATTTTCGCCACGTTGCCGCTGACGTCGCCCAAGGTGGGATTGAGCTGGGCGAGCGCGATGGTGAGACTGTCGGTCATGGGACGTGAACCCGTCGGGGAAGTAGGCAGTTCCGCAAGACTTATCGGAGCAAAACACCCTTGTCATCCCGGCGAAAGCCGGGACCCAGTCGGTCGGCTGGTAACGGTCCCGGCTTTCGCCGGGATGACAAGATCAGTTTATTACGACGCCGCCGCCACGCGGGCGATGCCGCCGCGTTCCTTGCGGATGCCTTCGGCGATGATGAAGGCAAGCTCCAGCGCCTGGCTGCCGTTGAGCCGCGGGTCGCAATGGGTATGGTAGCGGTCCTTCAGGCCCTCGGCGGTGATCGCCTGGGCGCCGCCCATGCATTCGGTCACGTCCTGGCCGGTCATCTCGAAATGGACGCCGCCGGCATAGGTGCCCTCGGCCTGGTGGACGGCGAAGAAGCCGCGCACCTCGGCCAGCACCTTGTCGAAGGGACGGGTCTTGTAGCCCGACGTCGAGATGGTGTTGCCGTGCATCGGATCGCACGACCAGACGACCGTGCGGCCTTCCTGCTTCACCTTGCGCACCAGCGCCGGCAGCACGTCCTCGACCTTCTCGGCGCCCATGCGGGCGATGAGGGTCAGGCGGCCGGCCTCGTTCTGCGGGTTGAGTGCGTCGATCAGCCGGATCAGCTCGTCCGGGTTCATGGTCGGGCCGACCTTGCAGCCGATCGGGTTCCGGATGCCGCGCATGAATTCCACGTGGGCATGGTCGAGCTGGCGGGTACGCTCGCCGATCCACAGCATGTGGGCCGAGGTGTCGTACCAGTCGCCGGTCGTCGAATCGACGCGGGTCATGGCCTGCTCGTAGCCCAGCAGCAGCGCCTCGTGCGAGGTGTAGAAGCTGGTGCCGCGCAGCACCGGCGCGGTCTCGGACGTGACGCCGCAGGCTTCCATGAAGGCGAGCGCCTCGGAGATGCGCGAGGCCATCTCCTGGTAGCGGCTGCCCGACGGCGAATCGGCGATGAAGCCCTGCATCCAGCCATGGACGCGGTGCAGGTCGGCATAGCCGCCCTGGGCGAAGGCGCGGATCAGGTTCAGCGTGGCCGCCGACTGCGAATAGGCGCGCACCAGGCGCTGCGGATCGGGCCGGCGCGCCTCGGGCGTGAAGTCCATGCCGTTGATGTTGTCGCCCTTGTAGCTTTCCAGGGTGACGCCATCGATGGTCTCGAGGTCGCTGGAGCGCGGCTTGGCGAACTGGCCGGCGATGCGGCCGACCTTGACCACCGGGCACGACGCGGCCCAGGTCAGCGCCACCGCCATCTGCAGCAGCACGCGGAAGGTGTCGCGGATGTTGTCCGGGTGGAACTCGGCGAAGCTCTCGGCGCAGTCGCCGCCCTGCAGCAGGAAAGCACGGCCTTCCGCCACGTCGGCGAGGTCCGACTTCAGGCTGCGCGCCTCGCCCGCGAACACCAGCGGCGGATAGGACTTCAGCGTCTTCTCCACCTCGGCGAGGGCCGCGGGATCGGGGTAGGCCGGGATATGCTTGGCCGGCAGCGCTCTCCAGCTGTCCGGCGACCACTTCTTGGTCATGGCGTCGCCTTGTCGTTTAAAGTCATTCGAGGGCGCTGATATACGCTCAGCGCCCGGTTTTGGCCAGTTTTTAGAATCGGCCCGCCTACTCCGCCGCCTGCTTCAACCGGGGCACCGGCGTCCGCATGGTGACGAATTCCTCGGCCGCCGTCGGGTGGATGGCCACCGTGGCGTCGAACTGGGCCTTGGTGGCGCCGCACTTGATGGCGATGCCGATGCCCTGGATGATCTCGCCGGCATCGTGGCCGACCATGTGCGCGCCGAGAACCCGGTCGGTCTTCGCGTCGACGATCAGCTTCATCAGGGTGCGCTCGCTGGAGCCTCCAAGCGTGTGCAGCATGGGGCGGAAATCGGCCTTGTAGACGTCGATCTCGTCGTAGCGCTCGCGGGCTTCCTCCTCGGTCAGGCCGCAGGTGCCGACCGGCGGCTGGGTGAACACGGCGGTCGGGATGTCGCGGTAGTCCATCGTGGTCGGCCGGTTCGCGAACTGGGTGGCCGTGAACGCCATGGCCTCGGCGATGGCGACGGGCGTGAGCTGGAACCGGTGGGTGACGTCGCCCAGCGCGAAGATGTTGGGCACCGAGGTCCGGAAGTCGTCGTCGATGACGATGGCGCCGATGTCGTCCATCGTCACGCCCACTTCGGCAAGGCCCATGCCGCCGGATTTCGGGTTGCGGCCGACGGCGTACATCACCGCGTCGGTCTCGATGGTCTCGCCGCTCTCCTGGGTCACCAGCAGGCTGCCGTCTTCCCGCTTGTCGATACGGGCGATCAGCGAGCAGTTCACCCTGATGTCGATGCCCTTCTTGCGCATTTCCGTAGCGACCGTGTCGCGGACATCCCGGTCGAAGCCGCGCAGGATCTGCTCGCCCCGGTAAAGCTGGATCACCTGCGAACCAAGGCCATTGAAGATGCAGGCGAATTCCACGGCGATATAGCCGGCGCCGGCGATCAGGATGCGCCTGGGCAGCGCCGGCAGATCGAACGCCTCGTTGGACGAGATGGCGTGCTCGGCGCCGGGAACGTCCGGCATGGCCGGCCAGCCGCCGGTCGCCACCAGGATCTTGTCGGCGGTGACGCGCCCGACCTCCTTGCCGTCCTTGGTCAGCGATATCGTGTGCGCGTCGACCAGCGCGGCGCGTGCCTCGTGCAGCACCACGTTGTTGTTCTTCAGGGTCTGGAGATAGAGGCCGTTGAGCCGGTCGATCTCCTTGTCCTTGTTGGCGATCAGCGTCGGCCAGTCGAACCGCGCGCCCTCCACGGTCCAGCCATAGCCGTGCGCCCACTCGAATTCCTCGGCGAAGCCCGACGCGTAGACCAGCAGCTTCTTCGGCACGCAGCCCCGGATGACGCAGGTGCCGCCGACCCGGCTGTCCTCGGCGATGCCGACCCGCGCGCCGTAGGACGTCGCCATGCGCGCCGCCCGCACGCCGCCCGAGCCCGCGCCAATGATGAACAGGTCGTAGTCGTAGTCAGCCATTCTTCTGGTCTCTTTTCACTTTGGCGATCAGATCGTCGATGACGGGCGTGAAGACTGGCAGGTCCTGTTCCACGATCGCCCACACCTCGGCTGATGTTACTGCGTCATACCGAAATTCAAGACGTTCGCCGATCTCGGTGAGCCTCACCCAAAAGGTTCTAGGCCGCAAGCGAGGGGAAACGCGTTTACTCGCCTCGTACAAGATCACCAGATTTCGCTCGACGGCATCTTCTACCATCGAGAGATTCGTCCGATTGACGGATGCCGCGTAGGAGCCGATCCGGCCGACGGCGGCCTTCATATCCAACAACGCTTGTGAGCTGGTTATCCGCATGACAGCTATCACCCTGTGTGAGGAGCGCAATATGGCTGCCTCCGTATATTTACTCAACCATTGCAACCCCCACTCAGTTGTCACCCCGGACTTGTTCCGGGGTCCGTCTCTCCGCGTGACGGCGCCTATGGGGTAAGGATGATTTCCTCCCAATGAGGATTGCGCTCCTCGACGAGATTGTACTTCCACTGCCGCACGTACCTCTTGAGCTGCTTCTCGCGCGCGATCGCCATCCGCACGTCTTGGAACACCTCGTAATAGACAAGGCGGTCGATGCCGTACTTCCTGGTGTGGCCGGGGACGGCTTTGCTCTTGTGTTGCCAGACGCGGCGCAGCAGATCGGAAGTCACGCCAACATACATCGCGCCCCGAGGACGGTTGGCGAGGATATAGACGTAGTACTGCCTGTCCATACGACGCTGCCGATATCGAGACAGACCCCGGAACAAGTCCGGGGTGACAATTTGAGAGATGGAGCGGCCTGAGAAAGCGGTCGCCTAAATCCTACTCAACCGTGACCGACTTGGCCAGATTCCGCGGCTGGTCCACGTCCGTCCCCTTGCTGACGGCGGCGTGATAGGCCAGCAGCTGCACCGGGATCGCCTGCAGGATCGGGGCGACGAACTCGTGCATGTCGGGCAGCACCAGCGTCCAGGCGGCGCCGTCGCCGGCCGACTTCTCGCCCGCCACGTCGGTGACCAGCAGGATACGGCCGCCGCGGGCGATGACCTCGTGCATGTTGGACACGGTCTTGGCAAACAGCCGGTCGCTGGGCGCCAGCACCACGACCGGCACGGCGGGATCGATCAGCGCGATGGGGCCGTGCTTCATCTCGCCCGCCGCATAGCCTTCGGCGTGGATGTAGGAGATTTCCTTCAGCTTCAGCGCCCCTTCGAGCGCGATCGGGTAGAGCGCGCCGCGGCCCAGATAGAGCACGTCGCGGGCCTTGGCGATGTCGGCGGCGATCTTCTCGATCCGGTCGTCGTGCTTGAGCACCTCGGTCGCGGCCGCCGGCACCTCGACCAGCGCATGGGTCAGCTCGGCCTCGGTGGCGGCGTCGATGGTGCCGCGCGCCCGCGCCGCGGCGACGGCAAGACACGCCAGCACCACCAGCTGGCAGGTGAACGCCTTGGTGCTGGCGACGCCGATCTCCGGCCCGGCATGCGTCGGCAGCACCACGTCCGATTCCCGGGCGATGGAGCTCTCCGGCACGTTGACGACGCTGAGGATGTGCTGGCCCTGCTCGCGGCAATAGCGCAGCGCGGCCAGGGTGTCGGCGGTCTCGCCCGACTGGGAGACGAAGATGGCGAGCCCGCCGGTCGGCAGCGCCGCCTCGCGGTAGCGGAACTCGGAGGCGACGTCGATCTCGACGCTGACCCGGGCGATCCGCTCGAACCAGTATTTGGCGACCATGCAGGCGTAGAACGCCGTGCCGCAGGCCACCATGGTGATCTTCGGCACCGCGGCGATGTCGAACGGCATGGCCGGCATCACCACTTCGCGGCTGAGCTGGTTGTAATAGGTGCCGAGCGTGTCGCCGATCACCGCCGGCTGCTCGTAGATCTCCTTCTGCATGAAGTGGCGGTAGTTGCCCTTCTCGATCAAACCGCCGACCAGCTTGGCCAGCTTGATCTCGCGCTGCACCACCGCGCCGGTCTCGTCGTGGATCACCGCGCTGGTGGGCGTCAGCTCGACCCAGTCGCCTTCCGCCAGGTAGCAGATGCGGTTGGACAGCGGCCCGATGGCGAGCGCATCCGAGCCCAGATACATCTCGCCGTCGCCATAGCCGACGACCAGCGGGCTGCCGCGCCGGGCGCCGATCAGCAGATCACCATGACCGGCGAACAGGATGCCGATGGCGAAGGCGCCGTCGAGGCGCTTGAGCGCCGCGGCCGCCGCCTGCTGCGGCGTCGCGCCCCGGTCCAGCTCGGCGGTGACCAGATGGGCGATGACCTCGCTGTCGGTCTCGGTCACCATCACGTAGCCCTGCGCGGTCAGTTCCTCTCGCAGCTCGCGGAAGTTCTCGATGATGCCGTTATGCACCACCGCCACCTTTTCGGTGGCATGCGGATGGGCGTTGTTCTCGTTGGGCGCGCCGTGGGTCGCCCAGCGCGTGTGGGCGATGCCGACGGTCCCCGGCAGCGGACTGGACTCCAGCACTTTGCGCAGATTGCCCAGCTTGCCCTCGGCGCGGCGGCGGTCGATGGCGCCGCCGTCCGGCAGGGTGGCGACACCCGCCGAATCGTAGCCGCGGTATTCCAGCCGCTGCAGCCCTTCGACCAGACGGGGCGTCACCGCCTCACGGCCGACGATACCGACGATGCCGCACATTCAGCCCTTGACCTTCTGCTTCGCGTTTCTGGCACGGAACTTGGCTGCGCCGCCCGGAATCGACTTCTGCGGCGCGCGGGTGACGGCGATGGCGTCCTCCGCCACGTCGCTGGTGATGACGCTCCCCGCGCCGACCAGCGCCCCGTCGCCGATCTTCACCGGCGCCACCAGCGCGGTGTTGGAGCCGATGAACGCGCCGGCGCCGATATCGGTGAAATGCTTGGCGAAGCCGTCATAGTTGCAGGTGATGGTGCCGGCGCCGATATTGGCCTCGGCGCCGACCCGCGCGTCGCCGATATAGGACAGATGGTTGGCCTTGGCGCCCCGCTCGATCACCGACTTCTTGATCTCGACGAAGTTGCCGATATGGGCGTCCTCGCCGATGTCGGCGCCAGGCCGCAGCCGGGCGAACGGTCCGATCCGCGCGCCCGAGGCCACGTGCGCGCCCTCGATATGGCAGAACGCCTCGATGCGCACGCCGTCCTCGATGGAGGCGCCGGGACCGAATACCACGCTGGGGCCGATGGTGACGTCGCGGCCCAGGATGGTGTCGGCGCTGAAATACACCGTGTCCGGATCGGCCAGGGTCACGCCTTCGTCCATGAAGTGCCCGCGGCGGCGGTGCTGCCAGATCGCCTCGGCCTTCGCAAGTTCGGACCGGGAGTTGACGCCCATGACCTCCTCGGGCGACGCCTCGACCACGGCGGCTTCCAGCCCCCTGTCGCGGGCGATGGCGACCACGTCCGGCAGGTAATATTCCTTGTTGGCGTTGTCGTTACCGATGGCCCGGAGCAGGGCGAGCGCGTGCTTGCCGTCGAGCGCCATCAGCCCCGCGTTGCACAGGCCGATGGCCCTTTCGCCAGCGTCCGCGTCCTTGAATTCCACGATCCGTTTCAGCTTGCCCTTCTCAACCACCAGCCTTCCATAGGCGGCCGGATCGTCGGGTGTGAAGCCCAGCACCACCACGGCGGGATCGTCGTCGGCCCGGCGCCGGTCCAGCATCAGGCGGTAGGTGGCCGGCGTCACCAGCGGCGTGTCGGCGAAGGCGACGATGACGTCGCCGTCGAAGCCGTCCAGCGCCTCGGCGGCGGCCAGCACCGCGTGGCCGGTGCCGAGCGGCGGGTCCTGCACGGCGACGATGGCCGGCGCGACCGCCTTGGCCACCGGGTCCATGTCCTTGCCGAGGACGACGATGGTGCGCTCCGGCGCCAGCTCGGCGGCGGCGGCCAGCACGTGATGCACCATGGCGCGGCCGGCGATGGGGTGCAGCACCTTGGGCAGGCTGGATTTCATCCGCGTTCCCTTGCCCGCGGCAAGGACGACGACGGCTGTTTTCCTGGCTGTCATATGAGGCGTTCTCTCTGGTCGTTTCGGGCCTTAGCGCCTCGTGAAATCAGCATAGTCGCCCATGCTTGTTAAGTCGGCCTCTGCTTCCTCGGTTGTTAGATAGATACCGCCGATCCGACGGTCCGAACACGACCAATAGTGAACGTCTTCCTCGTCGTCGTATATCAACTCGTCCGTGTAGCATTCAACGTAGCCATCCGGACGTTGCACAATAGCGATACACTGTCTTTCATCGTGGCTTCGAAGGACACAAGCCTCTCCGTCCCGGTTTGGCCTAGGCGGTCGGTCGGTCATTGTGCGCCTTTGGTGGGCATGCAAACATCACTCAAGCGCTTTGCTTTCCAGCGGAAAACTGCCACAAAGGTCATGGATTTACCACCGCAGGATGCAGACAGGCCCGCCATGCGTCTTCCCGACACCGTGATATTCGATCTCGACGGCACCCTGGTCGATAGCGCCCCCGACCTGACCGGGGCGCTCAACCACACCATGCGCACCATCGGCCTGCCGGAGATCGGCGAGAGCGAGGTGCGCCACATGGTCGGCCACGGCGCCCGCGCGCTGATCCAGAAGGCGGTAACGGCGGCCGGCACCACCCTCGACGACGCCACGTTCGACGCCGCGTTCGTTACCTTCCTCGACTATTACGCCGACCACATCGCCGACGGCACCACGGCGTTTCCCAACGTGATCGAGACGCTGACCCTGCTCAGCGACAATGGCGTGAAGCTGGGCGTGTGCACCAACAAGCCGCAGCGCCTGACCGAGTTGCTGCTCGACAGCCTGGGCATGAGCCACTGGTTCGGCGCCATCCTGGGCGCCGACGCCGTGACCGAGAAGAAACCGCACGCCGGCCACCTGACCGCCGCCGTCGACCGCATGGGCGGCGACCTGCGGCGCACGGTGATGGTGGGCGACAGCCAGACCGACGTGGACACCGCCCGCAACGCCGGCACGCCGGTCGTCGCGGTCAGCTTCGGCTACTCGACGGTGCCGGCGGCGGATTTGCTGGCGGACGTGCTGATCGACGATTTCAGCGAGTTGCCCGAGGCTCTGGCGGCGCTGGTGGCCACGCGCATCTAACGCTAGGCCCTCCCCACCCTCCGATTGTCACCCCGGACTTGTTCCGGGTGACATGCAGGGGGGAGGCCCCCTCATCGGCTTGACACCCGCGACCGAGGACCGTATTACGGCGCGTCCTCGGCGACGAGGGGCGAATAGCTCAGTTGGTAGAGCGCCACGTTCACATCGTGGATGTCGGGGGTTCGAGTCCCTCTTCGCCCACCACGCTTCGCCCTTACGGGCTTCGCGTGGCGCAGCCACGGGAAACCGTTAGGCCGAAGCAGTGCCCGGCGTAGCTGTAAGCGAAGACGGGCCGCCCCTCAGGACTACCTCCGAAAACACCAGCTTCAGTCCGCCGTCTAAACCTGCACCAGCCTTGCGTGCCTGGCCTCGATCTCGCGGTTGCAGGCGTCACAGGTCACCGGCCAGTCATGGGGCTCGGTGGCGAGCGGCGGCGGTTGCTGGCCGCAGAGGGTGACCGCGACGGGTACCTTGCGGTCGCCGACCTTGAGCCACTCGCATTTGTGGACGATGCCATCGGCATCGGCCCAGACCTTGTGAGCGCGGTGGTCGTCTTGCCTGGCTGCTTGTGTCATGTCTCTCCCCTTTCATGACGGCCTTCAACGTTAGACCCGTTTCGCGCCGCATGCCAGCCGGTCCCTCACCCCGGGAAATTCGCTACACTCGCGCCGGACCGGAAACGGGGAGGACCAGATGACCTTCGAGCAGATGCGCGACGAGTGGGAGATCCAGAAGCTGTCGCACCGCTACGCCCAACTTGTCGACCGCGGCGACAGCAAGGCCTAGGCCGGCCTTTTCACTCCAGACGGCGTGCTGCGCGTCGGCGACGGCATGGAGGTCGGCCTCGACGTCATCGAAGGCATCCCGGGCGCCAGATCAGGCGCTATGCGCTGGGAGCCATATACTGAACCTACCCGTTACCCCCGCGGCTTCGGCCCCAGTTCCCACAGCGCGCGGCCGTAGTTTTCGGCGGCTTCTTCCCACACCAGCGACACGTGGGTCACGCCCACATTGATGTCGCGCTGGAAGCGCTGGATCGGGTTGGCGAGGTACACCGACGTGGCGCCGGCCATCAGGGTCAGCTTGTAGGCGACCTGGCCGATCAGGCGGGCCACATAGGCGGCGTCGCGGTGCGAGAGATAGGCGTCGAGCGCCGGGTTCGGCGCGCCGCCGGCCTCGGCCCACTTGTTCAGTTCGGCCATGCGGTGGCGCATGATCAGGGTGGCGGCGTGGATGTCGGTCAGGCACTCGGTCAGCTTCATCTGGTTGGCGACCCGCTCGACCTGCACCTCGCCGGTGAACAGCGCCTTCTTGCCGACCAGGGTCTTCTGCACGGCGGCAGCCATGCCCTCGGCCATGCCGATCAGCGCGGCGGGGATGCCCCAGATCGCCGGCCAGCCGAACGGCAGGCGGCCCATGGGAATGCCCAGCTCCTTCATGCCCGGGCTGTTGCCGGTGGCCAGGTCCATGATCGACACGCGGCGGTGCGCCGGCACGAACACGTTATCCAGAACAATGTCCTTGGAGCCGGTGCCGCTGAGGCCCGAAACCAGCCAGTCGTCGATGAAGGTGATGTCCTTGCGCGGGATCAGCATCCAGTCGAAGCAGGTCGGGCTGGGCTTCATGATGATGAACCAGTCGGCGAAGTCGCAGCCGGAGGAGAACTTCCAGCGGCCGGTGAGGCGGGCGCCGCCGTCGACCTCTTCCATCTTGCTGTTCATGGCGAAGGACGCGGTGGAGCACAGCTTGTCGTCGCCGCCGTCCCAGTATTCCAGCTGCGCCTCCATGGGGAACAGGCTGGCCTGCCAGGTGTGGATGACGAACAAATTGGTCACCCAGCCGCTGGAGCCGCAGGCGCTGGAAATGGTGCGGATCACCTCGACGGCGGTGTCGGGCGCCAGCTCGTAGCCGCCGAAGCGCTTGGGCTGCAGGATCTTCGGGAAGCCGGCGGCGCGGAACTCGGCCACGGTCTCATCGGGCAGGCGGCGGTTCTTCTCGGCCTCGGCGGCGCGCTCGCGCAGCGCCGGCAGCATGGCCTCGGCGCGGGCGATCATGTCTTCCTTGGTCGGCGTGTTCGATTGCAGCTTGTTCGCGTCGACATTGATGTTCATGGCATCTTCTCCTGCGTATGAGCAGCCCGGTCGCACCGACCGCATTCATCATCCCCTAGACCGTCTAACCCGAGCATTGCGACAAATCAATCATCACCGCCGAAATTAACCATCGGACGTGTCGGATTCCCTTTGCAACGGCGCGGCCGAGCGGGAATGATCGCGGCGAAACTCAGTCCTGGGGAGGAACCAATGTCTCGGCTCGCACGGCGCGCAGCGCCTTCGGATTCGGCCTGTCGCCGCGCGCGGTGCGCGCCATGAAGGTCGGCTCGTTCTTCCCCGACCGGCCGTTGCCGACGCTCTACGCCATGGCGGCGGACGACCTGCCGCTGCACTTCAACATGGACGAGCTGACCGACAAGCAGAAGGCCGACCATCACGAGCAGAACCAGCTGCTCGCCATGCTGCAGTCGGCGCTTTTGTCGATCAGCAAGCCGGCCGACTACGTGGCGCTGTTCGACGCATTCTCGCGGGCGCCGTGGGACGGCTTCCTGCGCAACCAGCACGCCATGGCGGCCAAGGCCGGCGCCGAGATGGTGCCGCTCGACCATCTGCTCTACGCGCCGGTCGAGACCTATTACGAGACCATCGCGACCCAGCTGCCCGACGTCGAGCTGCTGACCCTGCTGATGATGAGCCGGTCGAACCTGGTGCTGCACAAGGACGACCGCGCGATCGAGCGCATGCTGAAGCTGAACTCCAAGTTCCACTTCGCCGAGAACGCGCCGCTGTTCGGCATCCCGACGCCGGAAACGATCATCGCCCAGCAGCCGCTGAAGGGGAACAACCGGGTCGAGGACTTTTTCGCCAAACACGAGAACCGGATCATCCTGAAGATGACCGGCCAGCCCGGCGCGCGCAGCGTCAAGGCGGTCTCCGACACCACCGAGGCCGACGACTACCTGAAGGACTACCGGCCGACCGATCCGGTGCTGGTGCAGCAGCGGCTGCAGCTGGAGAACTACGAGGAGTGGACCGCCGACCTGATGATCACCGAGGATTCGGTGACCCTCGACAACGTCCGGCGCATCCTGGTGACCGACGGGCTGTGGATCGGCAACTTCATCTATGCCGATCCGCCGATTACCGACTCGCAGAAGGCCGAGCTGCTGAAGATCGGCGCCTATGCCCGGAAATTCGGCTTCGGCACCAAGACCGGCGATTGCCTGGGCATCGACTATTTCATCGGCAAGGACGGCGAGGTGCTGATCACCGAGATCAACCCGCGCTGGACCGCCGGCCTGTTCCCGACCCAGGTGCTGCGCCGGGTGAACAAGGCGCGCCGCGACGCGGTGCCGTATTTCGAACTGGTGCGGCTCGACGACTACGAGAAGTTCCAGGCGTTCTGCGCCCGCAACCTGCCCAACAATACCGACGGCCCGTTCGCGGTGATGCCGCTGGGCTTCTCGCCCTATGAGCGGGAGATCGACGGCGTGAAGCGGGTGTTCACCTGGATGGTGGTGATCGGCGACTTCCCCGCGTTCCGAAAGGCGGCTAAGGAAGTGCTCGGCGAGAGCGGCCTGCCCAACGGCGACCTGGTGCCGTTGTAAGCTAGGAAGCCGCTTTCGCCCGATTGCGGACCCGGAACCGCTCGACCTCCTCCAACGCCCTGTGGCTGTCGAAGGCGACGGCGACCAGCAGGTCGCCGGGACGGCCGTCCTCCATCATGGCGGTGATGGTGTCGCGCCCCTGCTCGTTGACAATGGCACGCTCGGGCACGACCGCCGCGCGCAGCCCCTCGGCGATCACATTGCCGACCTCGCCGGAACGGCGGCCGCGCAGTTCGGGAAAATCGGTGAAGTAGTAGCGGTCGAAATGACCGGCGGCGGCACAGCCCAGCGTCCGCAGCCAGTCGTCGCTGCGATTGCCCGGCGCGCTCAAGCACAGCATCCGTGCGCCCTTCACTTCCTCGCCGGCCAGGGTCTCTGCCATGTCGCGCATGGCGACCTCGCCGTCGAGCCACTGCAGCAGGAAGCCGAACGGCAAACCCAGGATCCGGTTGTGCCGCCCGGGATTCTGCGCCGGATCCGACTGGAAGGTCGTCAGGGCCCGAATGATGGCGCCGGCTGGCATTCCCATCCCGCAGGCCATGCCCGTCGCGAACATGGCGTTGGTAACGATCGCGCGGGCGCGGCCGTCCAAGGCGGCCGGGATCGCCCCTACCGGCAACTCGAATACCGACGTATCGCCGTCCGCGACGCGGATGGCTCCGTCGTACAGCGTCACGGTACGGCCGCCATTCGCCCGGTGCGCGGCAATCTCCGGATGGCCCGGATCGCGGGCGACGAGGGCGATCCTGGCGCGCGTAATCTTGCCCATGGCCAGCACCAGCGGGTCCTCGGCATTGAGGATCAGCCATCTGCGGGCGCTGCGGGCCAGGACCGCCTTCACCGCTGCGAGCTGCTCGCGCGTCGCGATACCATCCATGCCCACATGGTTGTCGTGGACGTTCAACACAGCCGCAACGTCGACGCCTTCGAGAGTCATGCCATGCTTGAGCATGGCGCCGCGAGCGAACTCGAACACGCCGGCCTTCACCGCCGGATCGGCCAGCAGCCGCAAAGCCATGCCGCCGCCGGAGGAGTCGCCGGAGGCGAGCCGGTAGCCACCCGACCACACGCCCTGGCTGGTGCAAAGGCCGGTATGGAGGCCCGCCTCAGACGTGATCCGCGCCAGCATCTGGCAGGTCGTGGTCTTGCCCATGCTGCCGGTGACGCCGGCGGTCGGGATTCTGCTGGGCGCGCTCTGGGGAAACGACCGGCGAACGATGGGCGTCACTACATCCTGGTCCGGATTGGCGATCCAGTGCGGCCTTAGGCCCGCCGGCGCGTTCAGTTCCAGCACCCATCCACCCACCTCGCGCCAGGAGCGGGAAATGTCGGTGGTGATGAAATCGACGCCCGCCACACCCATGCCAATCGCGACCGCCGCGCGCTCTGCCGCGGCGCGGTTGTCAGGGTGGACGATGCCGGTTACGTCCACGGCAGTGCCGCCCAGCGAGATGTTCGCCGCCAGCGTCAGCCAGACAGTGACGCCGTTGGCGGGCACCGAGTCCAGCGTCAGCGACTGGCGCGCAAGCTGATCCAGCAATGGCGGCCCGACAGCCACCCGCTCCATCAGCATTTCGTATGGTCCGCCGCGGCGCGGATCAGCGTTGAGCCGGTCAACCAGCGCCGCGACCGTGCTCTCGCCGTCGCCGGTCACATGCGCGGCGAGTCGCTTGGCCGCGGCAATCATCCTGCCGTCGACGACCAACAGCCGGTGATCGTCGCCCTGCGCGTGGGCTTCGACCATGACCCGCCTGCCGTCAGCGGCGGCCCGGCGATAGGCCTGTCGGATATCGGTTTCGGACTTCAGGTTCACGGATACGCCGCGCCCCTTGCCGGAATCCACCGGCTTCACCACCACCGCGCCGCCGATGCGGGCCGCCACGGCGACCGCCTCATCCTCGCCGCGGACCAATTCGGAACGCAGCACCGGCACACCCTGATAGGACAGCCATCGGACCGTCGCGTCCTTGTCCCGCGAGAGGAGATGGCCGACGTGATCTGCGGGCTCAAGCACCGTCTCGAAGGCGAGCCTCCTGTGGACGCCCTCACCCAACTGCAAGCGGGGGCCCGGAAGCGGCAGCCGGTAGACCGGAATCCCCAGTCGACGCGCCGCCCGGGCGATGGCGATGCTGAGCATGTCGGGCGCGGTGCGGCGCGCAACACGGATGAACTCCGCGTGATGCCGGACGATCCGCTCCGCCCCATCCCGATCCGCGCCGCCGCGCAACCAGCGCGCCAGATGCAGCGCCGCATTCCACGCCGCAACCACGACGCTCTCGTCGTCTGCAGGCACCAGCACCGTCAGCTCGAGTCCGGCGCTGGAGTGCCGCACTACCGCCTCGCCGGGCCACAGCAGATAGGGCTCCTGAAGATGGGCCGCGACGCTCGCGGCGAAGCCGATGGCACCGCCAGGACCGTCCCCGACTCCCTTGGCAGCGGCCTCGGCAAGGCCGAAGCCCGACGGCTGCGCCCTCAGGAAGTCGAGTGCGCCCCGGTCCAGCGCCAGCGCCTCCGTCATCACCGTGTCGTCACCGTCTACCTCGATGCGCAGACACAGCACCGTCCGGGACGCCATCAGGTTGGCTCCCTTGAGGAACCGGCTCCCCTTGATCCTGATCAGCGTCACCTCCTCGTCCGACCGCCAGGCTCTGGACGGATCAGGGCAGTATCGGGACTGCGGGCCTGGCGCGCAATCACAGACGGCCGGTGGCGCGCCGGACGGAAAACTGCTAACCGTCGGGGAACCTTCGAAAACTCCGAGGAAGGCCCCCTCGTGACCTATTGCCTGGGAATCCTGCTGACTTCCGGCCTTGTCATGGCCGCCGACTCGCGGTCGAACGCGGGCATCGATGATTTCACCAGCGTCTACAAGCTGGACCTGATCGACGTCCCCGGAAAGCGGGTCATCGTCATCCTGTCCGCCGGCAACCTGGCGACCACCCAGTCCGTCATAACCCAGTTGCGCGAGTACTCCGACCATGGCGGACCACGGGACCTGCATAAGGTCAAGACGATGTACGAGGCGGCCAAGGCTGTCGGCGACACGTTGCGCGAGGTGATCGCCCGCGACGGCTCCTACGTCGCGCCCTATGGCAGCGCCGCGGGCAGCTTCATCGTCGGCGGCCAGATCGCTGGAGAAGCGCCGCGGCTGTTCCAGATCTATACGGCGGGGAATTTCATCGAGGCATCGCCGCGGTCGCGCTACCTGCAGCTTGGCGAGACCAAATACGGCAAGCCGATCCTGGACCGGGCGCTGCGGTTCGACAGCCCGCTGGACCAGGCCGCCAAGCTGGCGCTGCTATCGTTCGACGCCGCCATGCGCAGCGACCTGTCGGTCGCCATGCCGATCGACATCCTGCGTTACGAGGCGGACAGCTTCTGCAGCACCAACCGGGCGTCGCTGGAGAAGGACGATCCGTACTGGAGCGCCCTGCGCACGGCCTATGGCGACGGGCTGGCGGCGCTGGTCGAACGCCTGCCGCCGCCGCCGGACTGGAGCGCCTGACGCGGCGCTGGTAGTCTGGCACCCACCAGCAAGGGAGCCGCCCATGACCGCCCGTCCCATCGTGGTTTCGCCTGCCGATTATGCCCGCCCGCTCGACGTGGTGGGCGAGCACATCACCGTGCTCGCTTCGCGGGCGGCTACCGAAGGCTATGAAATCTTCCTGCAGGAAGGCCCGGAAGGCAGCGGCCCGCCGCCGCACAGTCATGGCTGGGACGAATCCTTCTTCGTCATCGAAGGCACGGTGGAATTCGGACACGGCGACGAGCAGCTGAGCGCCGGACCCGGCACGCTGGTGCACCTGCCCGCCGGCACCACCCACTGGTTCCGTTTCGCCCCCGGCGGCGGCCGGATGCTGAGCATCAGCGGCAACGGCAGCAACGCCGCGCGCATGTTCACCGCGATGGACGCGGAAATTCCCTCCGGCGCGCCCGACATACCCAAGGTCGTCGCCGTCGCCCGCCGCCACGGGCTGACCATCGGCGAGTGACTGACCGCGTATTTTGCGTATTGCGGGAACTCAGGTAGCCCGATGCGCATTCCCTGTTCTGCGCCTTCGATATCAAGGCGGAATGAAAAGGGATCCCGCATGGTTCAGAAAAGTTTGACGGCGATGGGCATGCTGCTGCTGGCATGCATGGCCACGACCGGTGCCGGCGCAGCGCAGCCTGCGGCGAAAGGCTATTCGCTGACGGTCGAGGTGACCGGGGCCAAGGAGACCACCGGAGTCGTCAGAGCCGCGTTGTTCAACGACCCGGCGGCGTTCCCGGACGGCAAATTCAGCCAGGACGCGGCGGTCCCGCTCAAAGGCAAGAATTCGGTGCGGCTGGTGTTCAGGAACCTGCCGGCCGGCACCTACGCGATCAGCCTCTATCACGATGCCGACAACAACGACAAATTCGGCAAGACGCTGGGCCTTCCCAAGGAAAGCTACGGCTTCTCGGTGGTCAAGGACGCGGTGTTGTCGAAGCCGGAATTCGACGACGCCAAGTTCGAGGTGAAAAAGAACACCTCGATCACCATCCCGCTGCTGGGGCCGTGAACCGGGATCAGCCCCCGAATTCCTTTCGACCTTCTTCGAGCAGAACGTACCGCTCCCGCGGCACGCCGGCACGCCGGCACGCGGTTTCTGCCCACGTTCTCCACCCGCATCCTTGCAAAACAATCACGGTTGCATGATCCTTCCCTTGGGGAGACTCGCGTGCATAGCCGGACGATTCCGTGCGGCGTGGCCGATCCCCGGCGGCGTGAGCGACCCGCTCCGCCCGGCAAACGGAGGGTGTCATGGACGATCTGGTGAGAGGCGATTTCCGCGAGGACCGCTGCCCGGCCGAAAGCTATACCGAGGTTCTGGAGCGCGACCGCGTCCCGTCGCCGGACTACATGCGGCAGGGTCCGACGCCCGACATCGGCACCGCGCCGGTCGCCGCCTCGCGCTATTACGACCAAGGGTTCTTCCAGAAGGAAGTCGAGCACCTGTGGCCGCATGTGTGGCACTGGGCCTGCCGCGAGGAGGAGATCCCTCAGGTCGGCGACCATGTGGTCTACGAGTTCACCGGCAAGTCGTTCATCATCGTCCGCAGCGCCCCGGGCGAGATCAAGGCGCTGTACAATTCCTGCCTGCACCGGGGCCGCAAGCTGGCGGTGAACGGCGGCCACAAGCTGAGCTTCCGCTGCCCCTATCACGGACTGGTGTGGAAGGCCGACGGCACCTTCCAGGAGAATCCGTTCCCGTGGGATTTCCCGCAATGGGCCGGCGGGGCGCCGGACCTGCCCGAAGCGCGGGTCGGCACCTGGGGCGGCTTCGTGTTCATCAACATGGACCCGGACGCGCCGTCGCTGGAGGAGGTGCTGGGCCCGCTGCCGGCGCATTTCGAGCGCTATGACTTCGAGAACCGCTACATCGCCGCCCATGTGGTCAAGAAGGTGCGCGCCAACTGGAAGGCGACCGCCGAGGCGTTCATGGAAAGCCACCACGTCATCGGCACCCATCCGCAGGGCCTGGCCACCATCGGCGACGCCAACAGCCAGTACGACATCCTGAGCGAGTATGTGGACCGGCAGTTCTCGGCCACCGCCATCCAGAGCCCGCACCTGAAGACCCAGCTGAGCGAGCAGCAGATCCTCGATTCCTATTTCGGCGGCCGCGCCGTGATGGTGGGCGACCAGCCGGGGCGGATGACCCTGCCCGAGGGTATGACCGCCCGGGCCTTCGCCGCCGAGATCGCGCGCAAGACGCTGGCGGAGCAGACCGGGCAGGACTATTCCCACGCCGGCGACGCCGAAATGCTGGATTCCCTGCTCTACAATGTGTTCCCGCATATGAGCTTCTGGATCAGCATGTCGCGCAACATCGTCTATCGCTGGCGGCCCAACGGACTCGATCCCGAGACTTCGCTGATGGATATCATGATGCTGCGGCCGGTACCCAGGGACGGCGTGCGGCCCAAGCCGGCGCCGGTTCGCTACATGGACCTCGACGAGCCGATGACCGAAGCCGGCAAGGAACTGAGCGACATGCTGGCGCTGGTCTACGAACAGGACATGGTCAACCTGCCGCACGTCCAGACGGGCCTGCGCGCCAGCGGATCGGGCACGGTGGAGTTCAGCAACTACATGGAGTCGCGGCTGCGCTATCACCACCAGCTGATCGACCGTTTCATCGCCGAGGGCGAAGCGAAATGATCGGAATCGTGGCGACGCTGAAGGTGCAGCCGGGCTTGGGCGCGGACTTCGAGACACACATGACGGCCATGACCGACTCGGTCGAGCGCAACGAGGTGGGCAACGTGTTCTACCGGGCCCACCTTCTGGCGCCGGACACCTTCCTGGTGCTGGAGCTGTACCGGGACCGCGACGCCGTCGACGCCCACGGCAAGTCGGCGCATGTGGCCGAGGCGCTGCCCCGGGTCGGCGCGATGCTCGACGGCGACGTCGAGGTCCAGATCCTCGAGCAGGTATGGTGAACTCATGATCGGCACCGTCGCGCGGATGCAGGTCCGCCCTGGCTATACCGAGCAGTTCGAGTTCGCCTCCCGGCAGATGGTCGAGGAGGCACGGGTTCGCGACGGCTGCGTGTTCTTCGGCCTGTTCCGGGCCGACACGCCGGGCCTCTACGTCTTCATGGGCCGCTGGACCGACAAGGCCATTGCCGACGCCTACAGCAGTCCGGGACGGTTCAACGTCCAGTTCCGCGCCTTCATGGACGGCGAGGCTGAATACGCCACCTGCCCGGAGATCTAGTCTGCGCGGCCCACCGGTTCATCGGCAGGCCGCACCGACTCATAATACGAAGGCCAGCACCGCGCCGACGACGACGACCAGGCCGACGATGTAGATGATGTTGTTCATGTCACGTCTCCTTGTTGAAGCCGGTTAAACGCAGGTTCGCGGGGCATCGTTCCTTTTCGCGCGGCAATCGACCGTCAATACCGGCAATAATTTTTCCGGACGCGCGCATCCTTTGGCCGCCCGCCGCGTTATCCGGCTACCGCCATTCGGCGCGGAGCGGGAGGACATCATCTTGGACTGGATCAGGGAGCATCTGATCGTCGCCGGCCTATTTCGTGCCCGACGACTTCACCCGGTCGGCGATCGTCGCGGCGATCGCGCGCGGTGTGCGGGTCCGGGTGATCGTCCCCGGCAAGCACATCGACGCCGTCGTTGTCGGCAAGGCCTCACGCGAAACCTGGGGCGAGTTGCTGCAGGCTGGCGCCGAGATCCACGTGTTCCAGCCGACCATGTTCCACTGCGAGATGCTGGTGGTGGACGGCCAGCTCGTCTCGGTCGGTTCGACCAACTTCGACAACCGCTCGTTCCGGCTCAACGACGAGGCCAACCTGAACGTCTATGACCAGGCCTTCGCGGAGAAGATGACCGGCATCTTCGAGGGCGACCTGGGGCGTTCCACGGAAATGACCTATGAGGAATGGCGGCAGCGCCCGTGGCACGAGAAGCTGATGGAGAAACTGGCCAGCCTGTTCTCGTCCCAGCTTTAGCCGGACACGCAGACGTCGGCGACGTAGCTGCGGGTCTTGTCCGGATCGGCGAACTTGGCGACGTCGTCGGCGATCCACTGGGCGGCTGCCGCGCGTTCCTTCTGCATCTCGGCGTATTCGGCCTCGTTGGCGAAGATCATCTCGGTGACAACGTCGAAGTCGATCGGCGCGCCCTTGCGGCCTTCCTCGGGAATGAAGTTGCGGCGGTATTCGGCGCGGGCCAGCGCCGGCATGCGCTCGCGGGCGCCCGGCACATGCACCGTCTCGTAGTAGTGCTTGAACTGCTCGACCGTGGTGCCGGGCTTGCGCGCCAGCAAGATGATCAACTTCTTGGTCATGGCATACTCTCCCTTGTCGCAGCCGGCCGTGCCGGCGAAAGCGGGAGCACCCGCAAGGACGGCGGCCAGCGCCGTGGCCAGAAACAAACCCGTCGCGCGCATCCGCTGCTTCCCCGATATCTCCCCAGATCTCCGCAAATCTAGAACACGGCTTTCAAAACGTCGCCGAAAATAGGCGCGACCGTCAAACCTTCTGGCCAAACGGACCGGAAAGCGCGAGCCTTATCCGATTGGGCGGGATTTCGGGGGCGTTCCGTATAGGGAGAGCCTCGATGACAACGATATTCCGGCGCGTCGCTGCCACGGCCGCGATCGCCATGGCCGCCATCTTCATGGTCTCCGGCGCCGCAGTCGCCGACTCCATGGGCCAGTCCGAGAATGCCGTCGACCGGCCCGGCGGCGACTATCACAGCTATCAGTCGGGCGGCCTGTCGCAATGCTCCACCTCCTGCGGCACCATCGCCCGGTGCAAGGCCTATACCTAAGTGCCGTCGACCGGCGTCTGCTGGCTGAAGGAGACGGTGCCGCCGCGCATTGCCAGTGGCTGCTGCACATCCGGCGTCAAGATGATGGGCGCCATGGAAATGGGCGTCGACCGGCCAGGCTCGGACATCCGTCCCGGCTTCGACGTGGCCACGTCGTCGTCGTGCGAGCGGTCGTGCCGCCTCGACGGCGCGTGCAAGGCCTATACCTTCGTCAAGCCGGGCATCCAGGGACCCAGCGCCAAGTGCTGGCTGAAGCACGCCAAGCCGGCCAAGGTCGCCAATGCGTGCTGCGTCTCGGGCGTCCGGATCGTCGACCAGCCGCCGCGGCGCACCAACTCGCCCGCGACGGTTATCGACTAGGCCCGCTTTCAGGCGGAACGCCTGTAAGCAAGTCTCTAAAGTTGTAGAGCAGCTTGTCGGCGTTCACGTGAACGCGGGGCTGCTCTACTCGCGGAAATATTCGCGGTCGCCGGTGATGGTTTCGGCCATGCCATCGATCGCCTTCATCACATAGTCGGCCTGGGCGCCGAACAGGCTGTCGATCGGCGTCTGCCGGCGGATGCGGGCAAGCTCGTCCCTGCCGCGCCGCAGGCCGGCGAGGAGCTGCTGGATGTCGTCATCGCCGATGGTCTGTTTTCCGTACATGCTCGCGACTCATTTGTTCCTGTTTTGTTCATATTCGTCAAGCCGCGTCCGGGAGTCAACCGGCAACGGTGTCAGTTCATGACGAACAGGGTGCCGTTCAGCAGGGAGGCGAAAGCCACCCAGGCGGCATAGGGCGCGAACATCCAGGCGGCGATCCGGTCGCGACTCCACGCGGCCGCGATGAACCCCAGGATGACGGCGAGCAGCAGCAGGATCACAACGAGAGCCGCCCCAATCGCATGGGCGCTGAAGAACACTGCCGGCCAGGCGAAGTTGAGCGCCAGTTGAGCCCACCAGAGCACCGTCGCCCGGTCGGACTTTTCGCCCCGCGAGATCCGCCAACCCGCGATGGCGATCAGCACATAGAGGCAGGTCCAGACGGGACCGAACACCCATGACGGCGGATTGAACGCGGGCTTGGCGAGACGCGCGTACCAGTCATCGGGGCCGGTCACCATCCCGATGACTGTGCCGCCGCCGACCACCAGCACGAGATAAACACCCAGCAAAACGAATCGGTTCACGGCTGCGACCTCTTGATTATCCATACTTACCGACCGGTAACGTCACCATTTGGAACGTGTTCCGCCGGATTCGCGTAAATTGGCCTATAATTATCCTGTTCGCACAGGCAAACAGATGGCGCCGCCGGGCGATTCGAATTAGCATAAAATTTGAAATCACCCATTTTGGGTGCCCATCGGGTCCGTACGATCCGGTGACAAGGGCCTTGGGGGCACTTGGCAGATGACGGCTTGGACCCGCACGGAGGCTGTCGCCTTTGGAACTGATCAGGTTTTCGAGAGCCTGGTGAGCGAGAAGATGCTTGCCCTCGGCTGGAAGTGCGAGATCGTGCGGGCCGGCGACCACTTCGGCGCGGACCTCATCTGCACGCAGCGCGGCGAAAAGGCCGTGGTGCAATGCACGGCAAGCGCACGGATGGACATGGGCGACCTGCAGCATGCGGCCGCGGTAAAGTCCTATCACTCGGCCGACCTCGCGATGATTGTTCATGGCGGCGCGCCCGCCGCGCCGCGCGCGCAGGCGCTGGCCGCCGACATGGGCGTGGTGTTCGTCCATGTGGACGAACTGGTCGTGGCCGGACCCTACGACCGCTCGGAATACGGCGTCCGGCTGCGGCTCGAGCGCGAGATGGCGCTGGAGCAGGAGAAAAGGTCGCGCCAGGAGACCGAGAACCGGCTGACGCTGATGGCCTACTACCAGTCAGTCGCCAAATTCGAGCTTGATACCAAGGCCTGGCAGGCCGCGAACCGCCGTCATCCCTGGGTGAGGGGTCTGGGCGCTGCGTCGATCGCCCCACCCTTCCTGTTGCTCGGCACGCCATACTTCATCGTCTTCCTGCTGCTGTCGCTGGCCTTGGCCGTCTATGCCGTGTTCTTCACGGCACCCGGGGCGCGGCCGGTCGCCCCTGCCCCGCTGGTGGGCCTCACCCCCGAGACAGTACTGCCCGAACGCAACAGCCAGGCCTTTCCGACCCGCCCGACCCTGCGGGAGCGGACCGACAGGTCGGGAGTACCGGCGCCTGCGACGCTGGTCCGGCACGGCCGGCCGCAGCACGGCCAGGTGACCGACCTGAAATCCATCGTCAAATGTCCGAAATGCCAGACCAAGATGCGGCTGCCGCGTGGCAAACGGCTGTGGGCGAACTGCCCCAAATGCGAGAACCGGTTCCGCGCCGATACCTGACTCCTATCGTGGAACGCCGGCGGGCAGCTTGCGGATCACGAGTTGCCAGGACACCGCCAGCAACTCGTAGCGGCCGCGACGGTCGGAGAGCAGCCGGTTAAGGGCAGGCGCCGGACAGTCGGACGGTCCGCCATTGGACGGCAGCAGATAGTCGTCGAAAATCATGATGCCGCCCGGCTTGAGCGCGTCAAACCCTTCGAAGGCGTCGATCAGCACGTCGGCATAGCGGTGCGAGCCGTCCACATAGATGAAATCGAAGCGTTCGCCCGGATCCCGGGCGGCGAAATAAGCCGCCGAGGTTCCAGTGAACTTGTCGATCCGGTCGGCATAGTCGGCCATATTCACATCGAACCGCGCCTCGGATCCTGCACCGGCAGCAATGCCCGCACAGATCCCCCCGCCCTGCCAGTTGTCGACGCAGGTCAGGCGGGCGTCGGGCCAAGTGGCGAGAATGAACAGGCTCGACATCCCTTCCCAGCTGCCGATCTCGAGGACTTCCGCACTCGCCGGCAACGGATGACGCTCGAACACCGTCAGCCAGCCGTCCAGGCGCCGGGTGAACCAGTCGGTCGAGAAGTCGCGCTCGCGCACCATGGCCCGGAAGGCCTCGCGGCGCGGCGCCAGGCGCGCCCTGTCACGCAGGACGGTCAGCCGTGTGCGCAGGATCACCGGATAGACCCGCCACGGTGTCGAACTGCGCATCAGGAGGCTTAGCGAACGCAGCGCGTACCAAACGGTCATGTCACGCCCTCGCCATCACGACGGCAACCGCAACAGGTGTTTCGCCGGGTCTGCGGCGGTTTATGGTGTGTTCCTTGCATGCAATCATTTACCACGATTGGCCATTGGGGGCGCTGGGTGGACGACGACCAGCACGACTACCGGTCTCTGTTCGACAACGCGGTCGAAGGAATGTACCGCAAGTCACCCGACGGGCGATACCTCGCCGCGAACGACGCGCTGGCCCGGATCTATGGTTACGAGTCCGCCAAGGCACTGATGTCCGAGTTGACGGACATAGCCGGCGCGCTTTACGTAAACCCCCGTGATCGCGACAGATTCCGCGTCGCGCTCGAGGGCACCAACGCGGTGCATGACTTCATCGCGCGGGTCTACCGCAAGGACGGCAGCCAGATCTGGATCAGCGAAAACGCCCGTTCCGTGCGCGCCGACGATGGCACCGTCAAGTGGTACGAGGGCTTCGTCCAGGACATCACCGAGCGGATCAAGGCCGACGAGAGGCTGCGCCTGGCGGCCAGCGTGTTCGACACCGCGGCCGAGGCGATCATGGTGCTGAATGACGAATTTTGCATCACTGCCGTCAATCCCGCCTATTCCGCGATCACCGGCTATTCCGGATGGGACGTGATCGGCGGCTTGCCGCCCTTCCTGGAATGGGGCCAGCCGGACACGGAATACCCGCGGATCGGCATGGCTGGCTTGCGCCGCGGGATCGAGATCAACGGCCGCTGGACCGGCGAGCAGTGGAACCGGCGGAAGGGCGGCGAGCGCTATGCCGAACACCTGTCCGTCGTGCCGATCCCCGGCGGCAACGGCCAGGCCGGACGCTACCTGGTGGTTTTCAGCGACGTCACCCAGCGCAAGCTGGATGAGGAACGCATCCGCTACCAGGCCAGTTATGACCAGCTGACGGGCCTGCCGAACCGGGCGCTGTTCATGGACATGCTGGCCAAGGCGCTGTCCCAGGCCGAGCGGGACGGAGAAATGGTCGGCCTGATGTTCGTCGATCTGGACGGCTTCAAGATGGTCAACGACACCATGGGCCACGACATGGGCGACCTGCTGCTGCAGGAGGTCGCGGTCCGGCTCAGGCGCTGCATGCGCTCGTCGGACACGGTCGCGCGCCTGGGCGGCGACGAGTTCACCGTGCTGATGCCGGGCATGCTCGACTTCCGCAACGCGCCGCGGGTCGCCGAGCGCATCACGGAAACGCTGCGCGCGCCGTTCGCGCTCGCCGGCAAGGAGGCATTCATCTCGGCCTCCATCGGCATCACGACGTTCCCGAACGACGCGATCGACGCCGCGACCCTGCTGAAGAACGCCGACGCGGCCATGTACCGCGCCAAGGAGCAGGGCAAGCAGCATTTCCAGTTCTTCACCGCCGAGATGAATGCCGAGATCGAGGAACGGCTGATCCTGATCAACGGCCTCAACATGGCGCTCGAGCGCGACGAGTTCGTGCTGCACTACCAGCCCAAGGTCCACCTGGAGACCGGCCGTCTCACCGGCACCGAGGCGCTGCTCCGTTGGCGCCATCCGGAACTGGGCATCGTGTCCTCGGGCAAGTTCATCCCGATCATGGAAGAAAGCGGCCTGATCGGCCAGGTCAGCGAGTGGGTGATCGAGGCGGCCTGCCGGCAGCACCGCCAGTGGCGGGACGAGGGCCTGGACATCAAGGTGGCGGTCAACCTGTCGGTCCGCCAGCTGCGCCAGCCCGGTCTTGCCAGGACGGTTGCCGACCTGCTCGACCGCACGGGCATCGAACCTGCCGGGCTGGAGCTGGAAATCACCGAGAGCATGCTGATGAAGGACACCGAGAACGCGGTCCGGACGCTGCGCGAGCTGGCCGACATGGGCGTCAGCCTGGCGATGGACGACTTCGGCACCGGCTATTCGTCACTCTCGTACCTGAAGCGCTTTCCGCTGCACACCATCAAGATCGACCGCTCGTTCATCAACAACATCGCCACCGACCCCGACGACTACGAGATCATCCGCACGATCATCACCATGGGTCATTCGCTACGCCGGCGCGTCGTCGCCGAAGGCGTGGAGACCCGGCAGCAACTGAGCATCCTGCGCGAGCTGGGCTGCGACGAGATCCAGGGCTATGTGTTGAGTCCGGCGATTCCCGCAGACGAACTGGTCACGCTGGTTCGCCGCGGCAAGTTGCTCGAGGATGAGCCACCACCGGTAAGGACTGCCGCCCGCTGAAACGAGCGGACATCGCAGATCGCGGAATTGTCGAGCGATGTCCTGTTGAGCGCCACCAGTTCGGCACGCCAGGAAGCAGACCGCCATAGACTTGCCGCCCTGGTGCCTCGCAGCCGGGCGAATCGGCGAGACATCAGGCCCCGCAACGACAGAGGCTCCGCCGGTGCACGCCAGCGGAGCCTCCACGCAGGGCGCGCCCTGGCGTTCTAGAAGTAGTAGGACGCGCCCACGGATACCTGGTGGGCCGCCGGCTCGACCACGAAGCTGTTGGTGGGATTGATCTCCACCTCGTAGTCGCTGTAGTTCGCGTAGGTATAGTCCAGGCGGCCGGCCCAGCCGCCGCCGAGCGCTACCTCCATGCCACCGCCGACACGCCAGGCGTTGCGGGTGATCCCGTCATCGAAGACTGTCGTCGGCGAACCGCCGGACGGCGTGTTGATGAAGCGCGTATTGAACCGGGTCTGTCCCCAGCCGCCGCCCGCGTAGAGCATCGTGCTGTCGGACACCAGGACGCCGAGTCGGCCCATGACACCCCAACTCCAGCGGTTGCCTTGCTCGATGCGGCTGTCGCTGGTGTCGTCGGTGACCGATGTGTTGCCGCTCGCGTCGCTCCAGCGTCCGGTCCCCTCGACGCCGAGGACGAACCTGTCGCTGAGCAGGAAATTGTAACCTAGCAGCGCGCCGGCGGCGATGCCGTCGCTGCCGAGGCCGGTCAGCCGGCCGCCATTCTCCGCACTGAAATCAGGAAGATCCGAACGGTTGCTCAGCTGGACGCTGTCGTAGCCGACCTGTCCGCCGATATAGAGACCGGTAAACGGGTTGCGGTCGCCATAGGATTGCGCGGCGGCCGTACCAGCCGTTGCGGCCAGCAGGCCGGCCGCGACGCAGGTGGTTCGCATAACATTGTTCAACAAGGACTCCTCAGTTTGCCGACTCCGTGCCGAACAAACCTCGGAGAACCTCGTTAGTTCCCTCAGGAGAGACCTTTATCCTGAAAAAACAAATATTTACCCGAAACGATCAGCGCGGCGGCAGGCCGCGCTTGGCACGTTCGGCGTTCATGCGCTCGCGGTCGCCGCTGAGCCGCTCGCCGAGCTCTTCCTCGGAAATAGTGCCGGCCATGTGCTGTCCGGCCTTGGCGCCGTTGTACATGATCATCTTCTCGACCGAGACGGCGAGGATGGTGCGCAGCGGCGAATCCAGCAGATTGTAGAAGAACTCCTCGCCTTCCTTGCTGTTCGGATTGAGCTTCTTCGACAGCGCACGGTAGAACCATTCCTTGGTCTCCCGGTCGTCGAAGAACTCGCCGCGCCCCTTGAAGGTGATGGCGCCGCTCGGCAGGCTTTCAGGCGCGCCCTTGGGATAGCCATGGCTGCTGACATTGACCGACACGCGAGGATCGCGGCGGATGGCGGCCGCCCGGTGCCGGTGCTCGGCGAAGGTCAGCCAGATCTTGCCGTCGTGCCAGACGAAGGCGTGGGTGACGCCGACGGGCCAGCCGTCCTTGGTCGCCCACATCAGCACGCATTCAACGGAGTTGCTGCAGAACTGGTCGATCTCGGCTTGCGAGAACGGATAGATCGATACGATTTCGTGGTCGTGAGTCTGTGCCATGGTCCCCTCGATATGTTTCTGGTGGTCTTCCCAAGCGGCACTGTCGGCGAAGCCGGCAGCAAAAACAATCATCAATGCTGAACGAATCCCGTGTATTTCTCGATCAGCCCAAGGCGCGCCGCAGCGCCTCGCGATAATCACGCTCGAAAGCCTGGGACACCGCCGCGCCCGGCATCATGTTGAACCCGTGAAACGCGCCCGGATACAGGTGCATCTCGACCGGCACGCCATCGCGGGCGAGCCTACGGGCATAGTCCAGGTTCTCATCGAGAAACAGGTCCAGCGCGCCGACGCCGAGATAGGCAGGCGGTAACCCGACCAGTGACTCGGCGCGGGCCGCCGCCGCATAGGGCGACACGCCGTCGATTCCCGGCTCGTGCCCGAGCAGCGCCGCCCAGCCGAACCGATTGGCCGCCGGCGTCCAGACATACTCGCCGGTATGGGGATGCGGATCGGCGACGACGGTTCGGTCGTCGAGCATGGGATAGATCAGCAGCTGGAATGCGACAGGCACTTCACCGCGGTCGCGCGCCAGCAATGCCAGTGCGGCGGCGAGACCGCCTCCCGCACTCTCCCCGCCGATGGCGATCCGCGCCGGGTCCACGTCCAGCGACTCCGCGTTGGCGTGCATCCATTTCAGCGCCGCATAGCAGTCCTCGACCGGGCCGGGATGCGGCGTCTCCGGCGACAGCCGGTAGTCGACCGACACGATGACGCATCCAATATCAGCCGCGAGCAGCCGGTTGCGTGCATCGCTCATTTCAGGCGTTCCCATCACATAACCGCCACCATGGATATGCAGGAAACCCGGTCGCCGCGACACCGCGCCGTGCGGCGTATAGATCAGCAGGCGGATATCGGGTCCGCCACGTGCGCCGGCGATGGTCCGTTCGGCCAAATCGACCGGCGCGTCGGGTACCGGCGCCGTCCTGCTCATCTGATCGACGCCCGCGCGAACCGCCACCAGCGTGTCCGGCGCGATCTGGAAGGCCGGAAGCAGGTCCAGCATGGGCAACAGTTCAGGGTCGACGAGATGCCTGGTCGTCATGGATCCCCCTCGGATTTCAGGCGACGGGCTGCAGCACCCGTTCGCGCCCGGGCGCCTTGGTGACTTCCCAGGTGTCCATGCCCTCGCCGGGACCGCCCGGGGCGTAGAACAGCTTCAGCTCCTCGTCGATGAAGCGGATCGGCCGGGTGCCGTCATAGCGGTCGGTGTAGTACTTCACCATGGTGAACATGCGCCGGTGGCGCTCGACCGTGGCCATCAGCTGGATGATCGGCCACGGGAAACCCGGCTTCTTGATATAGCAGTCGAGCTCGTTGAACCGCTGCAGGATCTCGAAGTCCTCCCCCAGCGCCTTCAGCCGCGCCAGTTCGTCGTCGATGTTGTCCGCCCAGACCGCCACGTGCTGTAGGCCGCCTTCCGGGTTGTCCTTCAGGAAGTCCTTGTAGACCGACGGACCCTCGTTGTGATGGCAGATCAGCTCGAACTGGTGCTCGCCCGAATAGGTGAACGCCGCGGTGATGTTGAAGGTCTGCTCCTGACCCCTGTAGGTGCAGTTGCCGCCGACCACGTCGAATCGGTCGCGGATGAAAAACGGGCCGACGCCGATGTCGATGAAATAAGGCAGCGCCGTCCGCACATCGGGCACCACATAGCCCTGCTGAACGATAGGCCCCAGGATAATGCTCATCTGATCTCTCCCCATGGATTTCGCAGGCACAGCATGGGGCGGCGAGCCTCGTGAACCAAGCGAAAAATCACGCGTGCATTTAACTGGTGGGAACGGGGGTGGCCCAAAAAGAAATGCCGGGCTCTTGCGAGCCCGGCAAATCAGGGAAGACTTCATGTCTTGGGGAGACGATGAAATGGGCGGCCCTGGAAACGGGGAGGAAAGCAGGGCCACCAACCCTAGACCTCAATATGAGGAGGTCTTCGGGGCCACCACGCTGAACCGTTACTTCGTGGTGACAGAAATTAATTTATGTGTGCGCCGCAACATCGTCTACCTCCATTGGAGCAAATCGGCTATGCGTAAACGCACTGCCGTAAATATGACACATTTTAGCCTTTTTTGAGCCCGCCGATGTACAATCTTGGATTGTATTTTTGTAAAATTCCAAGTTGTAACGCTCCCAATCGGCCCCTGCGGAGCCCAGTCCGCCGAGAATCGCGGCGATCGGACGAACACCGCACATCGCGCAGGAGGCTGTCGCGCTGGGGGTGGGCGCGCCGGATGGAATGCGCCATGATGCGCCGGACATTTCGGGGAGGACGGACATGATCAGGGGCATCCACCATACGTCAATTTCAACCGGCGACCTGGACAGGATGCTGGGCTTCTACCGCGACCTGGTGGGAGTCGAGGTGCTGTTCGAGGTCGACTTCGGCGGCGCCGAGATCGAGGCGATCACCGCCCTGCCCGGCGCCAAGGGCCGCGTCGCCATGCTGCGCGCCGCCAACGCCCATATCGAGTTGTTCGAATACGCCGCGCCGGCGCCGGAGACGGGCGATCCGAACCGGCCGGTGTGCAACCACGGTCTGACCCACATCTGTTTCGACGTCGTCGACCTGCCCGCCGAATACGCCCGCCTGAAGGCCGCCGGCGTGCCGTTCCATTGCGAACCCCAGTGGCTGGGCAAGGGCACCGTGCTGACCACCTACGCCCGCGACCCGGACGGCAACGTGGTCGAGTTTCAGGAGATCCTGAACCCCAAGAGCCGGATGGCGATGACGTTCTGAAGACGCCGGGGCGCCACTGGTACTTCACGCCCGGAACACTAAAGTCCCTGCCATGACGCAAACACCCGAGAGCCGTTCCACCACCGCCGACGCCCCGCTCCTGCGCCACGGCATGCTGCCCGGCCATGAGGCCATCAACGCGCGGTTGCGTCCGATGCTGCTGGAGATGGCTGCCCGCATTCCCGACAAGGGCACCAACAAGGCCGCCGGCGAATCCTATTTCAGCAATAAGTGGCTGTCGGCACGCGACCTGCACCGCCTGCCCGACCCGGCGATGGCGTCGCTGGTCGGGCTGGTCGAGCAGGCGGCCAACCGCGCCGCCTGGCCGAACGCCGGCCCCGGACAGCGCCGCATCACCGCCATGTGGGCCATCGTCTCCCGCAAGGGCCTGGAAGGCAGTCCGCACAAGCATTCCGGTGTGATATCGGGCGCCTATTACGTTGACGCCGGCGACTGCGACGAGGCCGGCAACGGCGCGTTCGCGATCTATGCGCCCGAGAGTGGCAAAGTCCTCAGGACGGTTCGGCCGAAAACCGGGCTGCTTCTGATGTTCCCCAATACGCTCTGGCACGGCGTATTGCGGTACGACAGCGAAAATCCACGCATCGTGATTTCCTTTAACCTGTCTTAACGCGGGCTGGAACCATTCGCCGTATGGTTCGTGTTCCAATGCGATAACGGTGGCAAAAAGATACGGCGATGCCGGCGTTCGAATACGCGCCGGGTGGCATCGAGTGGACGCTGACATCGTCGCCGACCGCGATCGATGCGCCAAAATCCAGCTGAGGCGCGCTATACTCGTTATCGATGACCAAGACCTCCCCGTCCATGCGCCTCGACCGGCTGCTGTCCAACCTGGGCTATGGCAGCCGCAAGGAGATGACCGCCGCGATCCGCAACGGCTGGGTGACCATTGATGGTGCGGACGTCACCGATCCGGGCCATCCGGTGCCGCTGGACAGGGCGCGGCACGTGCGCCTCGACGGCGAGGTCATCGATCCACCGCCGCCGATGGCGGTCATGCTGCACAAGCCGGCGGGTTATACCTGCTCGCACAACGACCTCGGCGCGCTGGTCTACGACCTGCTGCCCGACCGCTGGCGCATCCGCAAGCCGCCGCTGTCGACGGTGGGACGGCTCGACAAGGAAAGCACCGGCCAGCTGCTGCTGACCGATGACGGCGACCTGCTCCACCGGATCACCCATCCCCGCAGCCACGCGGCCAAGCATTACCGGGTGGTGCTGCGCGATCCGCTGCGCGGCGACGAGGGGGATCTGTTCGGCGCTGGCGGTTTCCTGATGAAAGGCGATACAAGGCCGCTGAAGCCCGCGTCGTGGGTGCCGGAGGGGCCGGCGAGCGGCTCGATGGTGCTGGACGAAGGCCGCTACCACCAGATCAGGCGCATGTTCGAGACGCTGGGCAATCTGGTGGTATCGCTCCACCGCTACCGTACCGGCGGACTCGACCTGGGGGAACTGCCGGAAGGGACGTGGCGGTTCCTCGGCGCAGCGGATATCGACGCCTTGTTCACGCCGTAAGAGCGCCCTTCCGATCGGGTGAGAACTGGGCCAATTTCCCGAAAATGCAGATTGTATATCTGATCCGGGCACATCGGGGGCCCCGCCAGGTCGCGCGTCTCGTGGGCGCGCTGCGGCATGATGGCGTCAGGTTCCACATCCACATCGACCGGAAGGTGGACGAAGCGCCCTTCCGCCGGGCAATCGAGGCAGCCGATCTTGCCGACGACGTCGCCTTCGCCGCCCGCCGGTTCGCCCTGAACTGGGGCGGGTTCAGCCTGGTGGAGGCAACCCTTTCCTGCATGCGCGAGATCCTGGAGAGCGGCACGCCGGATCGCATCTGCTCCATGAGCGGGCAGGATTATCCGCTGATCTCCAATAGCGCCATCGCCGATTTCCTGGCGCGCCATCCGGACACGGAATTCATCAGTTACGGCGCCATGCCGCCGGCATTCTGGCCGGCGGGATACATGTCACGCATCGAGCGATATCACTTCTACGACTGGTCGCCACTGGTCTGGCCCGCGAACACCAACGGCACGCTGTCGCGTCGCTCGCCCTACCGCCTGCGCCTCGTGCGCAAGCTCGCCAACGCGGTGTTGCCGAAGCGCCGGTTTCCCGAGGGATTCACGCCCCACGGCGGCTCGGCCTGGTGGTGCCTGACCGGCCCCACCGCCCGGCGGCTGCTGGAAATGTCGGATGCCCATCCGGAACTCGCCCGGTTCTTCCGCTATACCGAGCACGCCGAGGAAATGTACTTCCAGACCATGCTGCTGAGCTCGGGCATGGATCCGCGCCGCATTCGCGGCGAATACACCGAACCCGAACTGGGCGACTATCTGTGGTTCGTGGAATGGCGCGGCAAGGCATCGCCGCGCATCCTGCGCACGAACGATCTGGACATGCTGCTCGGATCGGACAGGATGTTCGCGCGCAAGTTCGACATGGATACCGACAGCCGTATCCTCGACCTGATCGACGCGGCCCGGCCGGCGCGCGTGCTGCGGACAGCCGCGTGAGCGAGGCCGCGCCCGGCAGGGTCGGGCTGTTCGTCATCGGCGCCATGAAGTGTGGCAGCACGACGCTGTACGACCTGCTCGCCGCGCACCCGCAAATCTGCATGTGCCGCGAAAAGGAGCCGGCGCACTTCGTCGGCCCCGAGGCGATCGGCCGGCTGCGGCCGTCCCGGACCAAGCGCTGGTGGACGACCGAGGATTATCACAGCCTGTTCGAGCCGGCGCCGCGGACGAGGATCTGGGGCGAGGCCAGCACCTTCTACACACGTCTTCCCCTCGCCACCGGCGTCGCCGAACGCATCCATGCCTACAACCCCGCCGCAAGGATCATCTACATCGTCCGCAATCCGTTCGCGCGCACGGTGAGTCACTATCACCACGACTATCGCGAGGGCTCTGAACGGCGGAAAATCCTCCAGGCCGTGACCGAAGAGCCGCAGTATCTCGACCTGAGCGATTACGCGATGCAGCTCGCGCCGTTCCGCGACCAGTTTCCGCACGAGCATATCAAGATCCTGATCCTGGAGCGTTTCCAGCGCCGGCAGGAAGATACCATCGAGTCCATCTGCGACTGGCTCGGCCTCGACCGGCCGATGCGCGGCGAGGAAACCGCGCGGCACGCCGTCCATGTGACGGAGCGGCGCGTCGGACCTATGCGGGGCGGCCTGCGGCGCGAGCACCTCCTCGGCCTCTGGGATTCCGCGCCGTGGCGCGCGTTCAGCCGGGCCGCGCCGCCCTGGATGAAGGAATCGCTCCGGACGCTTGTCTATGCGCGGCGCATCGACACGAAGGACGTGCCATACGACCGTCTGCGCGCCCTGGTCGGCGACAGGCTGTCCGACATGGCCGCGCGCTTCCGCGAGATGACCGGCGACGACCTGCCCGAATGGCGAACCGGGCCGGCCGGCCTGTGACCGCCTCTTGCCGTCCGACGGCCTCGCGGACTATTTTGCGACGCAGGGCAAAAGGGGTTGAATTGGGCACGCTCCGCAAAGCCATCATCCGGCGCTTGAAGCGGCACGGCATTACACGGGCGCCGCGGCACTTGGCCGCATTCGAGGCCGAGGCCGCGCGGATCGTCGATCGTCACGGCCGCCAGGGCATCGCCGAGGTCGAGGCGTTGCGCGCGAGATACGCCGAGCCGATTCTCGGCGAGGTGATGGTCTGGGATCTGATCCGGTGCCTCGGCGAGGTACACGACCCTAGCGACACCCAGCTCGGCAGCACCAGCCAGCTCACCCATACGCTGAACGTCGCCGCCGCCATGGAGAACGACGGCGTCGCCGACGAGGACCTGATCGTCACGGCGCTGATCCACGACACCGGCAAGCTGCTGCTGACCGTTGGCGAGGCGCCGGAGAACGTGGTGTGCATGAACGAGCCGATCGGCGAATTCCCTCCGGGCGTCGGTCTGGACAACTGCGTGTTCCAGTGGAACCACGACGAGTTCGCCTACAGCCGCTACCGCGACCACGTGCCCGAGCACGTCGCCTGGCTGATCCGCTATCACAGCACCTATCCGGCGCGCTGCGCGCCGCTGATGGATGAGCGCGACCGGGACTGGACGGAACGCTACCTGAAGCCCTTCGCCCACTACGACCAGGACTTCAAGTCGCCCTTCCGCGGGGCCGAGCGACCGCTGGAACACTGGCGCGAGCTGATCTTCGACCGTTTCCCGCGTCCAATACCGTTCTGAACATGCCGGAGACCGAGATCGTCATCGTCGGAGCCGGGTTCTCCGGCGCGGTAACGGCCCGTGTTCTCGCAGACGCCGGACACCGGGTCCGGGTGATCGAGAAGCGCGGCCATCCGGGCGGCAACGCCTTCGACGAGCCCGACGCGCACGGTATCCTGGTGCACCGCTACGGGCCGCATCTGTTCCACACCAATTCGGCGCGCGTGTTCGACTATCTGGGCCGCTTCACCGTGTGGCGTCCCTACGAGCACCGGGTGCTGTCCGAGGTCGGCGGCCGGCTGCTGCCGGTGCCGATCAATCTCGACACGATCAACGGGTTCTTTGGCCTCAACCTGTGCGAAGAGGGCGCGGCCGCGCATCTGGCGGGCCTGCGCGAGCCCCGCGATCCGGTGCGCACCAGCGAGGACGTGGTGCTGAACAGCGTCGGCCGCGCGCTCTACGAGGCCATGTTCCGCAACTACACCCGCAAGCAATGGGGCCTCGACCCGTCGGACCTCGACGCCAGCGTGACCGCCCGCGTGCCGGTGCGCATCAGCCGCGACGACCGCTATTTCACCGACCGTTTCCAGGCCATGCCGGCCGATGGCTACACCGCGCTGTTCCGGCGCATGCTTGACCACGAACTGATCGCCGTGGATTACGCCGTCGACTTCCTCGCCGAGCGCGATCGCTTCAAGCCGCTCCATACCGTCTATACCGGTCCCATCGACGCCTGGTTCGGCCATGCGCTGGGCCGCCTGCCCTACCGGTCGCTGCGTTTCGAGCATGAGCATATCGCCGGCACGGACAGCTTCCAGCCGGCCGCGACGGTCAACTATCCAGGCGAACAGGCGTTCACCCGAATCACCGAATTCCGCAAGATCACCGGCCAGCAGGTGACAGGAACCTCGATCGTCCGCGAATATCCCGAGGCCGATGGAGAGCCTTATTATCCGGTGCCGAACCAGGCCAGCAGGGCGCTGTATCGCCGCTACCGGGCGCTGGCCAAGGCGGAGCGGGACGTTACCTTCGTCGGCAGGCTGGCGGAGTATCGCTACTACAACATGGACCAGGCCGTCGCATCGGCGCTGAAGGCCGCCGGAAGGCTGATGAAGGCGCTGGCTTGACCGGTCGGCGAGCTCGGGCCGTCAGCCTCGCTATGCGTAGGATTCGCTCAGCGCCGAGTAGACCAGGGTGCGCATATCCCGGCGCAGGCTGATGTGGTGCGGCGACTGCAGCACCTGGGTCATGAACACCACGGCCAGGTCCTCCTTCGGATCGATCCAGAAGGCGGTGGCGGCCGCGCCACCCCAGAAGAACTCGCCGACCGTGCCCGGCAGGCGGGTGCGCGCCACGTCGATGGTCACACCGCAGCCCAGCGAGAACCCGACGCCGGCGTAGCCCGCCTCGTTGAACTGGGCCGGCGCCAGACCGATCTCGGTCATATCCTTGCCGCCGGGCAGGTGGTTGAGACTGAACAGGGCCACGGTCTTGGCGCTGAGGATGCGCTGGCCGTCCAGTTCGCCGCCGTTCAGCAGCATGCGGCAGAACCGCATGTAGTCCCCCGCCGTCGACACCAGACCGCCGCCGCCCGATTCGAACACCGGCGGCGCGGCATAGGTGCTGGCCTGCGCGTCGTCCTGCAGCTTGATGCCGCCTTCGGGCCTGGCCACGTAGCAGGTGGCGAAGCGCTCGATCTTGTCGGCCGGCACGTGGAACGCCGTGTCCTTCATGCCCAGCGGCTCGAACAGCGTCGTGCTTAGGAACTCGCCGAATTTCTGCCCGGAAATCTTCTGCACCAGGTAGCCCAGCACATCGATGGACACGGAATAGTTCCAGGATTCGCCCGGCGAGCATTCCAGCGGCAGTTCCGCCAGGTCCTCGACGAAGCCGTCCAGGTCGCGCTCGTTCGGCATGTCGGCGATCTTGCGCTTGCGGTAGGCGGCATCGACGTTGGTCCGCGCCATGAAGCCGTAGGTCAGGCCCGCCGTGTGGGTGAACAGGTCGATCACCTTCATGGGCCGCCTGAGCGGCGTGGTCAGGAACGCTCCCGGCACGCCGCCTGCGAACACGCTGAGATTTTTCCACGACGGGATATGGGCGGCCACATCGTCGTCGAGGCCGATCAGCCCTTGCTCGACGAGGGTCATCAGCGCCACGGCGGTGATCGGCTTGGTCATGGAGTAGATGCGGAAGATGGAGTCTTCCCGCATGGGCTTGGCGCGCTCCAGGTCCATGGAGCCGAGCATGCCATTATAGGCCAGCTCGCCGCGCCGCCAGACCTGGATCAGGCTGCCCGGAATTTCTCCCGGCCCGACATATTTCCGCTGCAGCATCTCGTTGATGCGGTCCAGACGCTCGGCCGACAGGCCGACCTGCTTCGCTTTACCCATGACGTTCTCTCCCCGGAATGTGGCGGCAGTCTAGCCTTGCCGCCGTTCGGGAAGGAACGGGAAAGTAGGTGATGCTCGCGTCAGCTCGCCGGCTGGCCGTTCAGCACCCATTCCATATAGCGGCGGATAACGGGAAACGGCGCCGGGGTCATCGCCATGCTCGGGTCAGCGACCATATTCTCGCCGCAGGGCGCAACGAAGGAATCCATTTCCATCAGGCTGTTGATGATGCCGGTACTGTCGGGGAACACGGCAGGGCCGACAGGCTCGCCCTTGAATGTGATCGCCGTCACCTCCTTGGCTGGGTCCTTGGGCAGGAAGGCGATAGGGCAGGCGGTCATGCGCTGGCCGATCAACCGCACCAGCCAGCCCTTGTCCTTCACCAGCACCACCTCCAGCTTGAAGTAGCGGGCGACGCAGACCGTATCCTCGCCGCTGGTGCCGCAGATCAGATTCCAGGCGCCGACGCTGTCCGTGCCCGGCGCGCTGGTCTCGAAAGTGCCCGAACCGTCGTCATAGAAACGATAATAGACGTTCTCGACCTTGCCTTCCTGATAGGGACGGTTGTCCTCCTTGTTGACGCCGTTGCGTGCGCCGGGCGTGAACTTCTTCTTAACATCGGCGAGGCCGGGCTTGGAAATGATGACCGTGCGCTTGGCTTGGTCGGGAGATTCCTGGATCTCGAACACCACCCGGAACATGTGGGTGGCGGCGACCGGCTTGCCGTTCTCGGTCGCCGGCTGGAAACGCCACTTGGTGCCGGCTTCGGCGACGGCGGCCTTGTCGAGCGACGCCGAGCCGCTGCTCTGGTCGACGGCGACCGTCGCCGGATCGACAGATCCGTCAGGACGCACGACGAACTTCAGCACCACCGACCCTTCCTCGCCCTTCTGGAATGCGTCGGACGGATAGGCCGGCTGGGTGATGGGACGCGCCGGATCCTGCCGCGGCTCGGTCCGGCTGGCGCTCGCGGCCACCATGGCCGGCGTCGACTGCGGCGCTTCCGGCGCGGCGACGCCGGGCATCGATGTCCAGGCGATCATGGCAACTCCAGCGATCGCCACCAGCGCGATCCGTTCCATCCGGCGCATCAAGGCCAGTCTCCGTGTTGTGAACCCCGTTAATGCGCCGGAGGCTATCGGATGGAGGCTCCGGCCACAAGGCGCGGCCGTGCGGCAAGATGCTTGGAAAGCGCCGGCGTTTTCATCACACTGGCGCGACCGGTGCGGGGAACCCGGCCGCAGGGCGGCTCGCCGCCCGGGCTTTGGTCGCCGCGGCTTAGGGACGCCAAGGCGATTCCGCCTTGGCTGAAAGCGCTCAAAACCGCAACCTGGGGAGACTCCAATGAATACCGGACCGACCGACGACCGGCTCGCTATCCGCGAGCTGATCGAGCACTACTGCAACGCCGTGAACCAGCGCGACGCGGCGCTGTGGGACGCCAACTGGGCCGAGGACAGCGAATGGAACCTGCCCGTCGTCCCCGGCATGGAATCGGTGAAGGGCAAGGCGGCCATCGTCGCCGCCTGGGTCGACTCCATGAAACTGTTCCCGTTCGTCAACATGATGGCCATGCCCGGCACGATCCGCATCGAGGGCGACGTGGCGCATGTGCGCTCCTATACCTCCGAGGTCGCGGTGATGCAGGACGGCACCGAGTTGCGCCCGCGCGGCCAGTATGACGACGTGGTGGTAAAGCAGGGTGGCCGCTGGCTGTTCCAGCGCCGCTCGTTCCAGGCGCTGCACGGCGAATAGGGCTCTGCTTCATTTCGGCCTGCGATTGCGGTACCATACCCGCGTAGGCGGGCACTTGCACAGTCGGGCAAAGACAATGCCAAAGGCGAGCACTTCCGAGGCGGACGGGGCCAAGGCTGGGCCGGCCAAGTGGTGGCAATGGGTCATACTCTATCCGACGCTGGCGATCTCCATCCTGTCGGCCGCGCCGCAATGGGTGGACAAGGCGCAGGCCATGTTCAACGGGGTCGAGGACCGAGGCTGGGAGGAGGCCAAGCAGCAGCAAGACGCCTGGCGCGCCAACCTGACGTGCTCGGCCGCGCCGTTCGACTGGTACTCCACGCCCGAGAACCTGAAGGTCGACGCGACCATCTGCAATTCCGGCGACATCTTCGTGCGCGTGGCGACGCCCCGGCAGGGCAACTTCTACCAGTGGGTGCTGCTGAACTCGATCGTCAAGGACAAGCAGACCGCATCGCTGCCGTTCATCTCGTCGGCCCATGCCGGCGAGAACGCGACGTGGCGCACCGAGGGAACCTACCAGGTGGCATCCGGCGAGGCCGCCACGGTGGTCTGCCAGACGTTCATGCCGGACGGCCGGACCATCAAGCGGCACCTCAGCACGGCGCAGGGCTGCTTCGACGAATATGTCGACACCTATACGGGTCAGGTCACCCGCCGGGAGCAGGTCCAGTGCAGAAGCACATGCTGAGGTTCCCGGCCGGATTGCTCGCGCTGACCATTCTGGTTGCCGCCGGTGCTCTGCCGGTGACGGCATGGGCGCAGCCCGCCAAGCCGAAGCCGGCGGCGTCTGCCACCGCCGGAAACGATACCGCCGATGAGGCTGGGGATAGCGCCGGAACGGGCAAGAAGGTCAAGACCGAAGCCGAGAAGGCCGAAGGCGGCAAGACCAGGCCGAAGCCCGCCACCGACAACGACGAGGAGAAGCCTTCGTCTTCGCCGTCGACGACGCCGGTCAGACCCGGACCGCCGGCCCCACCCCCGACCTCGCCGCCGCCACGCGATCGATGAGCAACTTCGTCCTCGTCCATGGCGGCTGGCATGGCGGCTGGTGCTGGCGCAAGGTCGCGCGGCTGCTTCGCGACCAGGGCCATGACGTCTTCACACCGACCCTGACCGGCCTGGGCGAACGATCCCATCTGCTGACCGCCGACATCAACCTGGACACCCAGATCCAGGACGTGGCGAACGTCATCGACTACGAGGACCTGGATCAGGTCGTGCTGGTGGGACATTCATTCGGCGGCATGGTGATCTCGGGCGTCGCCGACCGGATGGCCGCGCGCATCGCCACGCTCGTCTATCTGGACGCCTTCGTGCCCGAGGACGGGGATTCGCTGCTGGCCCTCACCAGCGAGGGCTTCCGCCAGTTCCTCACCGACGGCGCGTCGTGCCACGGCGGCCTTGTGGCGCCGCCGGTCTCCGCCGAAGGCTTCAGCGTCAATCCGGCCGACCGGGCCTGGGTCGACGCCAAGTGCGGCCCGCATCCGTTCGCCGCGTTCCTGCAACGCATCTCGCTGACCGGCGCCTGGAAGGCCGTGCCGCGCAAGGTCTATGTCTACTGCGACGGCTGGTCGCCGAACCCGTTCGCCGAGCTCCTCGAGCGGCTGGCCGCCGATCCGGACTGGACCGCTCGCACCGCGCCGTGCGGCCACGACATCATGATCGACCTGCCGGACGCCCTGGCGGACATGCTGCTCGCGCTGCGCTGAGCGGAACCGGCCGGCCGCCGCCCCGTTGATGCGGGCAGAGAAGGAGCGTGCCATGACCGAAGTCGTTTACAAGATCGTCGAGCATGACGGCGGCTGGGCCTACAAGGTCGGCGACGTGCTGTCCGAAACCTTCGCCAGCCATGACGAGGCGCTGCAAGCCGCCAGGTCGGCCGCAGAGCGCCAGGAGCTTCCTGGCGAAACCACCGATATCGAGTTCGAGGACGAGCGCGGGGTGTGGCACGAGGAAACCGCGCGCGGCGACGACCGTCCGGACACCGACGTGGTCGACAAGGGCTAAACCCTTCCCGCACCGGCGGTCCCATGCCATTGTGCCTCCGCCGACAAACGGGAGGGGCCGGACATATGGGCGATCGGATCTGCCGCAAGGTGGCATGGCGGCTGCTGACGCTGCTGGTGGTGTGCTATTTCCTGTCGTTCCTCAACCGGGTGAACATCGGCTACGCCGCCCTCACCATGAACGCCGACCTGGGCCTGAGCGCCAGCGCCTACGGGCTCGGCGCAGGCATCTTCTTTATTGGCTATCTACTGTTCGAGGTCCCCAGCAACATCCTGCTGAAGCGATACGGCGCCCGCGCCTGGATCGCCCGGATCATGATCAGCTGGGGCATCATCTCCGCCTGCATGGCACTGGTCACGGACGAGACCAGCTTCTACGTGCTGCGCTTCCTGCTGGGCTTCGCGGAGGCCGGCTTCTTTCCGGGCATCGTCTATTACCTGTCGGTCTGGTTCCCCGCCGCCTGGCGGGCGCGGATCATCGGCTCGTTCCTCGTCGCCCTGCCGCTGTCGAGCATCCTGGGCGCGCCGGTGTCGACCCTGATCCTGGGGATGGACCATCTCGGCCTGGCCGGATGGCAATGGCTGTTCATCATCGAGGGAGTGCCCACGGTACTGATGGGCGTCGTCGTGATGCTCATTCTCCCCAACAGGCCGGACGACGCAGCCTGGCTCGCCAACGACGAGAAGGCCTGGCTGAACGGCAAGCTGGCCGAGGAGCATGAAGCCTCGGCCGCGACGGCGCATGGATCCATCGTCCAGGCGCTGACAATGCCGAAGATCTGGATCATGGCGTTCATCTACATG